>JANMCU010000106.1:0-3818 GCA_031361415.1 Chloroflexota bacterium | reverse complement strand
CGATCCTCAACGTCGCTCGAAGCGGCGGCCTGCAAGGACGCAGTCCTCGGGTGGGAATTCAGCCCTGCTGGAGCGGATTGCAGGTTCAGGGCACCGCTAGTTCCCCGCCTAGCACGGCCCGCGCAGTCTAGCAGGGATGCCCTCGCCAGCGGTTCCCGGAGTCCGTCGAGCCGGCAACCTCAGCGGTGAACTGTCGCTCGCTCTCCAAGGTCCGAGGGGGAGCTCCGCGACCCCATCGGCCCGAGGATGTGGCGGAGAGGGCGGGATTCGAACCCGCGACGGGTTGCCCCGAACCGCATTTCCAGTGCGGCGCCATAGTCCACTAGGCGACCTCTCCCGGAGGAGAAACCGAGCCGACCGACATGCGCCGGCCGGCTCGGGCGATGAGCTCTGGCGGAGAGGGCGGGATTCGAACCCGCGGTGCTTTCGCACACCGCTTTTCGAGAGCGGCACCATCAACCACTCGGACACCTCTCCGCGGCAGAGAATAGCAAAGGTCAACGGCGCGGCCGACGGGACGATCGTCCGGGCAACGCACGTGGCGAATCACCCAGTGGCTCGGCGGCCGATCGCAGCGGCCCGGGTCAGGCGATCGCGATCGTGCCCGCCAGCAGCTCCTCGGCCTCGTCGCGACGAATGCCGCTGACGATCCGGATGCGGCGCGGCAAGTCGGGATGCTGAGCCAGCTGGATGATCGTGCCGGCGGCGCCGTCGGTCTCGTTGGGCATCGCGAAGACAAGGGCCGCGACGTCGCTCTCGAGGAGCGCTCCGACGCACATCGGGCACGGCTCGATGGTCGTGAAGATCGTGGCGTCGGCGAGCCGCTCGCGGCCCAGCTTGCGGGCGGCCTCGCGGAGGGCGACGACGACCGCGTGGGCCGTCGGATCGTTGGACTCGATGACCCGGTCGTGGGCCCGCGCCACCATCGCCTCGTCCACGACGGCCACCGCAGCGTTCGGGCGCTCGCCGGCCGCGATCGCGTTGCGCGCCTCGGCCAGGGCCTCGCCCATGAACAGCTCGTAATTCATGCGTTCGACGATAACAGGCCCGCCGACGGCTGACGTGACGCCGGCCGTCACCATCTCGCAACCGACTTGCATCCTTCACGAGCGGTACGATCCGGTCGCCATGACAGTTCGACGGCGAATCGGAATCCTGACTGGCGGCGGCGACGTTCCCGGGCTCAATTCGGTCATCAAGTCGGTTGTGTATCGGGCGACCGAGATCGGCGACGAGGTGGTCGGCATCCGGCGCGGCTGGGAGGGCCTGACCCACCTCCGCTTCGATCCGGCGCCCGATCCGCATTACATCGTCGGGCTTGATCGGACGAACACCCGGACGATCGACCGGACGGGCGGCACGATGCTCCATACGTCGCGGACGAATCCCAAGAAGATGAACGCCGCCAGCGTGCCCGCCTGGCTCGACCATGCCCGGGTCATCGCGATGACGCACGCCGACGGCATCGTGGACCTGACGCCGGTCGTCCTCGACAACATCGAGCGGCTCGGGCTCGACGTCCTCGTCACGATCGGCGGCGACGACACCCTGAGCTTCTCGCGCGTTCTCTTCGACGAAGGCGTTCCGCTCGTCGCAATCCCGAAGACCATGGACAACGACGTGGCCGGGACCGAGTACTGCATCGGCTTCTCGACCGCGATCACCCGCGCCAAGGAGCTCATCAACCGCCAGCGGACGACGCTCGGTTCGCACGAGCGGATCGGGGTCTTCCGGATCTTCGGACGAGACGCGGGATTTTCAGCCCTGTACACGGCCTACGTGACCTCGGCCCGCTGCTTGATCCCGGAGGCACCGTACGACCTCGATCGATTGGCCGAGGTCCTGACCGCCGACCGCGAGGCCAACCCGTCGCGCTACGCGGTCGTCGTGACCGCCGAGGGCGCGATCTGGCATGGCGCGCGGATGCAGGACGTCGGCGAGGCTGACATGTTCGGTCACCGTCACAAGGCGAATGTCGGCGAGGCCCTCGCCGCCGAGCTCAAGGGCCGGACCGGGATCGAGTCCGTCTCCTCGGAGTTGACCTATGACCTGCGCTCGGGCGAGCCGGACGCGCTCGACGCGATGGTCGCGACGACGTTCGCAAACATCGCGATGGACCTGGTCCGGGACGGAATCACTGGCCGGATGATGGCGATCCGGGACGGCAAGTACGCCCACACGGAGCTGCCGGCGGCCGGCACGAAGGCCCGTCGAGTCGACCTGGCCTCGATGTACAACGAGGAGCGCTTCAGACCTCGCTACGAAGGCAAGTTGGGCGATCCGATGCTCCTCGTCGGCGTCGGCGGCGCGGTTCCCGCCCCAGTCTGACCGGCCGCGCGCCAGCGGCCGGGAGTCTCGGCTCGGCTTCCCGCCGTCAGCCGGGCAGCCCGGATCGCGCTCGGATGATCCGGGCAAGGGCGGACATGTCGTCGTCGGCGTGCCCGTCGGCGACGAGGTCCGTCTCGAACCCGGCGGCGAGCTCGGCCACCGGCAGCTCGGCCCCCATCTCGCGGGCGAGGTCGAGCGCGATCCCGAGGTCCTTGCGATGGAGGGCGACCTTGAAGCCGAGCGGGTAATCGTTCGCGATCATCCGACCGCCGCGGTTGGCCAGGACCCAGCTCTGGGCCGCCCCGCCGCCGAGGGCCTGGACCACCTGGCCGACGTCGAGCCCGGCCCGCAGCGCGAGCACGATCCCCTCGGCGACGCCGAGATAGGTCCCCGCCAGGATGACCTGGTTGACGGCCTTCACCGCCTGGCCGGACCCACTCGGGCCGACGTGAGTGATCGTCTTGCCCACTGCCGCCAGGATCGGACGAGCGCGTTCGACCGCGTCGGCCGCGCCGCCGCAGAAGATCGTCAGGGTCCCCTTCTGGGCGCCCTCGCTGCCGCCCGACACGGGCGCATCGACGAGCTCGACGCCCTGCGCCTCGAGCCGACCGGCGAAATCGCGGGTCGCCGACGGCGAGATCGTCGAGCAGTCGACGACGAGCTGGCCGTCGTGTGCGCCGCTCGCGACGCCATCGGGACCGAACAGGACCGACTCGACGTCCGGCGTGTCCGAGACGCAGATGACCATGAGTTGGGTCGCCCTCGCGACGTCGGCCGGGGTCGCGGCGCGGGCGACGCCGAGCGCATCCAGCTCCGGCGCCCGACCCTCGCTCCGGTTCCAGGCAGTGACGGCAAAACCGGCCCGGGCGAGGTTGGCGGCCATCGCCGCGCCCATCGTCCCGAGGCCGAGGAACCCGACCCGCTCACCGCTCATGGCTGCTCCTGCTGCTGCTACGCTCGGCCGCATCATGCCACCCGGCCGCCGGCCGGTTGTCGTCGGGCTGACGTCGGCCCATGGAGGCTCGAATGCCGCTGATCGCCTCGCTCGCCGCGCTGCTGGCGGCCGCGTTCCACGTCCTGTTCTTCGTGCTCGAGAGCGTGACCTTCAGCCAGCCGAGCGTCGCGGCCCGCTTCGGCCTGACGACAGCCGAGCAGATCGCTGCGGTCCGGCCGATGGCCTTCAACCAGGGTTTCTACAACCTTTTCCTTGCGATCGGGGTTGGCGGCGGTCTCGCGCTGGTCGCGTCCGGGTCGGTGGACGCGGGACGGGCGATCGTCCTGTTCGCGTGCGCCTGCATGGTCGGGGCTGGCCTGGTCCTGCTCTCGACGAACCGGCGCTTCGTTCGCTCGGCGGCGATCCAGGCGGTGCCACCGCTGGTGGCGATCGTGGCGGCGCTCGTGCTGCGCTAGGTGCCGGCTGCGGTAGGTGTCGGCCCGCCCGGCAATCGTCGAGGGGGCGGCTCGACGGTCGGCCGCTCGGACCCCGGATC
>JANMCU010000070.1:0-6014 GCA_031361415.1 Chloroflexota bacterium | reverse complement strand
CGCGACGTTCGCCCCGGCCAGCCTCTACGGGTTCGCCGGCGTGGCCACGACCCTGACGGTCAACATTCCGCTGGGCCTTACCCCCGGTCCGTATCAGGTCACGGTCAACGCGGACGAGCACGGCAACGTCCACACGGCGATCGCGACGATCCAGGTCACCAGCGACGCGCCGACCGCCCTGCCGCCGATGACCGCCGCCCTGACGAGGGGCATCCTCGGGATCACGACCCTGCCGACGCGCGTCAGCTGGCCGGCCGCCACCGACCCGTCGACCGGGATCGCCGGCTACGAGCTGGCGGCCAGCGTGGCGGGCGGCAACTGGCTCGCGGCCACGGCGACGAGCGCAACCATCCAGAGCGTCTCGGCCAGCCAGGTTCTCGGACGGGCGTATCGCTACCGTGTCCGTGCCCGCGACATCGTCGGCAACTGGAGCCCGTGGGCCGAGGGGCCGAGCGTGACGAGCCTCCTCGTCCAGGACCGTTCCACTTCGATCAGGTATGCCGGAACGTGGAAGAAATCCCTGTACGCTGCTGCCTCGGGCGGCTCGACGACCTATGCGACGTCTTCGGCGGCCCGTGCCCGGACCACATTCAGTGGCCGCGGCATCGCCCTCGTCGCACCGATCGGCCCGACCCGCGGCTCCGCGTCGATCTGGATCGATGGCGCGTCCCGGGGAACAGTGAGCTTCCGTGCGGCGACCGGCAGGAGCCGGGTGGTCATGTATTCGCTGGCGTTCCCGAGTCTCGGCACGCACACGATCGAGGTCCGGCTGAGTGGCACCGGCCGGGTCGACGTCGACGCGTTCGTCATCCTCCGTTGACGATCTGACCGCACCCCCGGGGCCGGTCGGTTGCCGGCCCGCGTTATCATGCGAACCCGGCCGTGACGGAACGCTCGTCTCGACCTGCCGAAGCGACCGCACGAGGACCTGCCGTGGCGCGCGCGATGTGGAAGGGAGCCATCCAGTTCGGGCTGGTGACGATCCCGGTGAAGCTGTACCTCGCGACGGAATCGGATTACACGATCCGCTTCAACATGCTCCACGAGAAGGACCACTCGCGGATCCAGATGAAGACGTGGTGCCCGGTCGAGGATGCCCCGATCTCGCGGGCGGACACGGTCAAGGGCTTCGAGTACTCGCCCGGTGAGTACGTCGTCATCACCGACGAGGACCTCGAGAAGGTCCCGCTCAAGACCGTCCGCTCGATCGAGATCGAGCAGTTCACGAAAGCCGACGACGAGGAAGCGGCCAACACCCGGTTCGTGAAGCAGGCGTACTACGTCGAGCCCGACAAGATCGGCCGAAAGCCCTTCTACCTGCTCCGCTCGGTCCTTCAGGAGGAGGGCCTCAAGGCGATCTGCAAGGTCGTGATCAAGGACCGTGAGGCGCTCGCCGCGCTCGATCCGTTCGCCGACACGATGCTCCTCACCACTCTCCACTGGCCCGACGAGGTTCGCTCGACCGCCGAGCTCGACCTGCCCGACGAGGACTACGACTTCAAGCCGGCCGAGCTCGCCATGGCCCGCCAACTCGTGTCTGCGATGACCGGCGAGTTCAACCCGGCGGAGTACAAGGACGAATACCGCGACGCGCTGATGGGCGTGATCGAGTCCAAGGTCGAGGGCCATGAGGTCAAGGCGCCCGAACCGATCGAGGAGGGCGGCAAGCTGATCGACCTGATGGCGGCGCTCGAGGCGTCGGTCAACGCGGCGAAGGCGGCCCGATCCGCCGACAAGCCGGTCAGCGTGGCCGAGGCAAAGAAGGCCCGGGCCGGCAAGACCGCCGACGTGAACTCCGCCGCGAAGAAGGCCGCGTCCGACCAGGGCGAGGACGAGGCCGCGGCGGCGGCGCCCGCGAAGGCTCGCAAGCGCAAGACCGCCTGACGCGCGACGCCCGACGCGCCAGACTGAGCGGCGATGCCGCTCGAGACCTACAAGCGCAAGCGTGACTTCGGCAAGACACCCGAGCCTGCCGGCGACTCGAGCCCGCCCGGCGGCACCGGCCGGTTCGTCGTCCAGCGTCATCGGGCGACCCGGCTTCACTACGACTTCCGGCTAGAGATCGACGGCGTGCTTGTCAGCTGGGCGGTGCCGAAGGGGCCCACGCTCGATTCGTCCATCCGTCGGATGGCGGTCCACGTCGAGGACCATCCGATCGAGTATTTCGACTTCGAGGGCGTGATCCCACACGGCCAGTATGGTGCCGGCGACGTCATCGTCTGGGATTGGGGCACCTGGACACCCGAGGCGGAGACGCCCGACCCGGCCGCCGCGATCGCGAACGGCGAGCTGAAGTTCGTGCTCGCCGGCCAGAAGGTCAAGGGCCGGTTCACGATCGTCCGGACGAGTCGCCGGCCGGGCAGTACGCCGACGACCGCGTTCGAGGACGACAGCGAGCAGTGGCTCCTGATCAAGAAGCGCGACGCCGCCGCGGTCCACGGCTGGGACGCCGAGGGCCACCCGCAGAGCGTCCGGACGGGCCGCACGAATGACGAGGTCAAGGCCAATCGCGACGCCATCTGGGTCAGCGAGCAGCCCGCCGCCGTGGCCGAGATCAACCTCGCCGGTGCCATCGAGCGGGCGATGCCCGACCGGATCGAGCCGATGGCGGCGACCCTGGCGGGCAAGGCGTTCAACGACCCCGACTGGCTGTTCGAGATCAAGTGGGACGGCTACCGCGTCGAGGCCGTCGTCCGGGACGGGAAGGCGACGCTGTGGACGCGCAACCTCAAGGATGCGGCGACCTACTTCCCGAACCTGCTCTCGCCACCGACCTGGATCGATGCCCGCGAGGCGATCGTGGACGGCGAGGTCGTCGCGCTCGACGACGACGGATTGCCGGACTTCTCACTCCTCCAGGAGCGGATCTCGCAGCGGCGCGGCACGGGGCCGGCCGGTGCGAGCGGGCCGGGAGCGCTCGTCTACGAGGTCTTCGACCTGCTCTATCTCGACGGGCGGTCACTCCTCGGCGTCCCGCTCGAGGATCGCAAGCGCCTTCTCAGGAGCGTGATTCGCGAGACGAGCCGGGTTCGCTACGCGTCGCACGTCATCGGCGACGGCGAGGCGTTCATGGCCGCGGCGCGAACGCAGGGGCTCGAGGGCATCGTCGCGAAGCTCCGCCGCTCCCGGTATGAGCCCGGCAAGCGGAGCCCGGCCTGGCTGAAGCTCAAGATCCGACCCGAGCAGGAGCTGGTCGTCGGCGGCTGGACGCCCGGTGAGGGCAACGCCCGCGATCTCGGCGCGGTCGCGGTCGGGGTCTACGAGGACGGCCGGCTGCGGTTCGCCGGCAAGGTCGGCTCGGGGTTCACGGCCACGACCCGCAAGCGCCTCCTGGCGGCGATGGCGCCACTCGTCAGCGACGATCCGCCGTTCGATCCGCCGCCGCCGCGTGACCACCGCGGTCGCTGGGGCGGCGACCTGAGCGACGTCACCTGGATCCGCCCCGAGCTCGTGATCCGGGCCGAGATCGGCGGCTGGACGCGGGATGGCCACGTCCGCCAGACGTCGTTCAAGGGAATCGAGCCGGGGCGCGATCCGCGCGCAGTCATTCGCGAGGAGGCGGTGTCGTCGGCGAGCGCGATCGCCGCGGCGAAGGCATCAGAGCCCGAGGCCGAGCCTGGAGAGGATCGATCGATGTCGACGAAGAAGCAGGCCAAGCGTGCGGCACCGATCGGCGCGCCGCCACCATCCCCCGCGCTCAGACCGGCGTCGCCGGCCAGCGCCGTCGCGCGCGCCAGGGCCCATGCGAGCGACCACCCACAGGCCGCTGAACCCGCCGAGCTCGAGCGCCTTGCGACGATGCCGGCCGAGGGCGTCTGGCATGTCGGCGGCGCCAGGGGCGACGACCTCAAGCTGACCAACCTCGACAAGGTCCTGTTCGGCCCGCCACCGACCGATCCGAGCGCCAAGCCGGTCACCAAGCGCGAGCTGATCGCCTATTTCGCCCGAATCGCGGCCGTCATGCTGCCCCACCTGGCCGATCGGCCGCTCAACCTCCAGCGGTTCCCCAACGGCGCGGACGGCCCGAGCTTCTGGCAGAAGGACATCCCGTCGTCGGCGCCCGACTGGCTCCGCCGCTGGCACGAAGTCGGCGTCGATGACCGCAAGGCCAACGATCACCTCATCGCCGACCGCGTCGCGACACTGTGCTGGCTCGGCAACCAGGCCGCCTTCGAGGTCCACGCCTGGACGGCCCGCCTCGACGACCCATTCCGGCCGACGTTCGCCCTGATCGACATCGACCCGGGGACGAAGACGACCTGGGACGAGACGCTCGTCCTGGCTCGGCTCTACCGGACCGCGCTCGCTCACCTTGGCGTCCGGGGCTATCCCAAGACGACCGGCAAGCGCGGCCTCCAGGTCTGGATCCCGATCGAGCCCCACTACACCTTCGCCGACACGAGCGCCTGGGTCGAGAAGATCTCGCGGGCCATCGGGGCGATCGTGCCCGACCTCGTGTCGTGGGAATGGGCCAAGGGCTCACGCGGCGGCAAGGCGCGCCTCGACTACACCCAGAACGCAACGATCAAGACGCTCGTCTCGCCGTATGCCGTGCGGCCGTCGGCCGGTGCCCCGGTATCCGCACCGATCGCCTGGGACGAGCTGGACGATCCCGAGCTGCGCCCGGATCGCTGGACGATCCGGACGATGGTCGAGCGCGTCGAATCCGTCGGCGACCTCTTCGCCGGCGCCCAGACCGACGCCCAGGTGCTGCCGCCGGTCTGATGCCCGCTCGCCCGGCGGCCGCCTCTGCATCCGAAATCGACAGCTCCCGATCATCACGTCCGTTTTCCGCGGCGATGCATCGCTTTCGGAATCCGAGATCGCAATGTGTGGTCTGGCGGCATGTGGCGTTCGACGGCTGACGATTTCGTCAGGGCCGCCGGCGCCGCAGCCCTCGCTGCGCCGCGCTCCCTGCGCCGCGCTCAGCAGTCAGCGCCAGGCCCGCGGATCGGCCGGTGTGTAGGGCAGGACGAACCAGCCGAGGAGTGGCTCGTCGGTCGACTGGCTGAGCCCGCTCGGGCGGAGCGCGACGTCGAGCGCGATCGTGGCGGTGACATCGTCCCGGTCCGGCCAGTTCGGGTCGTAGAGCCGGAGCGTCACCCCGCGCCCATCCTCGACATAGCCCCACGCGATCACCTGGTGGTTCTTCGTGAGGTCGCATGGATCGGTCGCCGCTACCCGGATGAGCCCGATCGGGACGGGCCGACCGGCGTCGAGCCCGGCCTTCGCCGCCGGCCATTCCCGCTCGAGTGTCGAGCGGGCACGATCGCCGCCGAACGATCCGCCGAACGCCATCCGCAGCCAGAAGCGGACCGGCACCGACAGCCAGGCGAGCGACTCGACCTGGCGCCGGACGATCGAGTTGAAGCGCGCCGAGCCGTTGACCGGCGGCTCGCGGTCGGGTGGCACTGCGACGTCGGCGGCGAACAGGTCGGCCACCGTGTAGACCATCCCGCCACACAGACCGGTCGATGCATCGCCGACGCCGATGACGCGCGGATCGAGCGGCCCGAACGTGACCGTCGGCCCCGCTGGCCAGGCATTCGCGAAATGGAACCCGCGGGTGCTCGGAAGGAACCCGGGGATCGAGACCTCGTTCACGTCCGGATCGTAGACCCGTGCCGCCGCCGACGTTCCGTGGACTACCGGGTCACGGTCACCCGGACGATGCCCGGCGGCACACCAGCGGCGGCCAGCGATCCGGTCGCGGGATCGACGACGTCGAGGACGAGGAGGTACTCCCCGGGGATCTCCGGCGCGAGGAGCGGAATCTCGACGATGACCGACGCACCCGGGGCAAAGCCCGCTGGCAGGACCGAGTTCGCGACGCCTCCCGCCGTTCCCGCCGGCGGCACACCGATCCCGCCGAGGTCGACCCAGCGGACGACGAGCATCGCCCGGCTGGCCGGCTCCCGCTCGGGTCCGACGACCGATTGGGCATCGGCTGGGTGACCCCAGGCGGTCTGGCCGAGGTTCGTGACCCGGACCGTGAGATTGAGCGCGGCGGCCCC
>JANMCU010000274.1:0-4263 GCA_031361415.1 Chloroflexota bacterium | reverse complement strand
CTCATCCGGGTTCAAGTCCCGGCCTGGGCACCACTCACCTGATCGTGATCCGACCGCCGGCCCGTCCAGCGGTCGTTCCATGTTCGTCCCCATCGGGCGCCCCACGAGCCCCGGACGACGCTGACCGGCGCAGGTTGCGCGGCCGGCGCAGGTTGCGCGACCGGCAAACAGCGCATTTGACAGCCAGGACGGCCTTCGCAAGGCAGTTGCGGCCGGGCACATCGAATCGCGCGCATTCGCTGGGCAGGCTGTCGTTTGACCCTGGTTCGTGGCCATTGCCGGGCCATGGCTCTCCTACGGCGACTGTGGCTGGCATATGAGCGCCGTGCCTGGACGCCACATGCCCTCTTGAGATCGCCGACCCGCGGCGGGCCGGCGTTGGCGTACCCTCCCGGTGGGCGGTTAGCTCAGTTGGTCAGAGCGTCTCGTTTACACCGAGAAGGTCACTGGTTCGAGCCCAGTACCGCCCACCATTTGTCGATCGGCCCCTTCGGACTGGTCGACCGCGAGCGCGCCGCTGCTAGACTGACCGAGCGGGGGCAAGGTCGCCTTCCATCGTTGACCAAAGAGGGGACGAATGAATTCAGCAGTGATCATCGTCATCGCGATCATCGTGGTCGTGGTGATCTTCGTGATCGGGCTCTACAACGGCCTGGTCCAGCGTCGCCTCCGGATCGACGAGGCGTTCGCTCAGATCGAGGTCCAGCTCAAGCGTCGCCACGACCTGATCCCGAACCTCGTGAACGCGGTCAAGGGCTACATGGGCTTCGAGCAGAAGGTCCTGACCGACGTCACCAACGCCCGGGCCGCCGCGGTTTCCGCCGGCGCCCAGGGCCCGGCCGCCCAGGCCCAGGCCGAGAACGCCCTGACCGGAACCCTGCGCTCGCTGTTCGCGGTCGTCGAGAACTACCCCGAGCTCAAGGCCAACCAGAACGTCCTCGAGCTCCAGGAGCAGCTGACCACGACCGAGAACCAGATCGCATTCAGCCGCCAGCACTACAACTCGAGCGTCCTCGACTACAACACGGCGATCCAGGTCGTCCCGGCGGTCCTGATCGCGGGCATGTTCGGCTTCACCAAGCGCGACTTCTTCGACGCCGAGCCCGAGGCGAGCGCCGTCCCGACCGTCGACCTGAACCTGTCCTAGCGGAAGGAGCCGGATCCGGGACCGGGAGCAGGCGCCAGCACGGCGCAGGCCGGTCCCGCCGGCCCGATCGACGATGGCCGAAACCTTCTACGACCAGATCGCGGCGAACCGCCGCAATTCGCTCCTGCTCGCCCTTTTCGTCATCGCCCTGTTCGGCGCGCTCGGATTCGCGATCGGTTACGCGATCGCGGGCAGCACCTCGGGCGCGCTCGTCGTGATGGCGGTCGCGATCCTGTTCGGCGGCCTCGCGGCGGGCGGCTCGTACTTCGCCGGCGACTCGGTCGTCCTGTCGGTGTCGGGCGCGAAAGAGGTCGACGACACCTCGGCGCCGCAGCTGATGAACGTCGTCCGAGAGATGGCGATCGCCGCCAACATCCCGATGCCGAAGGTCTACACGATCGACGACACGGCGCCGAACGCCTTCGCCACCGGGCGCGATCCGAAGCACGCGTCGGTCGCGATCACGACCGGGCTCCTCGAGAAGCTCGATCGGGAGGAGCTTCAGGGCGTGATGGGCCATGAGCTCTCGCACGTCCGCAACTTCGACATCCGGTTCTCGACCGTCGTCGGCGTCCTCGTCGGCTCGATCGCGCTGATGTCCGACTTCTTCCTGCGGTTCAGCTTCTTTGGTGGCAACCGGCGATCCTCGAATGACCGTGATTCAGGCGGTGGCGGCCTTCAGGCGATCATGGTCGTCGTCGCG
The DNA here is from genome assembly GCA_031361415.1 of Chloroflexota bacterium. GTDB lineage: Bacteria > Chloroflexota > Limnocylindria > Limnocylindrales > CSP1-4 > CF-46. The sequence continues at coordinate 2,413 of JANMCU010000274.1, read as the reverse complement.
ATCGTCCTGTCGGTCCTCGCCCCGATCGCCGCCCGGCTCGTCCAGCTCGCCGTCAACCGCCAGCGCGAGTACCTCGCCGACGCGTCGTCGGTCCAGCTGACCCGGAACCCATACGGGATCGAGCGCGCGCTGGCCAAGATCTCGGAGGATCAGGAGGTCCTGGAAGTCGCGAACCGGGCGACCCAGCACATGTACTTCACGAACCCGATCAAGAAGTTCGAGGCGCGCGCGTCGGGTCTGTTCTCGACCCATCCGCCGACGCTCGATCGGATCAATCGGCTGCGCGAGCTGACCGGCGACAAGCCGCTCGATGGCGCGGAGGCGGCGCAGCTCTCGGGCCTGGACTGAGCCCGTGCCGGTTGCGTCGTCGGCGCCGATCTTCTTCGAGACCCCGGCCGACCTTCGCGATTGGCTTGATGAGCACCACCCGACGGCCGATGACCTGATCGTCGGCTCATGGAAGAAGTCGACCGGCAAGCGCTGCCTGACCTGGCCAGAGATCGTCGAGGAGGCGCTCTGCGTCGGCTGGATCGACAGCATCCGGCGGAGCGTCCCGGGCGACGGCTGGACGATCCGGCTCACGCCGCGTCGCAAGCGGAGCATCTGGAGCGCGGTCAACGTGGCCAAAGTCGCCGAGCTGCGAGCCGCGGGCCGGATGCGCCCGGCCGGGGAGGCAGCGTTCGCGGCGCGGCAGGCCGATCGGACGGCGATCTACTCGTTCGAGCAGGCGCGCGACCCGGAGCTGGCGACGGACGAGGAGGCCCGCTTCCGGGCGAACGAGCCGGCCTGGGCATGGTTCTCGGCGAAGGCGCCGTCGTTCCGCAAGCAGGCGCTTCACTGGGTCATCTCGGCCAAGCGGGCCGAGACGCGCGAGCGCCGCCTGGTCGCATTGATCGCGGCATCGGCCGAGGGTCAGCCAATCCCGCGGATGATCTGGAGCAGGGACGGCGGAGGAGCGGCCCGCTGACCGAGCCGGGCCGCGTCCAACAATCGGATTCACGCCCCCGGAGCACATCCGACGAGCTCGCCTCCGGACGACGGCTCCATCGCGCGTTTGTCCGCCCCACGTGCAGGAATCGACCAAATCGGGGTCCAGGGCGCTCGCACGCGCGACGATGCTGCCGAATGCGTCGGATGTGCTCGCCAGAGGAGAATCCCGCCTTTGGCCGGTGCCCGGATCGGTTTGAAGCCCGTCCGAGGGCCGTGGTATCCTCGCCACCGCCGACGGGTGACCGAGCCTGGTTGGCCATCGGGCCGAGATAGCTCAGTTGGTAGAGCACGCGACTGAAAATCGCGGTGTCGCCAGTTCGATCCTGGCTCTCGGCACCATCGTCAAGGCGGTGGTCGCGTTCTTCGAGCGGAAGTGGCTCAGTTGGTAGAGCATCACCTTGCCAAGGTGAGGGTCGCGGGTTCGAGTCCCGTCTTCCGCTCCATTTTTCTGCCCGGGAGCGCCCCGGGTCCGGGTGTCGCCCGGGATCCCTCGAGATCGCCGTCCGCTGCCCCTTCGTCTAATGGTAGGACAGCGGACTTTGAATCCGTGAACCGAGGTTCGAACCCTCGAGGGGCAGCCACACCAACCGACCGCGGCGGCACAGATGTGGTGCATGAACGCGCCGGATGAATCCAACCGAGGGCGCCTGAGCAGGCCCGCGATGTAGCATCCTCGCGAAGGATCGGTGCGCGGATGCCCCGCGATCGCATCGTCGGCGTGCCTCCTCACGAACCCCGCGAACGCCCCGCTCTTTTCCCGCGACGGAACTGGTCCGATGAGGTGCCCCATGCGCGATCTCCGAAGCCGCCGATTCCTTCCTTTGGTCGTTGGACTCTCGATGACCCTGGCCGGGACGGCCACCGTCGTCGGGTCGTCACCGGGGACCGATGCACGGCTGACGAACGACGCGCCGACAACGGCCGGCTACGTCAGCAACTACACGACGGTGACCGGGCTCGGGAGCAAGGACGCGGTCATGACCGAATGCTCGCGCTCTCGCGGTCGCCAGAATGAGCCGGCGGTCGCGATGGATCCGCGCAACACGAGCGTCATCGTCGGCAGCTCGAACGACTACTGCGCGGTCTACGACGGCGCCAGCGACGCCGACGGCGCGCCGATCCCATCCGGCCCGATCTGGCTCGGCTATTACCGCTCGGAGAACGGTGGCGGCAGCTTCCAGAGCTCGCTCGTCCCGGGGTATCCGGGCGACACCACGCCATACGCCAGCCGGGCTCAGATCCGGACCGCGTCGGCGGGCGATCCGGTCCTCGCCTGGGACGCGAACGGCCGCCTGTTCGCCGGCTCCGAGTCGTCCGACGATCCCTCCGGCACGAAGAAGACCTTCGGCGACGAGTGGGTCGCCACGTACGAGAACCCGGCGGGGACCGGCGGCGCGACGATCAACGACGGCAAGGAGTTCAA
>JANMCU010000253.1:0-2896 GCA_031361415.1 Chloroflexota bacterium | reverse complement strand
CGCGTTCTTGCCGGCTCGCTCGTCGACCACGGTCAGCGGACGCCGGCGCTCGGTTCGGCCGCCGGGCTGTCCGGGGCGTCCGGCTGGTTGGAGCCGCCGGATCCGGGCGGCCGGGCCCCGAACCCGAGCCGGCCACCCGCCTTGCGACGCTCGGCAATGGCGGCCAGACGCTTGCGGGCCAGGGCGATCGGGTCCGGCAGGTCCGAGGCGAGCAGACCGGCGTCGCCGAGCCGGTCGCGGACGGCGTCGCCGGCCAGACCGTGGAGGTACACCCCGAGGCGGGCCGCGTCGTATGGGGCGAGATGCTGGGCGAGGAGCGAGCCGATCGTGCCCGCCAGGACGTCCCCGGTTCCACCCGACGCGAGGGCCGGGTTCTCGAACGGCGCGACCGCCACCCGGCCGTCAGGCGCCGCGATCACGGTCTTCGCACCCTTGAGGACCACGACCTGACGCCACGCCGTCGCGGCATCCCGAGCGGCCGTGGCACGTGCCGCGTCGTCACCATCGAGATCGCCGTCGTCGGCCGGCTCGCGACCGCTGCCCGCCCGGAGACGGGCGAACTCGCCCGAGTGCGGGGTGAGCACGCCCGGCCGTCGGTCGCCTTCCCACCAGCCCTCCATCGTGGCCAGCGAGCGGAGCGCCTCGGCATCGAGGACGATCGGGGCGGCGCCCGGGTCGTCGCCGGTCGTGAGCAGCATCCGGACCAGCTCCGCTGCCGCCAGCCCCGGTCGCAGCCCGGGACCCACGACGATCGCATCGTGATCGTGGTCGAGGATCCGGGCGAGGGACGGCTCCGGATCGATCTCCTCGACGTCGTCCTCCGGCAAGGCCATCGTCGTGGCCTCGACGACCTTGGCGGCGAACAGCGGCTGGAGCGATTCCGGCACGGCCAGGGTCACGAGCCCGGCGCCGGCCCGACCCGCCGCCCGACAGACGAGCAGCGCGGCGCCGGCGTAATCGAGCGAACCGGCGATCACGAGCAGCTTCCCGAACGTGCCCTTGTGTCCGCGCTTGTCGCGGGCCGGCAGCAGCGCCGAGGCGATCGCGTCGTCGAGGATCTCGGCGCCCTCGATCGGCGGCGTCTTCTCCTTCGCGACCGGGTCGTCGGCCGCCGAGCCGTCCGATCGGATGAACCCGAGCCGGCCGCGACCGGTCATCGACCGACCTCCTCGCCGCCTGGTTCGCCGGCCGTCGCCGCCTCGAGCGCGGCGTTCGTGGCGTGGAGCTCGCGCAGCCGTTCCATCCGGGCCAGGAGGAGGCGCTCACGATCGTCGAGGCGCTCGTCGATGTCGAGCGGGAAGACATACCGGCCGCCGGTCGTTCGGACCCCGAACGCGATCGCGACCGCGTAATCGGATTCGTGGGTGATCGAGACCGCGATCCTGTCCATCCCGAGCTGCTCGGCGCGCGCCGCGGCTCGGCCGTGGAGGCGGATCGCCGGCTGGCCAGTCGGCATCCGTTCGACCTCGATGTCACGCCAGCCGATCCCGCGGACGCCGAGGCCGAGGACCTTCGAGACGGCCTCCTTCGCCGCCCACCGGCCCGCGAACGTCTCGGGCCGCATCCGGACGTAGCGCTGCTCGTTGGCCGTCAGGACCCGCTTCGAGAACCGCTCGCCGAACCGCGCGATCGACGCCCGGATCCGGTCGACCTTGATGATGTCGATGCCGAGCTCGCTCGTACCGGCGGGCACGCCGGCACCGGGCACGACGGCGCCGGCGAGCGCGGATGCTGCAGCGATGGGCTCGGTCGGCATGTCGTCGGCCGACCTACTCGACCGTGACCGACTTGGCGAGATTGCGCGGCTGGTCGACGTCGGTGCCGCGGGCGACGGCCACGTGATAGGCGAACAGCTGGAGCGGGATGATCCCGATCACCGGACCGAGCACCTCGTGGGTGTCCGGCACGAACCACACGTCATCGGCATATCGGCCGATCTGCTCGTCGCCCTCGGTCGCGACCGCGATGACGCGAGCGTCGCGGGCACGCCCTTCCATCACGTTGCTGATCAGCTTGTCGTAGACCCGCGAACGGGTCGCGACGGCGACGAGCGGGTATTCGGCGTCGAGCAGCGAGATCGGGCCGTGCTTCAGCTCGCCGGCCGCGTACCCCTCGGCGTGCACGTAGCTGACCTCCTTGAGCTTGAGCGCGCCTTCGAGCGCGGTCGGCATCGCATAACCCCGACCGACGAACATGAAACCGCGCGAGTTGACGTAGCGCCTGGCGATCGCCGGCATTCCGGGCGAACTCTCCTCGATCGTCCGCTGGGCCGCCGCCGGCAGGCCATGGAGGGCATCGGCGAGCTCGTGCTCGGTGGCGTCGTCCATCGTCCCGCGCGTCCGGGCGATCGCGGCGGCGAGGATCACGAGCGTCGTCACCTGGGTCGTGAAGGTCTTCGACGCGGCGACCGCGATCTCCGGCCCGGCCTGGAGGAAGACGACGGCGTCGGCCTCGCGCGTGATCGCCGAGCCGACGGTGTTGGTCACCGCCACGATCGGGCAGCCGCGCTCGCGGGCGTGGCGGGTCGGGGCGATCGTGTCGGCCGTCTCGCCCGACTGCGTCACGGCGATGACCAGCGTCTTCTCGTCGAGCGGCGGCGGGCTGTAGCGGAACTCGGAGCCGACCGTCGCGCGGGCCGGCAGGCCGGTCCACTCCTCGATCGCGGCCGCCCCGACAAGCGCGGCGTAGTAGGCGCTCCCGCAGGCGACCAGCTCGACCCGGGTCGCCGCCCGGATCTGCTCGACGAGGCCGTCGATCTCGGCGAGGCGGACGTGGCCGTCGCGGGTGACCCGGCCCGCGATGCACTGGCGCAGGGCCGTCGGCTGCTCGTGGATCTCCTTGAGCATGAAATGGTCGAAGCCGCTCTTCTCGGCGGCCTCGGGGGTCCAGTCGATCA
>JANMCU010000249.1:0-2130 GCA_031361415.1 Chloroflexota bacterium | reverse complement strand
CTCGGCGCCGCGCGGTGGTCAGTCGCGAAACCCGTGTGCGGGCTCGGCGCCGCGCGGTGGTCAGTCGCGAAACCCGTGTGCGGGCTCGCCGCCGCGTGGTGGTCAGTCGCGCATCCGGTGTGCGGGCTCGCCGCCGCGCGGTTGCCGGTCGCGCATCCGGTGTGCGGCCTCGCCGCCCCTGCCTTACCAGTGACCTGGCTCGCCACGCACCAGCCGCGTGGCGCAATACCTTCCCAAGGCTCTTCCGCAACCGAAAACGCCCCCGATCTCTCGAGGGCGCTTTACGGTGATAAGTCATTGTCCCGCAACAGCGGAGGGCCTGGGATTCGAACCCAGAAGTCCTTGCGGACGCCGGTTTTCAAGACCGGTGCAATAGCCATTCTGCCAACCCTCCAGAATGGAGGAAGCTACCGCCGCCGATCGGCGTGAACAACCGCCGGTGCGCCAGCATCAGCTCGCGAAGACGACGTCGCCGTCCTCGTCGATGCCGAGCTCTTGCTGCAGCCCGCATACACCGCAGATCTTCGTCGCGATCCAGACCGCCTGCAGCTCGGCGCGGACCGCTTCCGCTGCCGGCTTCACGACGAGCTTCTTGTAGGTGTACTCGCCGCAATTCTCGCAGGCGTGAGCGCGGGCGATCCGCTCCGCCCGCTCACGGGTAATCGCCGCCAACGTCAGAGGTCCGGCCGCAGCGGATCGGTGCCCGCCGAGAGCTGCGGTGGCGATCCCGTTGCGGGTGGCGACGCTGGGTGAGTGGGCTGACGCGGCGCTGGATTGCTGTTGCTGCGCGTCAACAGCTCGCGCAAGCCACCGAGCGCGCCCATCACGCCTGTCGCTTCGGCCGGCAGGAAGATCGTCGTGCCGGCGCCTTCGGTGATCTTGGGCAGCGCCTCGAGGTACTTCAGGCCGAGGAGGTACATGGCCGCCTGGCCTTCGGGCAGCGCGGCGGAGATTCTGACGAGCGCGTCGGCCTCGGCTTCGGCCATGGCCGTGCGCGCGGTCGCGAGCCCCTGTGCGCGCAGGATCGCCGCGTCCTTCTCACCCTCGGCGCGGCGCACCTGGGATTCGCGCACGCCTTCGGCCTCGAGAATGGCGGCGCGCTTGCCCGCTTCGGCGTTCGTGACCGCCGCGCGGCGTTCGCGCTCGGCGCGCATCTGAAGCTCCATCGACTGCTGGATGTCGCGCGGCGGTTCGATCGCCTGGAGCTCCACGCGCGTGAGGTCGACGCCCCAGCCGATCGCGGCCTCCTCGATCACCTCGCGCATCCGCGTATTGATCGCATCGCGGCTGGCGAGCGTGGAGTCGAGCTCCATCTCACCGACGATGTTGCGCAGCGTCGTCTTGGTGAGCGTCTCGAGCGCGTACGGGAGGTTCTGCACCGCGTAGGTGGCCTTCTGCGGATCGGCCACGCGATAGTAGACGACCGCGTCGATGTCGATCGTGACGTTATCCTTGGTGATGACCGGCTGGCTCGGACAGTTGAGCACCTGCTCGCGCAGGTCGATACGGTTGGTCGACCCGGCCGTCACCTTCTTCGTGCCGCCGGGGTCCACCTGGAAGTAGCGTACGTCGATGGACTTCGGCCGCTCGATGTAGGGGAGGAGGATGTTGAGGCCGGACCGGGCGACGCGGTGAAAGCGGCCGAGCCGCTCGATCACCATCACCTCCGCCTGCCCGATGATCTTGAACGAGGCACGCGCAACTGCGACCAGCAGGGCAACGATGATTCCGAGAATGACGAGACCCATGGCCACTCCGTCGAGGACGGAGAGATGTTACCGCCGGGTCGGCGGAGGGGCAACGCCGCGGAATCACGCCAGGTGGGGCAGCCAGATGGCGGTCGCCGGCGAGCGTCGCCGCGACGCTATCATCAACATGGGAGTCTCTTCGGCACGATCAGAAGCGTTCACCGGCGGACTCGCGAGCCTGATTGCCAGCCGGGCGGATGCGCGACCACATGGTGTGAAAGAACAGGAGCAAGCCGATGATCTGCGCGGCGCCGGACGCGACGACGATCCAGCGCAGGCCAAGGGCGTCGCTCCGCGTGCGTGCCAGCTCACTGATCACTCGCGCCAGCGTCCCCGAGGTGAGGAGCCAGTACGCCGCCTCGGCCACCGCAGGGCGATAATG
>JANMCU010000034.1:0-6851 GCA_031361415.1 Chloroflexota bacterium | reverse complement strand
CGGCGCGACGCTCCTCCTCCCGGCGCTCCGCCGCGGTCGGCGGGCCCGGGTCGTCGGCGGGATTCTGGCGCCGGATGTACCCGCGGCGGTCGGCGTCCCGCCGCTCATCGTTGAGGAACGCGCCGCAGCGCGGGCAGCGGCGCTCCTCCGCGAAGAGCGACTCGATCGGGGCCACGGTGTAGATCTGCCGTCCACACGATCGGCAGGCGAGCTTCGGCATCTGGCGCATCGTATCCGACGGACGTCGCGCGGCCCATCCGACCCGATCGGACCGACCGCGTCGGACCGACCCGTTCCAGGGGCCTCCCGGTTACGTCGGTTGGGGGATGTGCCCCGGGCGATGCTGGCCCGACAATTCAGCGTGGGTTCGCCGTTCGCGGCGACCGGCGATCACTCGGGCAGGTGATCGCTCAGCGGGCCGCTTCGTTCCCCCCGGTTCGGTCCGCTCTTCGTTTTCCGGCCGGCAATAGCGGTCAGCTCCGGCGAAGAGCGCGGCCGACGCGGCGCCGGGCGCGGGTCGCGCGACCGGCGCGGACGAGTCGGCGCGCGCCGAGGACGAGTCGGGTCCGGGTCGCGGCCGCCAGGCCGCCGAGCGCGAGCGGCAGGACCACAACCATGCCGTTGCCGCCCGATCCGTGGGTCTTCGTCGCGGGCGCACAGGGGCGGGTCGGCGGCGGTGCGACCTTGTTATGGCCGGGCGGGCCGTCGGAGTCGGACGGGCATGGTGGTCGCGGCTTCACGACCCGGCCGACCTGGGTCGGGGCGGGCGTCGGCGGCGGTGTCGGGTGGGCGGTCGGCCTCGCGGTCGGTGTCGGGGTCGAGACAGCGGTCGGTGTCGGGGTCGACGCTGCGGTCGGTGTCGGGGTCGACGCTGCGGTCGGTGTCGGGGTCGAGACAGCGGTCGGTGTCGGGGTCGACGCTGCGGTCGGTGTCGGGGTCTGGCGCACCGCCGGGCTCGGGGTTTGATTTCCGCCGACTTTCGGGCCGCCGGACGCGGTCGGTGACCCCGCCGGAGCGATCGACGGCCCGATCGACGGCTCGACGGATGGTCCGGTGGTCGGTTGGACCGACGGGCCGCTCGGCGAGGTGGGTTCCGGCGAGGCGAGCGGCGTGCCGGTCAGGACCGGCGACTCGGTCGGCGAGGGGCCGATCGCGAGCACCGATGGGCTCGGCGTCCCGACAATGGCCGCGACATCGCGCTGCGGGTGAGAGGGGATCACGACGCCTGCGGTCAGCGCGACGGTCGCGAGGATGAGGTTCAGAAGCCCCATGGCGACGACCAGACGAGCGCGCTGAGCGGTGGTCACGACGTGCAGTGGGCTCCCGTTCCGTCCGACATGGAGTCCGCTCTTCGGACTGGCTGATGGTAGCACCCGCGAGCCTCCGCCCGCCTCGCCCGTCCCGCTTTCGGTGGCCGAACCGTCCTCGAATCCTGGCGCTGGGCGGTCAGCCGAGGGCGACCTCTGCCCGGTCGACATAGCGGGCGCGACCCGAGCCCGTGATGCTCTCGAACAACACGATTCGGTCGATCGGCGACTCGATCGCCAACTCCGCGGCCGCCCCCTTCAGGGCCGCCACGGTCGCGGGTCCGGCCCGAACGCCGTCGGCCCGGGCGAGGGTCAGGTGGGCCCGGAACGGGCGATGCTCGCGCTCCCAGCCGGCCCGAGCGAGCGCGTCGTCGAGGCGGGCGGCGAGGGCGGCCAGGTCGTCGACGCCACGATCGAGGTCGAGCCACAGGGTTCGGGGACGTCCGACGGGAGGGAACGCATCGGCCCCCGAGACCCGGATCTCGAAAGGGGTGATGCCGGCCGCCGCATCTGCCAGGGCCGCGGCGACGGCGTCGACGCGGGACTCAGCGGTCGGGCCGAGGAACCGGAGCGTGATGTGGAGGCCGTCGAGGCGAACCCAGCGCACTCCTCGGCCCTCGGGCTCGCCCGCCCGGATCCGCTCGACGACGTCGGCGACCGCCGCGCGGGCCGGTTCGCTCAGCGGCACGGCGACAAAGAGGCGCGGCTCCTCGTTCAACCGCGGCGGCTCGACAACGCCGCCTGCTCCGCCCGCCAGGTCGCGCGATCGTCGACGAGGACGGCGCGCGCCCGAGCGGCATCGCGCCAGCCGACGACGTCGGTCTCCTTGTCCTCGAGCATCTTGTAGGTGTTGAAGAAATGCTCGATCTCGATCAGGCGGTGCGGCCGGACGTGTTCGAGGTCTTCGACATGGGCCTGGTGGGGATCGGCCACCGCCACGCACAGCACCTTGAAGTCCTCACCCTTGTCGTCGCGCATCTCGAGCCCGCCGATCGGTCGGGCCCAGACCCGGCAGCCGGGGAACGTCGGCTCGTCGATGAGGAGCAGGGCGTCGGTGTGGTCGCCGTCGCCGGCCCGCGTATCGGTGATGAAGCCGTAGTCGAAGTTGTAGTGGACAGCCGAGGCAAGCACGCGGTCGAGGCGAAAGACGCCGGCGGCCTCGTCGAACTCGTACTTGTTGCGACTTCCGCGCGGGATCTCGACGACGACCTCGACCACACGGGGGAAGTCGCTTGCGCTGGGGCTCATCGGATCGGCCTGCCGCCCATCGCCGGAGTGTAGCCGCGGCGCTCGAAGCCTGCGGTCGGCGACCCGGGGCGGCGCGACGTCGGTGGTCGATCCGACCCTGAACCGCGGCGCGCGCGGAGCGGCGCGCACGGAAACGCCCGAAGGAACCGACTGCCAAACGGGTTCGATCGTGGAAGCGACCAGCCTTGATGTGATCTCGGCCGACCAGCTCCCGGACCGGCGGTCGCGGCGTGGGCGCGCCTTGCGGCTCGTCCGACCGGACCGGCGGCGCTGCGCGGGTCACCCCTCGCCTCGCCTGTCCGTTTGCGTTGGCCCCTTCGGGCAAGACGAACCATATGCCCGGGTCCACGAAGCCACAACGGCCTTATCCACGAACTTCACCGCTCCGCCGGACATTTCATCCACGAAACAATCCGTGGTGTTGACGGAATGTGGAAACACTCGCGACAGAAACGTGTTACGTGCGGCACACCGGATCGGCCGCCCTCCGGCCCGCGCCTCCGTTCCCGTGAGGCACATTCCGCGAACATTCGTGCGGGCGTTCGGTGCGATCGCCGCGCTTGCTGTCGCGGTTGCGCTGCAGCCCTGCACGGTTGTCGCTGAATCGCGTCTGGGAGGAGCGGCCCGCGTCGTCCGCGCCGGGGAGCCGACAGAATCGAAACGGCCCGGCTCATGCCGGGCCGTCGAACGACGCTCGGAGAGCTGATCGTTGTACAGGCGTTCCTCGATCCTCGGGCCGATGGCGTCGCAGAGCTCCGCCTCGGACCTCGGAGAGCTAATCGTTGTACAGGCGTTCCTCGATCAGTTTTTCCTGCACCGATCGACCGTTCGGGTCGAAGCAGGAGAACTCGAAGTGCTTCTCGAACTCGAGATCGACGTTGTCCTGGCCGCCGCGGTTCTTCTCGACCGACACGACGACCCAGTCGCGGAACCGTTGCGCCTGGTAGGGGTTGAAGTCGATGTTGACCTTGGCGACGATGTGGTACTTCTCGTTGAGGATCAGGATGATGTCGGCTTCGTAGTTGATCGCCGACGAGCCGCGCAGGTGGAAGTTGCGCAGGCGTGACGCCTTGAGGCCTTCCTTGTCGGCGGCGACGATGCACACCATGGGGACGTCTTCGGACAGCGCGATGTCCTTGAGCCCGTTGACGACGTACGTGACCTTCTCGGTCTCGTTCGACGGTTCGGGGATCTGGGGCACCTTCTGGAGGTAGTCGACGAAGACGACCAGGCGCCGGTCGCCCGACAGGCGGGCGTGCTCCTGGACGAGCTTGCGGATGTTCTCGACCGTGCTGGCGGTCTGCGACCCGCGGAGCAGGAACAGGTTCTGGCCGTAGCGGGCGATCCGGTCGAGCGACGGGCGCAGGCGCGGGTTGCTCGCCAGCTGGGCCGCACCGCCGCCCTCGGCCATCCATGTCCCGAGGATCTCCTTGCGGACATCCTGGATCTTGATCGCGCCGGTCTTGTGGGGCAGGTGGGCGAGTGCGGACTCCATCGCGATCAGGCGATTGAGGAGGTATTGCTCGTCGTGCTCGAAGCAGATGTACAGGACGTTCGCCTGGCCGCCCGACGCGATGTTGCGGGCCATCTGGAGGGCCATCGTCGTCTTGCCGGTGCCCTGGGCGCCGCCGATCAGAAGGAGCTCACCTGCGCGCAGGCCGGTCCCGATCGTCTTGTCCATCGGGGTGAATCCGAGAGGCACTGGCTGGTATTCGCTGACCCGGCCAGTGGTGACCTTGTCGTTGAGGTCGACGAGCACATCGAGCGCCGAACGCGGCACCATGCTCCCGGTGTCGGCGTCGAGGCGCCAGCTCTGGGCCGCGGCTGTGGGTTCGGCGGTTTCGGTCACGCTCGCTCGTCCTCCCGGTCAACGAAGTCGTTGTGCATCGTAGCACCGCGCCACAGGCGGTCAGCCCTCCGAAAGCGGGCGATCGGATGGCCCGAAGGTCCTATCCCGAACACGGACGGGCGGCCCGAGTCGGTGGCGCGCCGGTCAGGCCTGGACCGCCAGGCCGGCGACGCCGACCGCGGCAACTTCGTCCCACATCCGGGCAATCGTCCGGATGGCCGTTTCATAGTTGGCGAGGTCCATCCACTCGTTCGGGGCATGGGCGTGATCGTCGGGTGGGCTGAACCCGAGCAACACGACGGGCAGGTCGAGCGCCGTCTCGAACGTCGCGCAGACCGGAATCGAGCCACCCTCGCGGATGTAGACCGGAGCCCGGCCGAACGTGGCCTCGAGCGCCCGGGCCGCCGCCTGCGTCGCAGGGTGATCGATCGGGGTCAGGCTGGCCCGGCCGCCGCCGAGCATCCCGACGTCGACGCGCACGCCGGCCGGCGCGATGGCCAGGACGTGGTCGCGGAACGCCGCGAAGATCCGATCGGGATCCTGGTCGGTCACGAGCCGGCACGAGATCTTGGCATGGGCGTGAGCCGGGATGATCGTCTTGCTGCCCTCGCCCTGGAACCCGCTCCACAGGCCGTTGACGTCGAGCGTCGGCCGGGTCCCGCGTCGCTCCAGGGTCGAATACCCGGCTTCCCCGTGGAGGGCCGGCACGCCGAGCCGGGCGAGGTAGGCAGCCTCGTCGAATGGCAGCTCGCCGATCAGGCGTCGCTCGCCCGCGGAGAGCTCGACGACATCGTCGTAGAAGCCCGGAACGAGGATCCGGCCGTCCTTGTCCTTGAGGCCGGCGATGATCCGGGCAAGCGCATTGGCCGGATTCTCGACGGCCCCACCGTAGCCGCCCGAGTGGAGATCGACCGCCGTCCCGGTCACGTCGACCTGTGCGTACATCATCCCGCGCAGGGCGATCGTGATGGCCGGGACGTTGCCCTCGAAGAAGCCGGTGTCACTGATCAGGGCGAAGTCACCTGCGAGCCGATGGCGGTTCGAGCGCAGCCACTCGTCGAGGTGAACGGAGCTCGATTCCTCCTCACCCTCGAAGACGAACCGGAGGTTCACCGGCAGCTGCCCGCGGGTCGCGAGCAACGCCTCGGTCGCGCGGAGATGAAGGTGGAGCTGGCCCTTGTCGTCGGCCACCCCGCGACCGAGGATCCGGTTCCCCTCCACGACCGGCTCGAAGGGCGGCGACGTCCACAGATCGAGCGGATCGACCGGCTGGACGTCGTAGTGGCAGTAGACGATGACCGTGGGGGCCCCGTCAGCGTGGAGCCAATCCGCGTAGACGACCGGATGACCGCCCGTCTCGGCGACCTCGACGTGGTCCATCCCGATCCGCTCGAGATCGGCGGCGATCCACTCCGCCGCACGACGACAGTCGCGGGCGTGAGCGGGCAGGGCCGAGATGCTCGGGATCCGGATGAGCTCTCGGTACGACGCCATGCGCTCGTCGGCGTGGGCGGCGAGGAAGTCCTCGAAGGCCTGGTCGGTGGCGGTCGTCATCGTCATGGCGCCGATGGTATCGGCTGGCGCGCGATCGGGCCCGACAACGAACGACCCCGGGCCGTCGGCTCCGGGGTCGCGGGATTGCGAGTGCTTCGCCGCGGTGTCAGGCCGGGGCGGGGTTGATTGCGGGCTGAGCACCCGGGGTCGGCTGGTTGGGCCCCACGATGATCGTCGGTGTATCGCGCGTGGTTCGCTTCGGCGGCAGGTCCGAGAAGATCGCCTCGAAGCCGTCCCCGTCGACCGTCTCCTCGGCCACGAGCTTCTCGGCCAGGGTGTTGAGCTTGTCGCGATGGGTCACGAGGACCTCCATCGCCCGTTCGTAGGCGTGATCGATGATCGCGCGGACCTCCTCGTCGATGGTCTTCGCGACCTCGTCGCTGTAGTCGCGCTGCTCGCCCATCGAGCGGCCGAGGAAGACCATCTCGTCGCGCTTGCCGAACGACAGCGGTCCGAGCTTGTCGCTCATCCCGAATTCGGTGACCATCCGTCGGGCGAGATCGGTCGCCTTCTCGATGTCGTTGCTGGCGCCGGTCGTCGTGTCGCCGAACACGAGGCGTTCCGAGGCGTTGCCGCCGAGCAGGCCCGCGATCTTGTCCTCGAACTCGGTCTTCGACTGGAGGTAGCGATCCTCCATCGGCAGGGCCATCGTGTAGCCGAGGGCCATCCCACGGCTGATGATCGTGACCTTGGCGACCGGGTCGCATTTCGGCAGGATCCGCTGGACGACCGCGTGGCCGCCCTCGTGGTAGGCGATGATGGCCTTCTCCGCGTCGGAGATGATCCGCGACTTGCGTTCCGGGCCGGCGACGATCCGCTCGAGCGCCTCGGTGAACTCGGTGATCCCGATCACCTTCTTGTTGCGTCGGGCGGCGAGGATTGCCGCCTCGTTG
>JANMCU010000031.1:0-15913 GCA_031361415.1 Chloroflexota bacterium | reverse complement strand
ACCCCGGCGAGGGCCAGGTTGAGCGTCCGCGGGATCGGCGTGGCGCTGAGGGTGAGGACGTCGACCTCGCGCCGGAGCTGCTTGAGGCGTTCCTTGGCCGCGACCCCGAACCGCTGCTCCTCGTCGACGACGACGAGGCCGAGATCGCGGAACCGGACGTCCTTGCTCAGGAGCCGGTGGGTGCCGATGACGAGGTCGACCGAGCCGTCGGTGAGGCCGTCGATCGTCGTCGCCTGCTCGCGCGCCGCCACGAACCGCGACAGCAGCCGGACCCGGATCGGGAACGCGGCGAAGCGCTGGCCGAAGGTCTGGTGGTGTTGCGCCGCGAGCACGGTCGTCGGGACGAGGACCGCGACCTGCTTGCCGTCCTGGATCGCCTTGAACGCCGCCCGGAGGGCGACCTCGGTCTTGCCGTAGCCGACGTCGCCGACGACGAGCCGGTCCATCGGCCGGGCGGCCTCCATGTCGAGCTTGACCTCGACGACGGCGCGGAGCTGGTCGGGCGTCTCCTCGTACGGGAAGCTCGCCTCCATCTCCTGCTGCCATGGGCTGTCAGGGCCGAAGGCATGGCCGGGGGCGTTGGCCCGGGCGGCGTACAGGTTGAGCAGCTCCTCCGCCAGGTCGGCAACCGCCTTCCGGACCCGCTGCTTCGTCTTGAGCCACTCGGTCCCTCCGAGCTTCGAGAGCTGGGGATGCTCGGCTCCCGAGTAGCGCGAGATCCGGGTGATCTGCTCGACCGGCACGAAGATCTTGTCCGTGCCGGCGAACGTCAGCTCGAGATAGTCGCGGTCCTCGCCCTCAGCCTGGTTGCCCCGTCGGAGCATCCGCTCGTAACGCGCGACGCCGTGATCGATGTGGACGACGAGGTCGCCCGGGGTCAGGCGCTCGAGGATGTCGCGCGGCACGACCCGGCGCATGGCCTTCGGGCGACGGACGCGGACCGAGCCGAACAGCTCGCGATCGGTGACGAACACGAGACCGTCCGGGCCGCCGGCAAAGCCGCCGTTGAGGCTGCGCTCGACGAGCGTGACCGCGCCCGGCGGCGGCGCATCGGGCGCGTGGACCACGGCGACCGGATGGCCGGCCTCGTCGAGGAGCTCGGCCAGGCGTGGCGCCTGGTCGCTGGCCAGGACGATCCGGCCGCCGTCGGCCTGCCAGCGCTCGACGGCATCGGCGATGCCGGCGGCCCGGGTTGCGGGCAGCTGCGGCTCGCGCCAGCCGAAGACGTCGCCGGAGCTCAGGCCGCGCGTCGCGAGCGCCGCACCGTCCGGCAGCTCGGATTCCCAGGTCAGCTCGAGGGTCCGGCTGGCGACAAGGCGCGTCTTCCAATCGCGCGGCCCGAGATAGGTCGACGGCCAGTCCTTCGGCAGCTCGCCGCCGTCGACCAGCTCCGCGCGGCGCTCGTCGGCCTGGCGCCAGAGAAAGTCGGCGGCCACGGCGATCTCGGCGGGCTCGTCGAGAACGAGGAGGGTCGAGGGCTCGAGGTGATCGAGGCCGGTCGACGGAGCGAGCTGGGCGGCCCAGACCTCGGCGGCGTCGCCCACGTTGAGGGCGCGGACGGCCGCGGACTCCGTGCCCGGGATCGGGCTGTCGGCAAGGCCGCCCGCTCCGTCGCCCTCGCCCTGGCCCTCGAACCGGGCGAGGTCGGCCGCGAGGCGCTCAGGCAGCTTCGCGGCCGCCCGGCCGAGCCGGTCGCGGAGCGCGGCCGCGCCCTCGTGCGGGGCCAGGAACTCGGACGCGGGCAGGAGGATCGCCTCGTCGAGTGGGCCGACGGTCCGCTGGTCGGTCGGGTCGAACGCCCGGAGCGAGTCGATCTCGTCGCCGAAGAACTCGATCCGGACAGGCAGCGGCGCGGACGGCGGGAACACGTCGACGATCCCGCCGCGCCGGGCGAACTCACCACGACCGGCGACCTCGCTGGCGGGCGTGTAGCCGAGGCCGAGCAGCTCGCGGAGCAGCGCCTCGGGACGGAGTCGGCCGCCGATTCGTAGCCGGCGCGGCTCGGCCGGAAGATCCTCCGGCGCAATCGTGTGCTGGAGCAGGCCCTGGACGCTCGCGACGAGGATCCGGGCGTTGCCGGTCCGCCACGCTGACAGGGCCGCGACGCGGGCCGCCGTCTCGTCGGCCACCAGTTCGCTCCGCTCGTACGCGAGGGCGGTCCGCGGCTCAAGCACGACGACCGCGGCCGGGTCGCCGAGCCACGCCGCCAGCTCCTCCGCCACGCGGTCCCCGATCTCCGCGTCGCGGGCGATCCAGGCGAGGCGCTCGCCCTCGATCACCCGGGCGAGGGTCGCTGCAAGGAACGTCTTCGCACCGTGCGGGACGGAGCTCAGCCCGACATGACGACCGGTGCGGCGGACGGGGGCCGTCGAATCGGCGGTCGGTCCCGCCACCGGCGCGACAAGGCGCTGGCGCAAGTCGGCAAACGTCCCCGTCGCGGCCAGCAACGGCGGCAGAGCGGACAGGTCAGGCTGTCGGCGGCCTGCCCCGCTGCCGCTGCCCGACGACCCGGCGCTCGAGGCGGCGATCCGCCGATCACGACCACGCTTCCCGCGCAGCACTCCACCGGCGGTCACTCCGGGTCCTCGCGTCGGAGGACCTTGCGCCAGCCCGTCTTCGTCCGACGAACACCCGCGTCGTCGGGCGGCCCATCGACCGCGCCAGGCGCGGCGAGACGCGTATCGTCGGCTGGCCGGAGCTCGAACATGTTGAACCGGTTGGCGGCCTTGGAAGTGCCGTGACGGGCCCACTCCTCGACCGCATCGGCGGCCGCCTCGAGGAGCGCGTCGAGGCGCTGTCGCTCGTCCGGCTCGAACGGGGCGAGGACATGGTCGATGAAGCTGCGCTCCGGCGCACCGATCCCGACCCGCAGCCGGCTGAACTTCTCGGTCCCGAGCTCGTCGATGATCGAGCCGAGGCCGTTGTGACCGCCAGGCCCGCCATTCTCGCGGAAGCGGAGCTTGCCGAAGGGCAGGGCGAGGTCGTCGGCGATGATCAGCAGATCGCTCAGGGGGGCGTGCTCGCGGGCCAGCACCTTCCGGACGGCGAGGCCCGAATCGTTCATGAAGGTGAGCGGCTTGACGATCGTCAGGTCCAGGCCGCGGAACCGACCCATCGCGACCGATGCCGCGTCGCGCGTCCGGCCCTTGCCCGCCCAGCCGGCACGATCCGCGAGGCGGTCGAGGACCATCCAGCCGATGTTGTGACGGGTCTTCTCGTATTGGGTGCCCGGGTTGCCCAGGCCGACGACGATCTTCACGCACTCTCCTGGCGCCTTCGCAGCGCCCGACCTCGGTGTGGATACCACGCCGAACGGGCCCGTTCCCGTCCCGGGAGGGCCCGCAGGCATGGTATCAGCGGCGGTCATTCGGGCCGGCGCCAGCGCGGCGCGGCGCGGCGAGCTCCCTTCCTCGAGCCGCCCCGATCTGCCAGACTCGGGGTCGGCTTCACGGGGGTGTCCGTGGTGGATGCCGGGGGCCACGGAGGAACCATGCCCAACGCGAGCCGTCTGCCCCGGTCCGGCCACTCGACGCACGGTGTGATCGTCGCCCTGGCGGGTCTGGCGATCGTCGCGTCCGGGCTGGTCAGCCCGGTTGCGGCGGCGTCAACCCGCCCCTCGCTCGTCCTGCATCGAGCAACGGCGCCGCGTGGGGCGGCCGGCCGGGAGGTCACGTCAGCCATCCACGTCAACGTCCGGGCCGCTTCTGGCGCCGCTTCGGCGCTGCCACGTCTGACGAAAACGAGGACACGACCTCGCGTCGACCTTGGCGCCCGGCACGCAACCGCGATCACCCGGTCAACGGGTGGGCTCACGCAGGTCGGAGGAGGCGGTCAGGCGTTTGGAGCCACAGTCCCGCTGACGGTGGCCGGGCCCCGGATCGCCGGACCGACGCTCGTCCAGCAGGTCACGACGACGTTCCCGGGGATCACCCAGGCCGGGACATGCGACTGCGAACCGCCGGACCCGTGGATCGCGGTCAACGCCTCGTACGTCGTCCAGTCGACCAACGGCATGGTCCGGATCTCGAACCGAGCAGGCAGTCCGCTGGTCTCGATGCCGACGTGGGCACTCTTCGCCGTTCCGGTCGACCGCACGGACTCCGACCCGCGGATCCTGTGGGATACGTTCCATGGCCGATGGGTTGGCGTCATCGTGACGTACCGGGACAATTCCACGTCGAATGGCCTCCGGCTCGCGATCTCGGATGGCGCCGACCCGACGGCCGGCTGGACCGTCTATCCGATTGAAACGGGCACCTACCTGCCCGACTACCCGGGCATCTCGTCCTCGACCGACAAGATCGTGCTCAGCTCGGACGACTTTCCCGACCCAGTGACCTTCGCCGGCCCCACGATCTATGTCGTCGACTGGAGCAACGTGCTGGCCGGGACGCCGATCTACGTGGGCGCCCGGTTCTACGACCCGTCTCAGGCCCACTTCCGGCCGGCCCAGATGCTTTCGGCGAGCGCGACCGTGCCGGTCGTGTTCGAGCTGGGCGGCGTGCCCGACGCCCATCCTGGCTATGTCGAGGTCACGGGAACGGCCCACGCGGCGAGCCTGGTGAACGGCGTCGATCTATCCGCCAACTTCGATACGGCCCCCTTCACCCTCGCGACCACGCAGCCTGAGCAGCCGGGGGCCGTGTCGATCGCCCAGGCGGTGGACGAGCGACCGACGGACGCGGTCTACCGCAACGGCCATCTGTGGTTCAGCGCGACGGGCGACGGGATCGACGTCGACGGAGTCACCCACTGGACGACAGCGCGATACACCCAGGTCAACACGACGGCCAACAACACGGCGATTACGGCGCTGCCGGACGTGATCACCCTGGCAGATACTCACTGGTTCATGCCAGGCGTCGGGATCAGCGGCAACGGGACCGCGTTCCTCGTTGCGACGCGGACGAACGCCACTGAATTCCCGACGACAGCGGTCGCGACAGTCCTGCCCGGTGGGACCGTCCAGAACTTCGTCGACGTCGAGGCGTCCAAAGAGGCGTATATGGGCGTCAATGGTCGCTGGGGCGACTTCGTCGGCGTCGCCGCGGATCCATCGGGGAGCGGCGCGGTCTGGGTCGAGCACGAGCTCGTGGCGGCCGGCGGCGGGTGGCGGACGAGTGTGGCCCGGATCGTGTCCGACGCGACCTCCCCGGGAGTGCCCGGCAAGCTGACCCAAACGCAGGTGATCTCCACGACGCTCGGATCGACCGTTCCGGTCACCGTCGTGTGGGGCGCCGCCGCCGATTCGGGGAGCGGCGTGAGCGCGTATCTCGTGGAGCGATCGGACGACGGCGGAGGGTTCGTCGGGGTTCAGACATCTGCGCCGTCAATGACCCAACCGCTTCTCGTCGGCCACAGGTTCCAATACCGGGTCTCAGCCGTCGATGCGGTCGGGAATGTCGGAGCTCCCAGATACGGCGTCGCGTTCCGACCAACGCTCTATCAGTCGACGTCGTCCACGACGGTCAGGGGGACGTGGCGGAGGGCGTCGAGCACGTCGTACTCCGGCGGCTCCACGCGCTTCGCCTCAGCCGCCGGGGCGAGCGCCACGTTCACGGCGACCCTGGCCCGCTCGATCTCGATCGTCTCGACGAAGGCGGCGACCCGCGGCTCGTTCAAGGTGTACGTCGACGGCGTCTACAGGAAGACGATCAGCACCTACGCGACGTCGACGAGGTTTCGTCAGCTCGTCTACCAGTTCAGCTGGTCGAGCGCCGGCACGCACAGGATCAGGATCGTCGTGTCGGGAACGGTCCACCATCGACGGGTGGACGTCGACGCGTTCATCGTCCTGCGCTGAGGGATAGCGCCGCGGTGCGGTGCGGTGCGGTGCGGTGCGGTGGCGAGCCAACCTGTCTTCCGAAATCGTCAGCTGTCCAAAGCCACATCGCTTTCAGTCCAGCGTCCGACGATGTCGGATTCCGAAATCGCCAGGTGACCCGCGGTGCATCGCGGACGAAGAGACGCCTGACATGATCGATCCATGGCCCACGACGAGATCGACGATGGTTGGCCGGCCGAACGGGAACCGACATCGGATACGCGCGTCATCGCGTCGGTCCAGGCCGCGCACCACGCGCTGACCAGGCGCCTCGAAATCTCGACACGCGAACATGGGCTCGACGCGTCCGAGGCGCTGGTTCTCAACGCCGTCCTTCGCGACCATGGATGCGCTCCGTGGCAGATCCGGACGCAGCTCGGCCTCCATCCCTCGACTCTGTCGAGCATCCTCGGGCGGCTCGAACGCGATGGGCAGATCGAACGGCGTCCGAGCGAATTCGACGGGCGTCGATTCGAGGTTCGCCTGACGCGTGCCGGGACGATCGCGGCCGAGATCGGCGAGTTCGTCATCGCCGAGGTCGAGGACGAGATCGCGAGTTACACGTCGCGCACCGAGCGGCACGGTGCGTTGGCCGTGTACCAGGCAAGTGTCGCGGTCGGTCGGCGCGATCGCGGCTCGGCGCGCTGGGGATGATCGGAGCGTTCGTTTTCGGCATCCGATCTCGGCGTCCGGGCGTCCGATTTCGGCGTCCGAAATCGAACCGACGGCGAAGAAACGGGAGTGGTTCTCGAGGGCTGACGATTTCGGAACGATCGCGCCTCGGCGGAACGATCGCGCCTCGGCGGAACGATCGCGCCTCAGCGGCTGGCGGCCAGCAACCGCTGCTCGAGGGCCCGCATCTCGCCCTCCTCGTCCTCGTGGAGGTGATCCCAGCCCGCGACATGAAGCGTTCCGTGGGTCACGAGGAGCCGAAGCTCGTCCGCGGTCGACCAGCGGACGTCGCCGGTCTGGCCGCCGTGGCCTGCCGCCGCCTGCTCGGCGGCTCGTTCCACCGAGACCACGATGTCGCCGAGGTGGATCCGCCGCCCGGGCGGGATGAACGCCGCGACATCGCCGGGCCGCGGGTCGGGCCCGCGATCCGGATCGCCGGCATGGGCCGGAAACGCCTCGGGCGGGAGGAGAGGAAAGGACAGCACGTCGGTCGCGCCCTCATGCCCGAGGTGGGCCGCATTGAGCTCGGCGAGCTCGGCATCGTCGGACAGGATCAGCCCGATCGACCCGGGTGACGGCGCGGTCGCCGCATCGAGCGCGGTCGCGATCGCCCGGGCGAGCGGCGCGATGGCGATCGGTCGCCGTCCGCCCGCGGCGTCGACGACCGCGTCGCGGACCGTGACGTCGATCCGCCACGGCGTCAGGTAGAGCGCGGTCACGCCGCTGGGCCGGTCACGCCCCGGTGCCGGTCCCGGTCCCCGTCCCGCGCCGCGACTCGAGCTCGACCACCTTGTTCTGCGGGTAGGCGATCCGCTGGTGGTACATCCCGAGCAGCTGCTGGACGAACGCCTCCTTGATCTTCTCGATGTCGCGCAGCGTGAGATCGCATTCGTCGAACTGGCCGTCGGACATCCGCTCCTCGAAGATCCGCGCGACCATCGCCCGGATCGCCGCCTCGTCGCGCGATTCCAGCGAGCGGACGGATGCCTCGACGCCGTCGGCGAGCATGATCAGCGCGGCCTCGCGCGACTGCGGCTTCGGGCCGGCGTGGCGGAACTTGCGCTCGTCGACGGCGGCGGCAGCTCGAGCGCCATCGGCCGTCTGGGGGCCGCCGTACGGGGCGGCCGCGGTCCCCCGGGCCCGAGCGTAGAAGTAGCTCATGATCGCGGTCCCGTGGTGCTGCGGGATGAACGCGATCAGGCTCTTCGGCAGCTTCGCCTTGTACGCGATGTCGATCCCGTCCGCCGTGTGCTGCTTGAGGATCTGGGCCGACGTCTCCGGGTCGAACTGGTCGTGCACGTTCTCGCCGCCGGCCTGGTTCTCGATGAACGCGAGCGGGTTGGCGAGCTTGCCGATGTCGTGGTAGTAGGCCGCGACGCGGGTCACGAGCGGATCGGCACCGATCGCCTCGGCGGCGCGCTCGGCGAGATTGCCGACCATCAGCGAGTGGTGGTATGTGCCGGGCGTCTCGACGAGCAGGCGGCGAAGCAGCGGCTGGGACGGGTTGGCGAGCTCGAGCAGCTGGAACACGGTGAGAATCCCGAACACGCTGCCAAGGACGGCGAACGTCCCGACCGCAGCGACCGCCGAGCCCGCGGCGGACAGGAGCGACGCCCCGATCAGCTCGATGACGCCGCGGGCGTCCTGAGCGCCGAGGAATCCATACATCGCGACGACCAGGACGTTGACGATCGCGATCATCAGGCCGGCCTGGAGGAAGATCTGGAGCCGGTCGCCGCGCCGGATCGCGATCACCCCGGCCATCCCACCGAAGAAGATGTACGCCGTCAGCTCCGGGCCGGAGTTGCCGTTCACGGCGCCGCCGAGCAGCGCAATCAGGGCGAGCACGATTGTCGCGACCCCGGAATCGAGGAGGATCGTCAGGAGCATCGCCGCCGCGGCGGTCGGAACGATGAACGGCAGCCCGGTCCGGCCGGCCGTGAGCTTCAGGACGAGGGTCGTCCCGACCACGACGAGGCCGATGAGCACGAGCGCGTTCGAGCGATGCCAGATCTCGGGTCGGAAGCGCCAGATCCAGGCCAGCAGGATGCCGACCATGAGGACGGACAGCAGGAACCATCCGCCGAGGCGGGCGACGTCGGGGCGCGCATCGAGCAGGCCGAGGCGCTCGATCGCCTCGAGGTCGACGTCACTGATCTTCTGGCCCTTCCGGACGATCGTCTCGTTCTGCTTGTAATCGACAACGACGTCCGGGACAGCCCGCACGGCGTCGGACCGGGCCTGGTCGGTGAGGACGGAGCTGAACGAGCTGTTTGCGACGACGAGCGGCGAGATCAGCTCGGCTGCCAGCGTCCGCTCGGTCTCGTCGAGGCCGACGCCCATCAGCCCGGACAGGCCGAGCCTTGCGGTCTCGACATCGGTGTCGCGGAGCGGCTGGCGCTCGGTCAGGTCGAGGACCCGCGACGCCTCGGCCCGGACAGCTGTCCACCGCTCCGCCTTGAGCCCGACGAGGGTCACGTGGGCGGCATCAGTCAGGTCGGGCAGGGCGGCCTCGAGGATCGTCGTCCGCTGGTCCGCCTTGGTCCCGGGGTCGAAGGCCTGGTCGACCGGGCGGACGCGGATCCCGAACGCCGCCTTCTGGGCGGTCGCGATCGAGATTGCCTTGCCCGAGGTGAAGTCGTAGATGGGATCGATGGCTGCGCTCGCCGCGTTCCGCGCGGCCTGGGTCTGGATCTGGCTCACGTACGACTCGGTCCGCGGAGCGGCGATGTCGGCCGAGGCCACGTCTCCGACCTGGATGTCGAGCCGCTGGGGAAGCAGGTCGAGCGAGAAGATCGCGGTCATCGCGGCGATCAGCAGGATCGCCCGGATCGCCAGACGCGATCCGTCGCGTCGGGTGAAGCTCACGAACCCGCTGGTCGCTCGCTGGTTCAGCATCGGTCGGGTCCCGCCTCAGCCGGCGGAATGGCTCCGGGTCTCATCGTGGCCGGCGAGATCGACCCGGACGAGGGCCTGCGCGACCAGTTCTGAGACGCGCCGACCATCGGCCCGGCCGCGGGTCCTCGGCGACAGCCAGCCCATGACCTTGCCGAGATCCCGGGCGCTGCTGGCGCCGGTGGCGGCGACCGCCTCGCCGACGAGGGCCTCGATCGCCGCGTCGTCGAGCTGCTCGGGCAGGTATTCGTTGAGGATGGCGATCTCCGCCTCCTCCCTCGCCGCAAGATCCTCGCGGGCGCCCTTGCGGAAGGCCTCGACGGACTCGCGCCGGGTCTTCACCTCGCGGGTCAGGATCCCGGTCACGTCATCGTCGCCGAGCTCGCGCCGATCGCGCTTCTCGACGATGTAGACCGCGTTCTGGGCCATCCGCAGGACGTCGCGACGCAGCGCGTCACCGGACCGCATCGCAGCGGTGACGTCGGCCTGGATCCGATCTCGAAGGGACACCGGAATGGCTACCTCGTGCGGGGCGGGTCGTCGCCGGGTCAGCGGTCGACGGCCCCGAACGCCCTGGGGCGCGGTTCGAGCGAGCCTCGCCGGCGCGCTGGCCGGCGCTCGGCTCAGCCGACCGCGGTTCGGGCGTTCTTCTTGCGCTTTGCTTCCTTGCGCTTGCGCTTCACGCTCGGCTTCTCGTAGTGCTCGCGACGGCGAGCCTCGGCGAGGATGCCGGACTGCTGGATCTTCTTGTTGAAGCGACGCAGGGCGCTTTCGAACGTCTCGTTCTCACCCACTCGGACTTCTGCCAATCCCGGTTCACCTCCTCGGGCTCAGGTCTCGCGTCCATCCGGTTCGGGCGGAGCCGGCGCCGACGCGGATGGCCCTCGCCACCGGGTGGCAGGGCCGCCGGAGCATAGCCGAGCGTCCGGGACCGGTCAATCGCCTCCGCCGCGACATCGCCTCCGCCGCGACACTGTCGACTCCGCCGCGACATCGCCTCCGCCGCGACCGACTGCACCTGGTTGGGCTGTCACGGCGTCGGCCCGCCGGCGTCGTACGATCGAGATCATGGAAACGCTCCTCGACCTGCTCGATGACGCCTTCCGCCGGTTCGCCGATCGGCCGGCGCTCGGACTGTGGCACGACGACGCCTCGCGAACGACGTGGACCTACCGCGAGCTCGACCGGCGCAGCCGATTGGCGGCCTGGCGGCTGCGCGAGCAGCTCGGATTGCAGCCAGGCGACCGGATCCTGACCTGGAGCCCGTCCGAGCCAGCCCTGCCCGCGGTGTATTTCGGCGCGATGCGAGCGGGACTCATCCTCGTCCCGCTCGACCTCCGGATGACGGCCGACGCGATCGCCGGCATCGTCGCCGCGGCCGGGCCGCGTCGCCTGGTCCTCGGCACCGGGCGCGACGCACCTGACCCCGCGACGGTCGGGCTCGCCGACTTCCCGACGACGACCGTCGCGGACCTCGTGGCCGAGCCGGACGCGTCTGTCCCCGCCGACTGGCTCGCCGCCGTCGATGGGTGGCCGCGGCCGCGGCCCGTGGACGTCTGGGACCTCATCTTCACTTCGGGCACGACCGGGACGCCGAAGGGCGTGATGGTCGCCCACAACAACCTGCTCGCCACGCTCCGGGCGATCGGCCACGTGCTGCCGCCCCTCGATCACCGGGTCGTGTCGGTCCTGCCGCTCAGCCACCTCTTCGAGCAGGCGATCGGTCTGATCTACGCGCTGAGCGTCGGGGCCGACATCCTGTACGTCCGAAGCCGCAACCCGCGCGTGCTATTCGAGGCGCTCCGCAAGCATCGGGTGACGAGCATGATCGTGGTTCCCCAGGTGCTCGACCTGTTCTGGACCGCGATCGAGCGCGAGGCGGACCGCTCGGGCCGGCGCGCGACGTTCGATCGCCTCCGGCGAATCGCCCGGCATCTCCCGTATCGCGTTCGGCGGTTGATCTTCCGGAACGTCCACGCCCGGCTCGGGGGCGGCCTCCGGCTGTTCGTCTCGTCGGGCGCGTTCCTCCCACCGGCCCTGCAGCAGGCCTGGGAGGACCTCGGCGTCGTTGTGATCCAGGGCTACGGCAGCACCGAGAACGGCTTCGGGACATGCACGACGCCGCAGGATCACGGGCTCGGGACGGTCGGCCGGGCGATGCCGCCCGTCGAGCTCCGGATCGCGGACGACGGCGAGGTCCTGTTCCGCGGCCCGACCCTGTTCAAGGGCTACTGGCGGGACCCCGACGCGACGGCCCGGACGACCGATGCCGACGGCTGGTACCACACCGGCGACATCGGCCACCTCGATCCCGCCGAGCGCCTGATCCTGAGTGGCCGGACGAAGGACCGGATCGTCCTGCCGAACGGATTCAACGTGTACCCCGAGGACATCGAGAATGCCCTCCGGATCGCCGGGGTACGCGACGCGATCGTCGTCGAGACGGCGCCGGGCCGGATCGAGGCGGTGGTTCTGCTCGACGGGGTCGGCGCCGCCGACGCGGGCGCGGCGAAGCCGATCGTCGATCTGGCCGTCCGGACCGCGAACGCGGCGCTCGGACCGCAGCAACGGATCGCGGCCTGGCGCCTGTGGCCCGAGGACGACTTCCCGCGGACCCACACCCTGAAGATCCGGCGCGACCCGATCCGGGCGTGGGCCGAGGCCGCGGGCTGAGCGTCTTCACCTTGGTGATCCCGGCGGGTCGACGCTCTCAGTTCGGGACGGTGAACCCGATGCCGATCGTCCCGAGCGCGCCCGCGACTGCGCCTTCCGCGGTGGCATCCGCGTCCGATGGCGACCACGAGAACAGGATCAGCGTCGGCCCGACCTGGCGGAGGACGTGCTGGGCATCACGCGGGAAGTTGACGCGGGCGGGTCCCGTGCCGAGGAATCCAGCCTCCTCGTTGCCGGCATCGACGGCCCCGCCGGAATCGGCGAACTCGTACACCACGACGAAGCCCGCGTCCGGCTGATCCGGCAGCACGACCTGGTAGACGCCGCGCGCCGCGTCCCGGAGGCGGGCCGACTCGGGTGGTCGATACGGTCGGGTCGCATCGCCGAACTGGACCGCCATCGTCGACAGGGCGGACGCGATCAGGCCGCGAGTCTGGGCGGTCGCACCGCTGATCGCGGCGGACGGCCCGATGCTCGCGATCGGGAACGAGGCCGGTCTGCCGTTCGCGCCGAGGCCACAGCCACCGAGGCCGAGGCCAAGGAGCGCGGCAACCCCGAGCGAGGCGACCCGTAGGACCGCTGCGTCGCGCCTCATCCGGGCGGCCAATCGAACGCCCGGCCGCCCATCAGGTGGAGGTGAAGATGGTCGACCGTCTGACCACCCCAGCGCCCGACGTTGCTCACGATCCGATAGCCATCATCGGCGATCCCGGCCTCGCGGGCGATCGTCGCGACCGTTGCGAACATGCGACCGAGGAGCGGGCCGTCCTCATCGGTCAGGTCGGCCCCAGACGGGATGTGGACCTTCGGGATCACGAGGACGTGGGTCGGGCTGCGTGGGGCGATGTCGTGAAACGCGAGCACGAGGTCATCTTCCGCGACGACCGTCGCAGGAAGCTCGCCCCGGACGATCCGACAGAACAGGCAGTCCGGACGAGGATCGCGGTCAGGTGGCATGGATCAGGGCTCCGGAGCTGGCGTGCGGCTGGGCGACCGGTCGGCACGTGGCTGGCGCTCTCGCGATTGGGCGTGGCGCGAGCGCGAGCGTCGGGGCTGACACCGACAGGATGCGGCCGATGACGCGATCGTGCCGGGCCGGATCGACGGCCTCGATGGCGACGCGGGCGATGGCGTTCACGTCTTTCACCACAGCTGTGGCTTCGTGCTCATCAGGAACCCGATCGTCCCGACGAGCGCGGCCATTGCGTAGCTAACGTAGCGCTGACGTCTGGCCCGGTCCAGCCACAGCCGGTCGTCCGACGCGGCCCTGATCCCGACCAGGCGGCGCAGGTTCGGGCGCTGGACGAAGAACGCGAGCACCAGGTTCAGCGCGTAGATCGTGAGCGCGACGAGCAGCCACGGCTGTCCAAGAAGCGACCCGCCCAGGCCCACGACGAGGGCCGCCCCGGTCAGCGCCAGCCCGATCCCGATCGCGAGGGTCCCATTCGCCTGTATCCGGAGCAGGAGCCGGACGAGGCGGTGCGGGCTTTCTGCCGCGGCGCGACGGGTTCGCAACGCGAACGGCAGCAGGATCGAGGGCAGGAACAGGCTGACCGCGAGCACGATGTGGGCGACGAGCAGGATCGGAAACCAGGTCGGCATGCCGCCCGATTGTACGGTCGGGTCGGCGAGGCGCCGGTGGCGACATCCTCTGGCCCACCAGGTTGGTGCTCCGCTCGGGGGCCGCCCGGAACAACCCGGTCGGGTTCACCCTCATCTGGCAGGCGCGTGGCGGTCCGTCCAACGACGCTATCGTTCGAAGCGCCAGGGAGACCCGTGAGCGCCTTCACGACAGCAGAGCTCGAATATCTCGCCAGCCAGCGACTCGGTCGACTTGCAACGGTTGGCCCGCACGGCGCGCCGCACGTCATGCCGGTCGCCTTTCGACACAACCCCGACACGGACACGATCGACATCGGCGGACTCAAGCTGGTGCACTCGAAGAAGTGGCGCGATCTCGCCGGCGAGCCGCGGGTCGCCTTCGTGGTCGATGACCTGTTGCCGCCATGGCGGCCGCGGCTGATCGAGGTCCGCGGCGTCGCGGCCCGATTGACCACCGGCAGGAGCGCCCGAGTGGATCCTTCCCCTCGTCCGCGCGGCGGCCGACCTCCCCTAGCGGCGGACGGCCTCCAGGGCGATCCACTCGCCCTCGGCCAGGCGCTCGGTCACGTCGAAACCGACCGCGTCGAACGCGGCCCGGACCTCGGCCTCGCGGTCGACGAAGATCCCCGACGCAATGAGGATCCCGCTGGGCCGGAGCTCATCCCGGAGCGCCGGCGCGAGAACGATCAGGACCGACGCGATCAGGTTGGCGAGCACCACCTCGAGCGGCGGCCCGCCGGACGGCAAGCTGCCGGCGCGGACCAGGATCGCGCGGGCCAGCCCGTTTCGCGCGGCGTTCGCGATCGTCGCCTCGATCGCGATCGGATCGGTGTCGACCCCGAGCACTGAGGCCGCGCCGAGCTTCGCCGCGGCGATCGCGAGAATCCCCGATCCGCAGCCGACATCGAGAACGCGTGCGCCCGCGAGGCCGCCGCGGTCGGCGACCGCCTCGAGGGCCACGAGGCACAGTCGCGTGGTCGGATGAAGCCCGGTCCCGAAGGCCATCCCCGGGTCGAGATCGAGGACCACGTCGTCGGGCGCGGCATCGTGATCGCGCCAGGTCGGCTTGATGACGATCCGCCGGCCGATCCGCAGGACCGGAAAATGAGCCTTCCACGCCTCGGCCCAGTCCGCCTCGTGGACGATGCGGGTCGTCAAATCGCCGATCGGGCGGAGGTCGAACGCCCGAAGATGGCCGAGCGCCTCGGCCGCCGCGGCGGCCGCGCGCTGGGCGGCGGCGTGGTCGCGGGCCGGTACGTACGCCCGGACGATCGACGGGCGGGTCGGGTCGATCTGCGCTCCGAGGCCCTCGTCGACCAGCTCGAACGCGGGCTCGACGCTGGTCCCGCCGGGCGCGACCCGGCCGAGGATCTCCGACACGGCCTCGACGGCTTCGATGTCCGCTTCGACCGAGAGCTCCAGCCAGGCGACCTCAGGCCGATGGCTCGCGGAGCTTCGCCTCTGACTTCGTTGAGCCATCGGCAGCTCTGCGTCCGGGTTGCCGGCTTTCCGATCAACCAAGCGCGTCGCGAACCTTGTCGATGATCCCGCCGTGGGAGGGCGCGACGGCTTCGCCCGACTCGGCGGCGTACTCGGCGAGGAGCTCGCGCTGGCGCTTGGAAAGCCTGGCCGGGACGACGACGTTGACGAAGACGTGCAGATCACCCTTCGAGCCGGTCCGCCGAAGGTGCGGCACGCCGCGGCCACGCAGCCGGATCTCGGCTCCGGGCTGGGTTCCCGCCTTGATCTCGAGCGGCTCCTGGCCGTCGACGGTCGGGACCTGGATCGTCGTCCCGAGCGCCGCCTGGGCGATCGAGACGTCGGCCTCGTAGGAGAGCTCGGTGCCATCGCGCCGGAGCTGCGGGTGAGGGGTCACGTGGACCGCGACATAGAGCGAGCCGGCAGATCCGCCGCGCACGCCGACCTCACCCTCGTTCGAGAGCCGGATCTGGTGGCCCTCGTCGATGCCGGCCGGGATCGACACCCGGAGCGTCCGCTTCCGCTCGGTTCGACCTTCGCCGTGGCAGGTCTCGCACGGTTCGGTGACGAGCTTGCCCTCGCCGTGACACTTCGGGCAGGCCGTGACGTTGACCATCTGGCCGAGCATCGTCCGACGCGTCGTCCGGATCTCGCCGCGGCCGCCGCAGTTGTCGCAGGCGACCGGCTGGGTGCCGGGCTTGGCGCCGGTCCCGGTGCACGTTTCGCAGCGGCCGTAGACCGGGAACTCGATCTCCTTGTCAGCGCCGC
>JANMCU010000207.1:0-7188 GCA_031361415.1 Chloroflexota bacterium | reverse complement strand
GCTCGTCGTCCGGGAGCGCATGATCGCGGCCGGGCCGCCGGCCGGCGCCGATGTCGCCACCCGGCGCTTCCTCGAGCGGATGGCCGAGGCCGGCGGGGCTCCGCTCGCCGACGCCGTCCGGCGCGACCCGGGCGGAAGCGTCACGCGCGTCCTCGTCCGGGTGGTCGTCGTCGACGATCTCGCGACTGCGCTCCGACTCCAGGCCCACCTGCCGACCGGCTGGGCAATCGCCACGCGCGACGGCAGCGCGGTCGTGACGGAGCTGACCGTCCGGCTCGGACGTGGCGACGCCCCGCTCGAACGCCGAGCCGAAGCGGACCGTCTCCGGAGCGAGGTCGCGAGGCTGCGCGCCGAGTCCGAGATCGCCGCCGCGGAATCTGCCGCCGCCGAAGCCGCCGCGGCGGTGGCTCGGACCACCCTCGAGACGGCAACCGGCGAGGAGGCTCGCGCGGGTGCCGACCGGCGACGCGCCGAAGAGGCCGAGCGAGCCGCCTCCCGCGAGCTCGAGGCCGTCGCTCGCGAGGCGGCCTGGCATGCCGCCCAGCTCGAGCGTCTGGGCGGGGATGTTGAGCGCGCTCGCGAAACGGTGGCGGCGCATGAGCCAGCGGGGCTGTGGTCGGATCGGTCCGGCACGGGCGGCGACGGGTCGGCGCCCACCGGATCCGGCCAGCCCGACGAGACGGCTGCGATCGCCACCTGGGAGCGCCGATCCGCCGAGCTGCGCGAACGGCGCGATCGGCTCGCCGGGCAGCAGTCCGAAGCCGACGCCGCTCGCCGGGATGTCGAGGGGCGACGGGCCCGGGCCGACGCGACGGTCGCGATCGAGGAAGAACGGATGGTGCGCGCCGAGCGTGATGGGCGCGCCCTGGCCGAACGCGAGGAGCGCATCGGCGAGGAACGCCGCACCCTGGCGGCCGAGCTGTCCGGAGCGGTCGAGCGCGAGGAACGGGCCGGCGCAGGGCTGGCCGAGGTCCGGGCTGCCGATGCCGCGGCGCGCGACCGCCTGTCCGCCGCCGAGCGGTCCGCCGTGCAGGCACGCGAGCGCCTGCGGACCGCCGATGACCGGCTGCGCGCTGCCGATCGGGCCGATCTGGAGGCGCGCCTCGGCCGCGACGCGCTGCGCGAACAGCTCCTCGTCGAGCTGGTGGGCCTCGGCGAGCTCGGGCGTCGGCGCCTCGAGACCGAGGCCGGCGTGATCCCGGTCGCGGTCGGGCCGGGCATCATCGACCCGGTTCGGGAGCCTGACGTTGCGCCGGGCCCTTCGGACGATCTCGAACCGTCGCTCGATGACGCAACCGGTCCCCGCCGCGAGACTGACGACACCGCCGCACTCGAGACGGCGCTCGACGTCGTCGTCCGTCGCTGGGCGGTCGAGCCGGCGCCGGCCGAGTCCCCGTCGCCGGGCCGGCTGGCCACGCTCCGCAGGCGCTACCACGAGCTGGGTGCCGCCAACCCCTTCGCGGTCGACGAGTACGACGCATTGCGCCGGCGGCTCGACGGCCTCGATACCCAGCAGCAGGACCTCCGGTCCGCGATCGACAAGACCCGCCAGCTGATCGGCGAGCTGAACACGATGATCGCCGAGCAGTTCCGGACGACGTTCGCTGCGCTCGAGACTGCCTTCGACGCCCGGTTCCAGCAGCTCTTCGGCGGCGGCTTCGCCCGGCTTTCCTTGACCGACCCGACCGACCTCGCGGCGACGGGCGTCGAGATCGTGGCCAGGCCGCCCGGCAAGAAGGCCCAGGCGCTCGCGATGCTGTCCGGCGGCGAGCGGGCACTGACGGCGGTGGCCCTGCTGTTCGCCATGCTCGAGGTCCGGCCCGTCCCGTTCTGCGTCCTCGACGAGGTCGACGCGGCCCTCGACGAGGCGAACGTCGGCCGGTTCTCGGACGCCCTCCGGAGCCTTGCCGACCGGACCCAGTTCATCGTCATCACCCACAACCGCGGCACGATCGAGGCGGCCGACGCGCTGTATGGCGTGACGGTCGGTGACGACTCGGTCAGCCGGGTCATCAGCCTGCGGCTCGACGAGGCGCAGGCCATGGCCGAACGGCAGGTCGCCGACGCCCGCCTGAGCGACGACGAGCTCGCGCCGCGCGACGGGTCCGACGAGGCCGCCGAGCCCGCCTCGACCGCGCTGGCCGAGGTCGGCTGATGTTCTGGCGACGCAAGCGCGAGGAACCCGAGGGCGCCCCGCCCGACGACGATGCCATCGCCAACGATGGACCGTGGGAGCCCGAGCCAGCGGACTTCGAGCCCGACGCTGCGTGGGGTCCGACGGGCGCTCCGCCCGTCGACGCGGAACCCGAACCGACGGCCGAACCGATCTTCTTCGAGGTTCCCGAGCCAGAACCAGCGCTGCCTGTCGCAGAGCCTGCCGCGTCTCTCGATGATGGCCTGGCCAGGACCCGTGGCGGCTTCATGTCGCGGCTGCGCGGCTTCCTGGGCGGCGACGGCGGAGCCGGCCCGTCCTGGGACGACGTCGAGGAGACGCTGATCGCGGGCGACGTCGGCGCTGCCCTGGCCATGGACATCGTCGAGCGGGCGCGCCGGCGGCGCGATCCGGAGGGAGCGGAGGCAGCGGTCCGCGCCGAGCTGGCCGCCCTGCTCGTCCGGCGCGAGGCAGGCTGGGAGCCCCGGCCGGCGGTTGTCGGCGCGCCGGCGATCCTGCTCATCGTCGGCGTGAACGGGACGGGCAAGACCACGACCATCGGCAAGCTCGCGAGTCGCTATGCGGCTGAGGGTCGACACGTGCTGCTCGCCGCGGCGGATACTTTCCGGGCGGCGGCGATCGACCAGCTGATGATCTGGGCCGACCGGGCCGGTGTCCAGGTCGTCTCCCACGCCCCCGGCGCCGACCCGGGAGCCGTCGTCTACGACGCCCTCGATGCGGCGATCGCGCGCGGCGCCGACCTCGTGATCGCGGACACCGCGGGCCGGCTGCATACCAAGTCGAACTTGATGGACGAGCTCACGAAGATCCGCCGGATCATCGACAAACGCCTGCCCGGCGCCGAACCCGAGACCTTCTTCGTCCTCGACGCCACGACCGGCCAGAACGGGCTCCACCAGGCGAAGGCGTTCCACGAGTCGGTCGGACTGACCGGGATCGTTCTCACGAAGCTCGATTCGACCGCGAAGGGCGGGATCGTGTTCGCGATCGAGCACGATCTCGGGGTCCCGGTCCGGTTCGTCGGAGTGGGGGAGCAGGCCGGCGATCTCCTGCCGTTCGACCCGCAGGCGTTCGTGGCGGCCCTGTTCGGCTGATTCGAGGCAGACACCGGCGGGTCTCCGCTGCGATGCGGCAACAGATGATGTTGGCGTCCAGTCGGTGCCACCCTCCGCCAGCGACGGTACGTGCCCGCAGGGGCGAACCGCCGAGGCCAAACTCCCTGCAAGTTGATCACATATCCGCCCAGGGACTGCTATGGCGAGTTCTCGACGAGGAATGGCCGGTTTATCCAGGCCTGTGAGTCCGGCCCGTGCACGGATGGGCTCGCGGACGTGCCTCGGCGTCGACGGAAGGCGCCATTACAGTCCCCCGGCGCATGGTTGACCAAGTAGCCGGGACCGCGCCCGTCGCGCGTTCCCGTGCCCGAGAACGACGTGGCCTCGCGACGGGATCGCGCGGACCATGCGCTACACTCAGCCCGCCTCGGTGCGCCAGAACTCGTGCACCACCCGATCGACGTCGCGCGCGCGCCTCGCCGGCCGGTCCACATCCACGACGGAGTCCCACCCGAACCGTGTTCGACAGCCTGTCCGAACGCCTGCGCAAGACGCTCTCCGACCTGACCGGTCGCGGCCGGATCAGTGAGGCGGACGTCGATGCCGCGATGCGCGAGATCCGGCTGAGCCTGCTCGAGGCCGACGTCAACTTCAAGGTCGTCAAGGACTTCATCGGTCGCGTCCGCGAGCAGGCCGTCGGCGCCGAGATCCTGCAGAGCCTGAGCGCGGGCCAGCAGATCGTGAAGATCGTGAACGACGAGCTCGTCGCCCTCCTCGGTGCCGGTGACCGGACGTTCCACCTGTCGGGCAACCCCGCGGTGATCGCGATGGTCGGCCTCCAGGGCTCGGGCAAGACCACATCGTCGGTGAAGCTCGCCCGACACCTCGTGCGCCAGGGCCGGCGGCCGCTCCTCGTTGCCGCGGATCCGTACCGGCCGGCGGCCGCGGACCAGCTCGAGACCCTCGGCAAGGCCCTCGACATCCCGGTCCATCGAGCACCCGTCGGGACGTCGGTCGTCGACATCGCCCGGGGCGGCGTCGAGGCCGCCCACCGCCTCGCCCGCGACGTCGTCATCCTCGACACGGCTGGCCGGCTGAGCGTCGACCAGGCACTGATGGACGAGATCACGGCCGTCAATGTCGCGGTCAAGCCGGTCGAGACCCTGCTCGTCGTCGATGCGATGACCGGCCAGGAAGCCGTCGCGGTCGCGACGGCGTTCAAGGCCGCCGTACCGCTGACCGGCCTGATCCTCACCAAGATCGACGGCGACGCCCGTGGCGGCGCCGCCCTTTCGATCAGCGCGGTCACTGGACTCGCGGTCAAGTTCATGGGCACCGGAGAGAAGACCGACGCGCTCGAGGTCTTCCACGCCGACCGGCTCGCCGGCCGGATCCTCGGCATGGGCGACGTCATGACCCTCGTCGAGCGAGCCCAGGAGCACGTCGACGCGACGCAGGCCGCGAAGATGGAGGAGAAGCTTCGCAAGGCCCAGTTCACGCTGGAGGACTTCCTCGAACAGATCCAGCAGGTCCAGAAGATGGGCCCGATGGGGCAGCTGATGGGCATGATCCCGGGCATGGGCGGAATGGCCAAGCAGGCTCAGGAGGCGGTCGATCGGGGCGATCTGCGCCGGGTCGAGGCGATCATCCGGGCGATGACGCCGCGTGAGCGACGCGACCCCGCGATCCTCAACGGTTCGCGCCGGCGGCGGATCGCGGCCGGCGCCGGGACCGACCTGACGGAGGTGAATCGACTGATCAAGCAACACGCCGAGCTGTCGAAGCTGATGAAGCAGCTCAGCGGCGGGGGTGGCCGCAAGGCCGCAATGGCCGGCCTGATGGGCCGGCGGTAAGGGGGAGGACTTCGCGCCATGACCGAGCCACGAACGCCAGACGTCCCATCGATCGCGTCGGAATCACCTGCCGCGCCGACTGCGCCGTCGATTCCAGTCACTGCGCCTGGCTCGTCCGACAGCCCGACCCAGGCCTGGCCGTCACTCACCGGTCCCGCTCCGGACCTTACAACCGCCGCGGACCCGACAACCGCCGCGCCGCCCGCGGGTCCTGCGCCGGACCCGTGGACCGCCCCGCAGACCGCCGATCCCGCCGCCCGCCCGGCGGTCGAGGGTGGATCGCCCCCGTTCGTCGTGACGTCCCCGTTCGAGCCGGCCCCGAGCGTCCCGGCGAGCCATCTCGCGACCGTGGAGGAGTCCGGCATGTCCGGCGCCACGGCCGGCACACGTGGCGGCCGTTCGCGGCTGCGCTGGGGCCTGGCCATCCTCGGCGTCCTGATCGTCGCCGCCGTCTCGTTCGCGATCGTCTCGCTGGTCGGCGGCCGCCCCGCGACCTCGAGCGCGATCGGCTATATGCCCGCCGACACCTTCAGCTACGAGGAGGTCCGGCTCGACCTGCCCGGCGACCAGCGTACGAAATTGGCCTCGTTCCTCAAGGCCTTCCCCGGGTTCAGCGATCAGAGCGCGATCGAGCCGAAGCTCAATGACGTGCTCGATCGGATCGTCCGCGCAGCCACCAAGGACAAGCAGACGTGGACTGCGGACATCCAGCCGTGGTTCGGTGGCCAGATTGCCTTCGGCACGGGCCTGCCGGCGACGTCCCAGCTGGGCGTCACGAACCCGGTTGCGAGCAGCGGACTCGCGGTCGCGACGATCACCGATCGGGCGAAGGCGATCGCCTGGGTCACCTCGACCGCCGACGGCACATCGATCAACCACTCGACCTACGGCGACGCCGACCTGCTCATCCCGGCCGAGGGCGGCGGTCAGCTCGCGATCGGCGTCAACGACAAGGTCATGCTCGCCGGATCGACCGTCGCGGTGAAGGCGGCGATCGATGCCGCTGGCAAGGGCACCCTCGACCAGAACGACGACGTGAAGGCGGCCCTGGCCACGCTTGACAAGGACTATGTGGTCTTCGCAGTGACCCGGACCCGGGCGCTCGCCGACGCGGTCGTCAAGCAGATGGCCGTGAACCAGCCGGGCGTCCTCGACCAGACCCAGATCGACGAGACCGTCCTCGGCCTCGTGCCAGCCTGGCAGGCCATGACGGCCCGGTTCGAGAACGACGCCATCGTCGCCAGCTCGGTGAGCCCATCGTGGGCGATCGGCTACGACGCGACCAACCGGCCCAGTGACCTGCTCGGCCACGTGCCGGCCAGGTCGGTCGTGTACCTCGACAGCCACGACGTCGGCCCGGCCCTGACCGCGGTCCTCGCCAGGTTCCGTGCGCTGCCCGAGGCGAAGGCCGCGTTCGCCCAGTTCGACCAGGTGATGAGCCTGCTCGGCGGGTTCGATGCCGTCTTCGGCTGGTGGGGTGATACGGCGTTCGTCGTGTCGCCGCTCGACGACGGCACGATCGGCGCGGGGCTCGTCATCCATCCCCGTGACGCGACCGCGGCGGATCGCCTGATCACGACCCTCAACGGGTTCATCGCGCTCGGCGGTGGGAGTGCGGGCGCCACGACCAGGACCGAGGACCACAACGGAACGAAGGTGACGATCCTCGATCTCAGCGCGGTGCCCGGCATGACCAGCTCCGGCTTGCCGGCCGGCTACAAGCCCGAGCTCGCGTGGGCCGTCAACAAGGACGTGGTCGTCATTGGCTACGCCAGCACGTTCGTCAAAGCGGTCCTCGACGCCGGGCCGGGCACGTCGCTCGGCGACGACGCCCGGTTCAAGGCCCTGCTCGGTCGGGTCGGGGCCGATAACCTCGGGATGAGCTTCATCGACATCGCCGCCCTCCGTGGCCTGATCGAGCCGCTCGTCCAGGCGGCCGCACCGGCCGATGCCTGGGCGTACTACGTCAAGGAGATCCAGCCCTACCTGAAGCCGCTCGATGCGGTGATCAGCAACGTCCGCAAGGACGGTCCCAACGATCGCAGCATCGGCACGCTCACGGCGCATTGACGCGCCCCGACATCGCTCACCCGGTCGGCCCGCCAGT
>JANMCU010000196.1:0-4934 GCA_031361415.1 Chloroflexota bacterium | reverse complement strand
CACGACGATGCGCGTCGGCGGGCCGGCCGACCTGTTCGCGACGGTTCACAACGTCCACGAGCTCCGCGCGATCGTCCGGTTCGCGCGATCGCGCGGCATTCCGCTGACCCTCCTCGGGCGGGGCAGCGATGTCGTCATCGCGGACGCGGGGATCCGCGGCCTCGTCGTCCAGAACCGGTCCGAGGGCTCGCGCATCGAGGGCGACCGCTACGTCGCCGAATCGGGCCTGCCAATGGCCCGGGCGGCGACCGAGACGCAGGCCGCGGGGCTGACCGGGCTCGAGTTCGGCCTCGCCATCCCGGGCACGGTCGGCGGCGCCGTATGGGCGAACGCGGGCGCCCACGACGGAGATGTCGCGAGCATCCTCGACACGGCCGACGTGCTGCTCGCCGACGGCACGGAGGCGCGCCTGACCGCGGCCGAGCTCAAATTCCGCTATCGCGACAGCCGCCTCAAGCACCACCCGGACGAGGTCGTCCTCGCCGCCACGTTCCGTCTCGAGCCGGCGGACCCGGCCGTGATCGCGGCCCGCCTCGACGACATCAAGCGCTGGCGGCGCGAGCACCAGCCGCTCGGGATCCCGTCGGCCGGCTCGACGTTCCGCAACCCATCCGGCGACTCGGCCGGCCGGCTCATCGACGAGCTCGGCTTGAAGGGCCGGACCCGGGGCGGCGCGACGGTGTCGGAGAAGCACGCCAACTTCATCGTCAACAACCGGCAAGGCCTGGCCGCCGACGTCCGCGGGCTGATCGACGAGGTCGCGGCCGCGGTCGAGGCAGCGAACGGGATCGTCCTCGAGCCCGAGGTCGTCTTCCTCGGCGCGTGGGACGACGTCCCGGCTGCGGGCGGGCCCGCCACCATGGAGGCCGTCGAATGACCGCCCGCCCCCCGATCGTGGTCCTCCTCGGCGGCCCGTCGGCCGAGCACGACGTCTCGATCGTGTCGGGCACGGCGATCGCCGAGGCGCTGGTCGATGCCGGCGACGACGTCCGACAGGTCCTGCTCGACCTCGACGGCCGCTGGTGGTGGCTGCCAACCGACCACCGCCGCGCCGGCCGCCCCGCGGCCGCCTACGACGAGCCCGCGGCCCTCGGGGCCGACGGCCCGCAGCGCGCCGGCGCCGCGCTCGACCGGCTAGCCGCTGCCACGCCGTCACCCGTGGTCTTCGTCGCCCTCCACGGTCCCTTCGGCGAGGACGGCACGGTCCAGGCGATGCTCGAGGGGGCCGGTCTTGCGTATACAGGATCCGGCGTCACCGCGTCGGCCCTCGGCATGGACAAGGCGGTCTTCAAGCGGCTCGTTCGGGGGATCGGCCTGCCGGTCGTCGACTGGCGCGAGGTCCGGGCCCCGCGCTGGCGGGACGATCGAGCGGCCGTCCTCGGCGAGCTCGAGGCCTTTGCCGCCGGGACCGGCGATCCGCGCCTCGTCGTGAAGCCGTCCGGTCTTGGCTCGTCGGTCGGGATCACCCTCGCCCACGGTGCCCGAGAGTACCCGGCCGCGCTGGATCTCGCGTTCCGCCACGACCCCGTCGCGCTCGTCGAGGCGTACCTCGTCGGAGCCCGCGACCTCGAGGTCAGCGTGATCGGCAACGACCATGCCCATCTCGAGCTCTACGGCCCGGGTGAGATCGAGGCCGGCCACGAGTTCTACGACTACGCGGCCAAGTACACCCCGGGCCTGTCGGAGACGTCGATCCACGCCGATGTCCCGGCCCCGATGCGGATGGTGATGCTGAAGATCGCGCGGGACGCCTATCGGGCGATCGGGGCCGAGGGCTTCGCCCGGATCGACTTCCTCGTGTCGGGCGAGCAGGTCTTCCTGTCGGAGATCAACACGATCCCGGGCTTCACTCCGATCAGCCTGTTCCCGACGATGCCGGTCGACGGCGGCTATTCGTTCGGCGATGTCTGCGCGAAGGTCGTCGACCTCGCGATCGAGCGCCATGTCGCACGGGCCGGCCGGCGGCTGACGGCTGCCGACCTGCCGCGCTGAGCCGATGACCCAACGCACGCCGCGCCGCTACCGGACCGCTGCGGGCACGCCCCGTCGCCAGCCGCGGGTCCGCCGCGCGTCAGCCGGCCTGACGCCGACGCGCGCGGCCGCGATTCTCACGATGCTGATCGCGGCGGGTGCGATCTACGGCCTCGCTGCGACCCCGGCGTTCGGGTTCGAGCGGCTCGACCTCAGCGGGACGGCGCTCACGACCGACGCCGCGGTCCGCTCGGCGCTCGGGCTCGACCAGGGCACCAATCTCGTCGGGCTTGCCACCGAGCCGATCGCGGCCCGCCTCCGGACGCTGCCGTCGGTCCGCGACGCGCGCGTGTCGGTCGGCCTGCCGGACGTGCTCCAGGTCGCGGTCGTCGAGCGCCGCGCGATCGTCATCTGGGCCGTCGGTGACCATCGCTTCGCGGTCGACGAAGGGGGGCTCCTGTTCGCCGAGGTGACGAGCGACCCCGGCGGAATCATCGCGAGCACGCCGGTGGTGATCGACGAGCGGAGCGCATCCGCCGGGATGGCGGTCGCGACCGCCCTCGACCCGGTCGATCTCGATGCGGCGACCAGGCTCGGGTCGTTGACGCCGGCCGAGATCGGCAGCCACGCCGCGGCCCTGCGCGTCCACGTGACCGACAAGAACGGGTTCACGATCAGCGCGGGGAGCGGCGCATGGACCGCGATCTTCGGGTTCTACGGCCTCAGCCAGCGAACGCCGGCGATGATCCCCGGCCAGGTCCAGAGCCTCGGCGCGCTGCTTGCCGGCCGCGAGGACACGGTCCTGACCGTGGTCCTGGCCGACGCGCGCGAGGGAACGTACATCCCGAAGCCCAGCGGTCGACCGAGCGGTTCCGCGAAGCCATGACGAGGCGGGACCGTCCAACGTCCGGATCGGCGCTCCATGCAGCGCTCGGCTGGCCGCTCGGCTGGCAGCCGCGTCGCGCGTCGGGTAGCCTTGCCCAAACGCACCGGTATGAGGGCGGCGAGGCGTGTTCCTACCCTTGGCGGGTCTCCTCGTGGGCGTTCTGGCCGGGCTCGTCCTCAATGTCAATGTCGGCTTCGAGTTCACCCGCTATACGGCCGTGGCGATTCTCGCCGCGCTCGATTCGGTGCTCGGGGCCGTCCGGGCCGAGCTCGACGGCGTCTACGACAACCGGATCTTCATCAGCGGCTTCATCACCAATGCGATCGTCGCGGTGATCCTCACGTTCATCGGCGATCGGCTCAGCCTGGACCTGTATCTCGTGGCCCTGATCAACTTCGGGTTCCGGATCTTCAACAATGTGGCGCTGATCCGGCGCCATTTCGTCTAGGACAACGACGCGCGACCGGCGGCCACGACGCGGCCCCGGCCGGGCACCAGAGGAGGCACGGACGACGAGCGTGGAGAGAGAAGCGGTCCTGGTCGGGATCGATGTCGGCACGTCCAAGGTCTGCACCTTGATCGGGGAGGTCAGTCGCGACGGCCGGATGACGGTCATGGGCCATGGCACGGTCCCCTCGAACGGCCTGAAGAAGGGCGTCGTCGTCAACATCGACCAGACGGTCCGTTCGATCGCCGAGTCGGTCGAGCGGGCCGAGCGCCTGTCCGGCTGGAAGATCGATCGGGCGTTCGTGGCCGTCGGCGGCCAGCATGTCGAAAGCCTCAACTCGCCCGGCCAGGTCGCCGTCAGCGGCCCGCGCAAGGAAGTCAGCCGCGAAGACGTCAACCGGGCGGTCGAGGTCGCCCGGGCGGTGTCGATCCCGTCGAGCCAGGTCGTCCTCCATGTCGAGCGGCGCGGCTTCAAGGTCGACGGCCAGGAGGGGGTCAAGGATCCGCTCGGGATGAGCGCCCTCCGGCTGGAGGTCGAGGTCCACATCGTGAGTGGCGCCGCGACCGCGGTCCAGAACCTCTCGAAGTGCGTTAACGCGGCGGGCGTGACGATCGACGAGCTGGTCGCGTCGGGGCTCGCCTCGGCCGATGCCGTCCTGTCGGAGACCGAGAAGGAGCTTGGCGTCGCGGTCGCCGACATCGGCGCCGGGACGATCGACCTCGCGATGTTCTCCGACGGCTCGCCGTTCCGGACGGCGGTCATGCCGATCGGCGGCAACAACGTCACCAATGACGTAGCGCTCGGACTCAAGACGAGCCTCAAGGTCGCCGAGGAGCTGAAGATCTCGCACGGCACCTGCAATCTCGCGACGGTCGACGACGAAGACGAGATCACCGTCAGCGTCCTTGGCGAGGACGCCGGGCGGACGCTCCAGCGGCGCGAGCTGTGCGAGATCATCGAGGCCCGGATGCGCGAGACGTTCGAGCTGATGCGGACCGAGATGGCCCGCGGCGGCGCCGGCCTCCTGCCGGCCGGGATCATCCTCACCGGCGGCGGCGCCCAGATGGCAGGCGCCGCGGAGCTCGCACGCGAGGTCCTCGGGATGCCGGTCCGGATCGCCGCCCCGACCGGAATCGGCGGGCTCACCGACACGATCCTGACGCCCGGCTACTCGACCGCGGTCGGGCTGCTGCTGTGGGGCGCCTCGACCCTCGCCGATGACGAGCCGATGCGCTACGAGTCCGCCCCCGCGAGCGGCGGCCTGGGTCGGCTCCGCGACGCGCTGCGGTCGATCTTTCCGTAGCGCCCGCGAACCGGCCGGCCAGTCGGCCCTCCCGATGCGTTCTGTGAAGCTCCAGGTCAGGACCGGATCCGGGCGCGGGTTCACCGACCTGACCGAGGCGTGCCGGCGGTTCGTCGCCGAGCAGGCCGGGGGAGGGGACGGGCTCCTCTCGGTGTTCGTGCCGCACGCAACGGCCGGGCTCGTGATTCTGGAGCTGGCTGCCGGCTCCGACGACGACGCGCTGGCCGCGCTCGATCGCCTCCTGCCGCGCGACGATCGGTGGCGGCACCGTCACGGCTCGCCGGGACATGGCGCCGACCACGTCCTGCCGCTCCTCGTGTCGCCGT
>JANMCU010000184.1:0-6982 GCA_031361415.1 Chloroflexota bacterium | reverse complement strand
AGCTAGCCCGCTCATTCGCGGCCGGGCGGTCCTTCCGCCAGCCCGCTCGGATCGCCGCTGATCCAAGCGGACCCGTCGCGCGAACCACCGGCGACCACCGCGCACGACGCGGTCGGAGGACGCAACGGGGTTCCCTTCGAAGCCCGATCGATGCGTCGAGCAGGAGGACCCGCCTATCGCCGAGTGGATGCGCGCGTCGCGCGCCAGACGGACCGGGACGCAGCCCACCGGATCCGTTTCCGGACCCAGCTCCACGCTTCTGGAGGTCGCGAGACCCACATGCGTTCACCACGCAGGATGGCCGGATACGCCGGCATCCTCGGCATCGTCGGCGTCATCTCCGCCATCGGTGCCGGCCCACTCCTCGTCGGCGCCGCCGATCACCTCGACGCCCCGACCGCCAAGCACAATCCCCAGATCGACATCACGGACCTGTACGCCTTCAAGGCCGGCGCCGGCACGACGCTCATCATGAACGTCAACCCGCTCACAACGCCCGCCAACAGCAAGACGACCCGGTTCTCGACCAGCGCGCTCTATCAGATCAAGATCGACGTCACGGGCGACGCCGTGCCGGACATCGCCTATCGCGTCCGCTTCAACGGGACGCACACGCTGAGCGACGGCTCCGTTGTCCAGACCTACAACATCCGGCGCGCGACCGGTTCCGCCGCCCGGCGCGACGAGTGGACTGGCACCGTCGTCGGCCGCGGTTCCACCACCGCCTACAGGCATGGCGTCCGGACCGCCTCGCTCGGGCTCGGAACGCGCGCCTTCGCCGGCGTCCGTGACGATCCCTTCTTCTTCGACCTGCCCGGGTTCGTCCAGTTCAAGAGCGAGCTGCTCAAGGGCAACACGACCCTCGGCGCTCCGGGTGGCGGCGCGGGCACCTTGCTCGGCGGCTTCACCGGCAACGACACGTTCGCCGGTACGAACGTCAGCTCCATCGCCCTGTGGGTTCCCGACAAGTATCTCGGCGGGACCGGCCGCCACATCGGCATCTGGGCGACGACCTCTCTCTGGTCGTCGACCGGCTGGTACCAGGTCGACCGGATGGGTCGGCCGGCGATCAACACCGTCTTCAACGGACTTGCCGTTCCGGTGTCGAGCACGCTCAACAACGCCGAGAAGGAAGCCTTCAATCGGCTCAGCCCTCGGAACGACCGCGCCGTCGCCCGGGACAACGTGATCGGCGTGCTTGGCGCCATCGACA
Organism: Chloroflexota bacterium; assembly: GCA_031361415.1. Lineage (GTDB taxonomy): Bacteria > Chloroflexota > Limnocylindria > Limnocylindrales > CSP1-4 > CF-46. The sequence continues at coordinate 5,769 of JANMCU010000184.1, read as the reverse complement.
ACGTCCTGGTCGCCAACAGCGCTCCGCACTATACGGCGGCCCAGATGAGCGGCCTCGCCGACGTCCTCCTGCCCGACGTCCTGACCTTCCAGGTCGGGAACAGCGGCGGATTCCTCAACGGTCGCAAGCTGGCCGACGATGTCATCAACATCGAGTTCAGCGTGCTGACCGACGGCAACGTCACGTCCGACGGGGTCAACGCGAACGACAAGACGTTCCGCACCTCGTTCCCCTACCTGGCCGGCCCGCACTGAGGTCCGCCTGACCGTTCGATGGGTGGGGCCGGCGTTCGCTCGGCCCCACCTTCGACGGCGCATCGACACCCGCCATCGAACTCACCACGCAGGACGCCGACATGACAGCTCTCTCCCGCCAGCCGCGACCGAATGCGCAATCCCGCCGACCGAATCGGATGCTCGTTCGGGCGGTCGGCCTGATCGGCGCTGCGCTCGCGATCGCCCTGATCTCGCAGGTCGCCGCGGCCGCTCGGCCTGCCACGATTGTCGTACCGTCCGGCCCACCAACGGGGCTGGCGGATCCCGCGGCCGGCGGCAATCCGCCGACGGTCGTCGATCTCGACGTCGGCGCCGGCCCCGTGACCGCGACCGATGCCGACACGGTCCGGATCAAGGCCAACCTCGCGTTCTGGTCGAAGAAGCTGAGTGCCCACGCCAACGACTTCGTGGCGGCCGAGAAACTCGGCGAGTCGCAGATCGAGTTGGCGCGCGCGACCGGCGACCTGTCCGCCTACGTTGCGGCCGGCCAGGCGTTCGACACTGCCATCGCTCTGTATCCGGACATGGCCGCGGCGCGCGCGTTCAAGGGCGTCGTCCTCGTGTCACTTCATCGCTTCGGCGAGGCCCGGACACTGGCAACGACCATCCTCGCCGAAACCCCGGACGACCCGACATCGCTGGCCACCCTCGGCGACGCCAGTCTTGAGCTCGGTGACGTCACCGCCGCCCGGACCGCGTACGAGCGCCTCGCGGTCCTGGCCCCCGGCGCCGCCGCCAGCGTGCGCCTCGGCCATCTCGCCTTCATCGTCGGCGACAGCGCGACCGCGATCCGGTACGCGCGGGCGGCCGTGACGCAGTCCGATGCGGACGAGGACACGGTCGGCGAGCGCGCCGGCTTCTATCGCTACCAGCTCGCAGACACCCTGATCGCGACCGGCGACCGGGTCGGCGCCGAGAAGGCCTACCGCGACGCGATCGCCCACGACCCACGCTCGTTCCTCGCCCACGCCGGGCTCGGCCGCGCCCTCGCCGCGGACGGCCGGATCGACGACGCGATCAAGGAGCTCAGCGCCGCGATCGCGATCATCCCCCAGCCGGACATGCTGGCCCGGAGGTCAGACCTGTACCAGCTCCGGAATGGCGCCGGTGACGCGAAGCGCGCCGAGCAGGACCGGGCCACCGTCCTCGCGATTGCCCAGCTGGCGTCATCGGCGGGCAACGTGTACGACCGGACGCTGGCCCTGTACCTCGCCAACCACGGGCTGCAGGCCGCGCACGCGGTCGACCTCGCGACGGCCGAGCTGGCGATCCGCAAGGATGTCTATGGCTACGACGCGCTGGCCTGGACCCTGCTCGCCGATGGTCGCGTGGCCGACGCTGACGCCGCGATTCAGACCGCCCTCGGCTTCGGGACGAAGGACGCCAAGATCCTGTACCACGCAGGCATGATCGGGCTGGCGCTGGGCGACACCACCCGGGCGCGGACGCAGCTCGAGGCCGCCCTCGCCCTCGATCCGAGCTTCGACGCCCTCCAGGCGGAGCGGGCTCGCGCGGCGCTCGGCGGGCTGTAGGGGCACGCGGTCAGCGCGAATCTGGGAGAGCTGACCTGCGGCCGGCACTCGGGCTTCGCCCCGAGGCGGAGCTCCGCGACACCGTCGGCGGGAGGTCAGCTCGCTTCGGTCGTCTCCACGGTGCCGCGCCGCTCCGAGCGGGCGCGATCGAGGGCGCCGTGCGCCGCGGCGATCACGCTTTCCGCATCGGTGCCGTCGGTCGGGAAGCGAGCCACGCCGGCTGTCACCGACGTCGCACGGCCGTCGATCGCGGGCAGCTCGGCAATGCCGTCGAGCACGCGTTGGGCGACCATCGCACCAGCCGAGCCCGGTGCGACGAGGAGGAACTCGTCGGCGCCGTACCGGGCGACCGTATCGACGAGCCGGACCGAGCCGGCGAGGATCGCTGCGACCGAGCGAAGCACGTCGTCGCCGGCATCCCGACCCGACGCGTCGTTGAGGGCGCCGAAGTCGTCGATGTCGAAGACCGCGACAGACACCTCGCCACCCTGTCGACCGGCCCGCGCCAGCTCGAGGTCGAGCACGCGCGAGACCGTGCGCAGGTTGGCGAGCCCGGTCAGGGGATCGGTATGGGCGAGCCGCTCGAACCATTCGGAGCGCTCGGCGACGGTCGAGGCCAGCCGGGCGCGATCGACCGCGAGCGCCGCGAGATCGGCGACGAGCCGAAGGTAGATCGGGTCGGCGGCGTCCGCGCCCGCATCGTCGGCGAAGGTCACGGCGAGGGCGCCGAGGGCCTCCTCGACCCCGGCCCGGGTCACGATCAGGGGCAGGGCGATCGTCGCGCCTGAGCGTGCCTCGGCCCGATCCCTGCCGGCCGTGGTCAGCGGGTGGCTCGGGTCCATCACGGCCGCGACCGCCGCCTGCTGGGCCGCCTCGTCGAGTCCGATCGTCAGCGTCAGTTCGGGGTCCGGCCGGTCGGGATCCTGGAGGCTCACCATCGCGCTCGTCGCCCCGAGGGCCGCGATCGCCGAACCGACCAGCGTCCCGACGCCGTCGTCGAGATCGGCTCCGCGGACGGCCGCTGCCACACCCGCGGCGAGCGCCTCGAGCGGATCGGGTCGGTCGGGCTGATCTGGCACGGACGGTCTCCTGGGCGAGGATCGGGCGGGAGGCGAGCGGCGGCGGCCGCCGTGCGCTCGGCTGGCGCATCGTACACCGCACCCCGCGCCGCCAGACCACCCCTCGATGGGCGGTTTCGCATGCCTATACTCGCGGCGTGAAGCTCGTCGTCGCGATCGTCCACCACGAGGACGCCGGGGCCCTCGTCGACGCATTGCTGGATCGCGAGTTCCGGGCGACCCGCCTGTCGAGCTCGGGCGGCTTCCTCAAGCAGTCGAATACGACCGTCATCCTCGGGGTCGAGGACGACGCGGTCGACGAGGTCCTCGAGATCGTGCGCGAGACGTGCCACTCGCGGACCCAGGTCGTCAACCCGATGCCGCCGATCATGGAGCCCGGCGAGTTCTTCATGCCGTACCCACTCGAGGTCGAGGTCGGTGGTGCGACCGTCTTCGTGCTCCCGGTCGAGCGCTTCGAGCGAATCTGAAGGCGTCACAACGACGCGCGACCGATGGACTGCGGTCGGTCGGCTAGAATCGCGGCCACCGCCGCCAGGAGTCCGTCACTTGCTCGATCACTCCACCAGCGCTTCCGCGAATCGACGGGTCTTCCGCTCGAAGGTCGACGGCCTTCGCCCGACCTACGGCTTCGAGGATGTCTCGCTGGCACCCGGCACGGACACGATCGAGCCGGCCGACGTCGAGCTCGGCCAGGAGTTCTGCGCCATTCCCCTCGCGATCCCGATCATCGCCTCGGCGATGGACGCGGTCGTCGATCCCCGGTTCGCCGGGGCGATCGCCGCCCTCGGCGGTCTCGCGATCCTCAACATCGAGGGCGTCCAGACGCGTTACGACGACCCCGACGCGGTCCTCGGCCGGATCGCCGCCGCCGCCGACGGCGAGGTCCAGGACCTGCTCGCAGAGGTCTACGCGACGCCGATCCGGGAGGAGCTGATCGCCCGCCGGCTCGACGAGATCCATGCCACAGGATCGCGAGCCGCGGTCTCGGCCACGCCGGCTGCCGCGCGTCGCTTCGGGCCCTTCTGCGCGGAGCATGGCGCGGACCTCTTCCTCGTCCAGAGCCAGGTCTCGTCGGCGCGCCACCTCGCGTCCGGCTACGACCCGCTCTCGCTCGAGGAGTTCACCCGGTTCATGCCGATCCCCGTCGCTGTCGGCAATACGACCAACACCGAGGCGGCCTTCGCGCTGATGGAGCAGGGCGCCGCGGCCGTGTTCGTCGGCGTGGGGCCCGGCGCGGCATGCACGACCCGCGAAGTGCTCGGGATCGGGGTCCCGCAGGTGACCGCGATCAGCGATGTCGCCGCCGCCCGGGACGCGTACCACGCCGAGACGGGCCGATATGTGCCGGTCGTGGCCGACGGCGGGATGCGTCGAGGCGGCGAGCTGGCAAAGGCGATCGCCGCCGGCGCCGACGTCCTCATGCTCGGCTCGCCGCTGGCCCGTGCGGAGGAGGCCCCGGGTCGGGGAATGAACTGGGGCATGGCGGCGCCGTCGCCGACTCTGCCGCGCGGGACCCGGATCAAGGTCGGGACGGTCGGGTCGCTCGAGCGGATCCTGCTCGGGCCGGCCCACGTCAGCGATGGCTCCGAGAACCTGATCGGGGCGCTCCGCCAGTCGATGGCCGCCCTCGGCGCCCGAACGATCCGCGACATGCAGCGGGTCGAGATGGTCTACGCGCCGTCGGTCGCGACCGAGGGCAAGTCGTGGCAGCGGGGCCGCTGACGGACCCCGAGCCAAACCGTCCTCACGTGGCCGGCGCCGGCTCCGGTCCGGCACGCGGCATCGACCGCGTCCCCGCCCTCGACGAGGCGTTCTCCGACGACGAGCGGTTCGCCCGCCTGCGGACTCGCGGCCGACGGACCGGCGAATGGCGCCCGGTCACCGTCGGGTTCGTCGAGGAAACCGATGGGTCGATCCTCGTCGCGGCCGGAGCGCCCGACAGCCGCTGGGCACGCAACCTGCTTGCCCACCCCACGGTCGAGGTCGCGGCCGGCGGACGCTCGTTCGTCGGGCTCGCCGAGGCCCTCGCGGATCGCGACCCGCGTCGCGGCCGAGCGGTGCGCGAGCTGATCCTGCGCTACGGCACCCCGTCCGAGGCCCTGGGCAGCGGCCCGATCTTCGTCATCCGGCCGCTCGACGAGGGCTAGAACCGGCGCCCACCCGGTGCGAGGTGACGACGGAATACGTCATCTGTCGCACAGCACCGCGGACCTTCGGACGATGGCGACGAGATGGGGTGCGGAGCATTCTCCTCTCACGTCACCTGCCGATGGCCACCAAGGGATGGACCGAAATGGACCCGCTCGGGACCCTGCTCGTGTCACTGGGAACGTTGATCGTCCTGGACCTCGCCGCGCTTCAGCTCGGCGGATCGCGACGCGCGCGAACCCGCACCCGGGCCACTCGCTCGCGCTGAACCCGGCTTCGCCCTCGGGCGGGCGTCGCAATTGAATCGTGTCGATGACCGGCAGGTCTCCCTCCTCCTCCCTCCGGTCATCGTCTCTCCGCCGAAGCGGCGCCGACCTCCTCCATGCCGGCGCCGCTTCTGCATGTCCGAGGCGCGTCGCGGCACGGGTCCTGCGCCTGGCTACGTCATTTCGCGTAGACGCATTCGGGGCGGATGACCGTGGTCCCGGCATCGACCGTCGACCAGGCCTTCGGCCATCGCATCCCGCGCCCGGGGCGATCGACGCCGGTCTCGCCGAACCCGCCGACCCCCAACTGAAGAACAATCGAAGAGCGTTGCAGCAGCCTGCGACCAGAGTGTGGTGCCCCACCCTCCGCTCGGTTGGCGTTCGCGGCTCAGTCGCCGAGCAGACGCAGGGTTGGCTCGACGAGCTCGGGCTGGGCGGCCGATGCGGCGAACCTGCGGAGGAAGTCGGG
>JANMCU010000011.1:0-9098 GCA_031361415.1 Chloroflexota bacterium | reverse complement strand
GCTCGCCCTCAAGCAGGCCCTCGAGACGATCGGCGACACGACCGTCGTGGCCCCGGACACCAACCAGAGCGCGGTCGGCCACCAGAAGACGCTGATGCGGCCGCTCCGCGTCCGGGAACGGACGCTCGCCGACGGCTCGATGGCCTACTCGGTCGACGGCAGCCCGACCGACGCGGTGAGCATCGCGTTCCTCGGCTATTTCGGGCACGGGTTCGACCTCGTCGCCGCCGGCATCAACTACGGCGCCAACCTCGGCGTCGACATCACCTACTCGGGCACGGTCTCGGCGGCCATGGAAGCCGTGATCAACGGCTGCCCGGCCTTCGCGATCAGCCAGGAATATTACGAGCACCCCGATTTCTCCCTGGCGACGGTCGCCGCGTCGATCGTGGCGCGCAACATCCTCGAGCACGGCTTGTCGCGCGGCGAGCTCGTCAACGTCAACGTCCCGGCCGCGACTGTCGAGGAATGCGAGGGGTTCGAGGTCACCCGCCTCGGCCGACGCGTCTACCAGGACCAGCTCGTCGAGCGGCTCGATCCGCGCGGGATCCCCTACTTCTGGATCGGCGGCCCGCCGCCGTCCGGCCTCGCGATCGAGGGCACCGACTTCCATGCCGTGATCAACCGGCGGATCGCGATCACCCCGATCCACCTCGACCTGACCGGACGACGGCTTCTGCGTCGGCTGAACACCTGGGCGTGGCCGTCGCCGGCCGAGTTCTCTGCGGAGGTCCCAGTCGGGCCGGCCGCAAATCCGCCAGCAGCCGACGAGCCTGCGGCGGCCGCCGTCGAGGAGCAGATCGGCGACGAGGAGCAGGTCGAGCGCCGCTGAGCGCCTAGGGCTGGACGAGCGCCGCCGGGCCAATCCAGATGGCGCTGACCGGGTTGCCGAGGCGATCGACCACGGAGCCGGTCAGAACCGCTCGGCCGTCACGGACCGCGAGGGCGCGGACGAAGGCGCCGGTCGTCCGAAGCGCCTCAGGCAGGTCGACTGGACGCCAGACGAGCCCATCCGAGGACACCCACGCCGCTGTCGCGGTGTCCACGCCGCTCAGGGCGACGAGCCCCGCGCCATCAGACCGGATCGCACCGAGGACGTCCGGCTTCAGCCCGACACTCGCCTGGATCGACCAGCCACCGACGCCATTCGGTCGGACCACGCCGACGGTCGTGTCACCGCTGACGACGAGCGATGGCTGCCCGTCGATCCAGAACGCGCCGCGAACCACGAGGCCGTCCTGCGTTCCGGGGATCATTGCGGGGGCGGTCCACGTTCTGCCGTCGGCCGTCTTCGACGTCCAGAGTCCGGCAGAGCCCTCGCCCGCGGCCACCGCAAGCGAGCCATCGGTAGTGGCCCCTTGCGGCAGGAGACCCGCGAAGACTGCGCCGTGGTCGGCCCAGCCAAGACCGTCGGCGGAGGACCATGCGACGGCGTTGTCGCCTGGACCGGTTCCGACGAGCGCCACATGATCGTCGACGATCACCGCATCGACCGACTCGCCGCCGCAGAGCGACTCGAGGAACGGGGCTTCGGCCCACGAGTCGTTTGTCGAACGGACCCACGTCTCGAGGCCGTACGGATGGGCGCACGGCAACCCGCCCGCCGCCCACGCGAAGAGGCGGTGGCCCCACGCGATCAGCCGAAGCGGGCCGAACTGCCGTTCGGGGATGGCCTCCGGCGTCCAGGCCGAGCCGTCCGCCGATACGAGCGCGAAGGAATGGGTGTCATTCGGGTCGGATCCGACAGCGGCGAACCCGTCGGGCGTTGCGACGACGTCGTTGATCAGCGCCTCCGGATCGCCGGACGACGGCCATACGAGGGTCCATCCCGGCGCGAGGGAGGCATCCGGGCCGGACGGGGGTGGGACCGACGGACCGGTCGAGCCGGTCGTCGACGGCGCGGCCGAGCCGGCCGTGGACAGGCCGGCGGCGGAGCCGGTCGGGGCTGGCGGGGTCGCGACGCAGGCCGCAAGGCCGAACAGCAGGACCGCGGCGAGGCCACGAACGGGGAGCATCACCCGGCTCCGACGGTCGGGCTCGTCCGGTGTGACGCGCCGGCCGAGAAACGGGAGAAGCTGGCGACGGGCGTCCGAGCGACGGGCACCAGGGCAATGCAAGGGCAACGCGAGGACGCCGAGACGGCGCGCCTCAGCGCCGGCGTTTCATGTCCGACAGGATCTCACGGGCGGCGTTCTGACCCGGTTGGCCCGTAACCCCGCCGCCCGGATGAGCGCCGGATGCGCACAGGTACAGGCCGCCGATCGGCAGCCGGTAGCGGCCGCTGCCAAGGAACGGGCGCCACAGGAAGAACTGATCGAGGGCCTGCTCGCCGTGGAGCGGGTGGCCGCCGGTCAGGCCGTAGTCGCGCTCCAGGTCGAGCGGGGTGATCACCTCGCGCTCGCGCACGCTGGAGGCGAACCCCGGCGCCAGCCCGTCGAGGACCGCCACGACGCTGTCACCGAACGCCTCCGCCCGCCCGGCGTCGTCCCACGAGCCCCCGCGGAGCTTGTACGGCGCGTACTGGGCGTTGACGCTCACGACGTGCGTCCCGTCCGGCGCGCCGTCGACGAGGGACGGATCGACCAGCGACGGGATCGTCGCCTCGAGGACTGGGGTGTCGGACACGCGGCCGTACTTGGCCGCATCGAACGCCCGCTCGATCGCGTCGATACCCGGGGCCGCCAGGATCCGACCGCGGAGGAGCTGCTCATCGTCGCCGCCCGCCGCCGTGAAGCGCGGCAACCGGTCGACGACCAGGTTGATCTTGGCGACGACGCCCGGCGTCCGGTAGTTGCCGGCCCGCCAGCGCATCGACGGCCCGATCGTCACCGGATCAGCCAGCTCGACGAGAGTCCGTTTCGGGTCGAGACCGGAGACGACGATCGGGGCGAGGACCTCCTCGCCCGACGCGAGCACGACACCGGTCACATGGTTGTCGCGCGACGTGATCGAGCGAACGTCTGCGCCGCAGCGGATCTCGGCGCCGGCCGAGCGGGCCGCCGAGGCGAGCGCCTCCGACAGGGCTCCGGGCCCGCCGATCGCGAACACGGTCTGGCCCGCCGCGCCGCCGTCGTTGCCGGCGCCGTCGCCCAGGAGGATCGCCGTCGAACCGGCCGACCACGGCCCGAGAAAGGAGTGGCGAACCCCGCGCCACGCGATGGCGGCCTGCAGGGCGTCGGTCTCGAACGCCTCGGCGACGAAGTCGGCTATTGCCATCGGCAGGACCCGCAGGATCGTGTGCGAGTCGTGCTTGCCGAGCCCGCGGAACGTCCGCCCGAGCTTGAGCCCGGTGAGCGCGTCGCCGATCCCCGGCGCCTTCACGTCCGGCGGGGTCTCGGCGGCCAGGCCGGCCAGAAACGTCCCGAGCGAGCGGACGAGCCGGTCGAAGTCCGGATAGGCATCGGCGTCGTGGCTCGACAAGGCACGCAGCCCCGCGACGGTGCGGCCCTGGTCGGACCACAGCGTGACCGCCCGGCCATCCGGCTGCGGGGCGAAGACGCGGACGTCCGGAGCGACGAGCCGCAATCCGTGGGACCGCAGGTCGAGGTCCTTGACGACGGACGGACGGAGCCGGCCGACGGTGTCCGCCAGGCGCGGCACCCGGACCCCGCCGAACTCCGCGGTTTCGGCGGCGCCGCCCACGTGACCGCGTCGTTCGAGGACCAGCGTCCGCTTGCCGGCCTTCGCGAGGTAGGCAGCGGTGACGAGGGCGTTGTGGCCGGCCCCGACGACGATCGCGTCATAGCCGCGGCCGAGCGGCGCGACCGGCCCGCCGGCACCGACAAGCGTGCCCGGAGCCTGCCCGCCGACGGCCATCAGGCCGCCCTCCGGCCGCGCGAGCGGAGCACCTCGAGTGCCGCGATCCGGCCGTTCGCGCCCATGATCCCGCCGCCCGGATGGGTCGACGAGCCACACAGCCAGAGGTCCTTGACCGGCGTCCGGAAGCGGGCGTAGCCGGGCGCCGGGCGGTTGAAGAACAACTGCTCGAGGGTCAGCTCGCCCTGGAAGATGTTGCCCTCGGTCAAGCCCGTCGTCCGCTCGATGTCGAGCGGGGTCTGGACGTTCCGGAAGAGGATCGACTCCTTGAAGCCCGGCGCGAACTCGCTGATCCGGTCGACGACCGCATCGCCGAACGCCTCGCGCTGGTCGTCCCACGTCCCGAGCTCCGGCGCCAGCTTGTACGGCGCGTACTGGACGAAGCAGCTGATCACGTGCTTGCCGGGCGGCGCCATCGTCGGGTCGACCAGGGTCGGGATGATCATGTCGATGTACGGCTTCTTCGAGAAGTGGCCGTACTTCGCGTCGTCGTACGCCTGCTCCATCTCGTCGATCGACGGGCTGAATGAGATCGCGCCGCGAAGGTGCTCGCCGACGCCGGGCAGGGACGGGAACTCGGGCAGCCGATCGACCGCCATGTTCACCTTGCCGGAGCTGCCGCGGAACTTGAAACGCCGGATCTCCTCCTCGAAGTCGGGCTTGAGCGAACCCGACTCGAGCAGCCCGAGGAACGTCCGGCGGGCGTCGACCGACGAGAGAACGACATCGGCCCGGATCTCCTCTCCCGACCCGGCGAGGACGACGCCGACGGCTCGACCATCCCTGACGAGGATGCGCTCGACCGGTGCCTCGGTCCGGATCTCGGCGCCGAGCGCCCGCGCAGCCGACCCGATGGCGTTCGAGATGCCGCCGGTCCCGCCCTTCGGGATGCCCCAGGCGCGAAACGCGCCGTCGATCTCGCCCATGTAGTGATGGAGCAGGACGTAGGCGGTGCCGGGACTCCGGACGCCGAGGTACGTCCCGATGATCCCGGACGCGCTCATCGTCGCCTTGAGTGGGTCCGTCTCGAACCACTGGTCGAGGAAGTCCGCAGCCGACATCGTCATCACCTGGACGAAGACGGCCTGCTGGCGCTCCGGCAGTTGCTGGAAGCTTCGGAGCAGGCCGCCGAGCGGGAGGAGCGGGCGCGGGTCGAGCGACGTCAGGTCCGGCGGCGTGATGCCGAGGATCGGCTTGATGAAGCGGGCCATCTCGACCATGAGCTGGCCGTATTCCTCGTACGCCTCAGCGTCGCTGGCCGACCAGCGCCGGAGCTCGCGGATCGTCCGGCCGTGGTCGTTGACCCGCCACAGGTAGTCCCCGGTGCCGGCGACATCCGCGGCCCGGGCGCCGGGGCGACGCTTGGGGCCGTCGCCCGGGCGGAGCGGGGTGAACGTGCCGTCGAGGGGCAGGATGTCGAGGCCGTGGCGCGGCAGCTGGAGCTCGCGGATGATCTCCGGTCGGAGGAGTGAGACGACGTACTAGAAGACGCTGAACCGGTAGCCGGGGAACAGCTCCTCGGTGACCGCGGCGCCGCCAAGGACGTGGCGCTGCTCGAGGACGAGCGTCTTCATCCCCGCCCGGGCGAGGTAGGCGGCGCTGATGAGCCCGTTGTGGCCGCCGCCGATGATCACCGCGTCGTAGCGCTCGGCCACGAACCCCTCCATCCACTCTGCATCGAATTCATGCACAGGGTAGCCGAGGCCCGCTCGCCGGACGGGCTCCGTTCTGCACGGCGACCGGGCGCCTGCGTGTGATAGGTTGTGTGCTGTTCATGCACACACGGAGTCACACGATGGGACTCGTCCGGACGAACATCACCCTGCCCGAGGAGACCCTCGCCCTGGTCGACGCCGTCGCCGGGCCGCGCGGGCGGAGCCGCTACATCGCGGAGGTCGTGGCGAAGCAGGTTCGTCGCGACAATGCCCGCCTCGTCTTCGAGAAGTACGCGGGCGCATTGATGGGCACCGACTTCTGGGGCAAGACCGACGAGGAGGTCACGGAGAACCTCCGACGGGTGCGCGACTCGAGCGACCGGGATCGAATGCTGTGGGCACCGTACGAGGAGCCGAACGCGGATGCGGTACCTGTTGGACACGACCCTGCTGATCGACCACGCAAACGGGCGGCCCGGCGCGGTCGAGCTCGTCCGGGAGCTGTTCAGCGAACCGAATGACCTGCTCGTGTGCGACGCGGTGGTTGCTGAGGCCCTCTCCAGCGGCAGTCGCGAGCAGATCACCACGATCGAGCTCTTGATCACCGCCCTCGAGTACGTCTCCACACACCCGGATGCGGCGCGCTGGGCCGGCGCTTCACGGCGCCGGCTCGACCGCACGAGCAGACGCCACCTTGGCGACGCCATCATCGCGGGGGTGGCCTGGCAGAGTGACGCCATCGTCGTGACGCGCAATCCGAAGGACTTCGAGATCCAGGGCGTTCGCGTCCTGGCCTACGCCTGAAGGCGATCACAACGGCGGATCACGCCCGCCCGATACCCTAGCGTCGATGCCCGACCTCTACGACGTTCTGGCCGGTCGCGTCGCCGCATGGCGGCTTGCGCATTACCCGCACGAGCGCTTTCCTGCCATCGGCGAAGTCCTCGACTTCGCGACCGAGGCCGGCAGCGATGATGGTTCGGGCCAGCTCCGCTATCTCCGGGCGGCCCAGCTGCGCGCACTCGAGACCTACTGGTACCTCCGCCTCGTCGAGAACACGCCACGGATCCCGGAACTCTACCGGATCCTGTTCCCGACGACCTCGGAGCGGCTCAAGGCGCTCGGTCTCGACAAGCCGGTCTTCAAGGACATCGTCCTGGACGCGAGCTACGAAGCCCTTATCGAACGGATCCTCACGGACGACGCATTCGCGAAGACCCACCGGCTCGACGCCCTGCGCGAGACACTGGCGCTCGACTACCCGAGCTGGATCCTCGCGCTTGCAATGGGAGCCGGCAAGACCGTCCTGATCGGGGCGATCATCGCGACCGAGTTCGCCATGGCCCTCGAGTACCCGGATGCGGCGGACGACGGCGGGCCGACCTTCATCGAGAACGCCCTCGTCTTCGCGCCCGGCACGACGATCCTCGAGTCGCTTCGTGAGCTGTCTCGCATCCCGTTCGACCGCTTGCTGCCGGACCGACTCCACGCTCCGTTCGCGGCCTCGTTGAAGATCACCTACACCCGAGACGGCGAGCGCGACATCCCGGTGATCCGCGGCAGCCGGTTCAACCTCGTCGTGACCAACACCGAGAAGATCCGGATCCAGGCCAGGCCCCGCCGTCGAACGGGGCCAGCCTCACCTGGTGTCGGGCTGTTCGATCGATCGGACGACGAGGCGCGCGAGGTCGCCAACCTCCGCCTCCAGGCAATCGCGTCCCTGCCCCACCTCGGGATCTTCAGCGACGAGGCCCATCACACCTACGGCCGGTCGCTCGGCACGGACCTGAAGCGTGTTCGCCAGACGGTCGATTACCTCGCCGCCGAGACTAACGTCATCGCCGTGATCAACACGACCGGCACGCCGTATTTCGAGCGCCAGCCGCTGCGCGACGTCGTCGTCTGGTATGGCCTCCGGCAGGGCATCGCCGACGGCGTCCTCAAGGAGGTCGCCGAGAACATCCGGACCTACGAATTCGAGCCTGGCCAAGCGGACGAGATGGTCGCGGAGGTCGTCCGCGACTTCTTCGAGACGTATCGCCATCACGCTCTGCCCGACGGCGCTCCGGCCAAGCTCGCGATCTACTTCCCCCAGAACGACGACCTCGAAGACCTCGAGCCTTATGTCCAGCTCGCGGTCACCCGGGCCGGGCTGGCCCCGACGATCGTCCTCCGGAACACGTCGCGGTCCACGACCGCAGAGGTCGACGCGTTCAATCGTCTCAACGATCCCGAGTCTCCGCATCGGGTGATCCTGCTCGTCAACAAGGGCACGGAGGGCTGGAACTGCCCAAGCCTGTTCGCCACGGCGCTGGCGCGGAAGCTCCGGACCAGCAACAACTTCGTCCTTCAAGCCGCGACTCGCTGCCTCCGCCAGGTCCCGGGCAATGACCGGCCCGCCCGGATCTACCTGTCGTCGACCAACCGGACCGCGCTCGATCAGCAGCTCACCGAGACCTACGGCGAGTCCCTCGGCCAGATCGACGGGACCCGTCGCGTCTCCGTCTCCAACGTGATCCGCCTCCGCAAGCCGGACCTCCCGACGATCCGGATCCGGCGGTCCGTCCAGATCCTCGAGCGGAGCGGGGGGACCGAGACCGCCGGGAAGCTGGCCCTGAGCCGTCCGACGACGGGCGCGGCGGCCGGAATCGCCGTGTCGGTCTTCGACGTCGGCTTGAGCGCTGCCTCTCGACGCGTTCTTCGGCAGGTCGGCGAGGCCGTGACGATCGAGACGAGCGTCGACATGGTCGATGTCCGGACTGCGGCTCATCACCTCGCGGCCAACTACCGGCTCGATCCATGGTCGATCGTCGACGCCCTCTGGCAGGCCTATGGCGAGGGAGCGATCCCCGTCGCCCATCTCGACCGGCTCGCCGGTCAGCTCGAGGCGTCCCTCGGGGCGTACGACACGCGGATCGCGGAGGAGGACGCCGAACTCGAGATCGTCCGACCGGCTGGTTTCGCAGAGTCGGTCGTCGACGGGGTGACCGTTCGCCAGGCCGAGATCAGCTACCCGGCCGACAAGGCCCACCTCATCTGGCCGCTCGAGCGGGTCACGGAGAACCCCGGCGATTACGGCTTCCACTACAGCCCATACAACTTCGACTCGCGCCCCGAAGCCGACTTCTACGAGCACGTCCTCCGGACGCTCAACCTCCGGCCTGACGAAGTCCAGGATGTCTACTTCACGGGCGCGATCACCGACCCGAAGAAGACCGACCTCGTCTTCGCCTACCAGCGCGACGGTAGAACCCATTCCTACACGCCGGACTTCGTCGTCCACGCCACCGACGATCGCTGGATGCTCGTCGAGGTCAAGATGACCGCTCGTCGGAACGATCCGGTTGAGGGTCAGTCCGGCGTGAAGGCAGCGGCGCTCCAGGATCTCGAGGCTCGCAATCCCGGTCGGGTGTTCTTCAAGATCCTGTTCGCGGACGACGCGATCACGGCGCCCGACATCGCCGCCGTCGCCGAGTTCCTGGCCAACCGGACTGCTTGACTCCATCGCCATACTTTGCTTGAACGATTCATATTCATGGGAAGGAGATATGTCCAACAAGGTCGGTGAGCGCTACCAGATCACGATTGACAAGGCGGCGCGCGAGCAGCTCGGCGTCCAGCCCGGCG
>JANMCU010000092.1:0-15312 GCA_031361415.1 Chloroflexota bacterium | reverse complement strand
GGCGTCCGCATCGTGATCGCGACCGCGACCGGATCCTGGCCCGGCCCGGCGGCGCGGATCTCGAGCGGCTCCTCGCCGACGACACGATCGGCCCGGAACTCGAGCGCCGTCCCGCGGACGGCGACGATCCGGGTCGTCGTGACGTGGCGGGTCGGGTGGGCGAGGGGCTCGGAGCTCACCGCTCCAGTGTAGGAGAGGCATGATCCTGTGATGACGAGCGCCTCCCTCCTCGATGACAGCCAGCGGAGGTTTCTGGCCGCTGCGCGCACGGCGACGCTCGCGACCATCGCGCCGTCCGGTCGCCCGCGCCTCGTCCCGATCTGTTTCGTGGTCGGCCCGGATGCGCCCGACGGCCGGCCGCGACTCTACAGCCCGCTCGATGACAAGCCCAAGGCCGTCGCCGATCCGCGCCGGCTCGCGCGCGTCCGCGACCTGCTCGCTCGACCGGACGCGACGCTGCTGGTCGACCGCTGGTCCGAGGACTGGGACCACCTCGGCTGGCTGCGGCTGGAGACGACGGCGGCACTGCTCGAGCCTGGCGCTGAATCGCTCGGGGCGGAGCACGTCGACGCCGTCGCGGCCCTGCGCACGAAGTACCCGCAGTACGAGGGCCACCGACTGGACGCGCGGCCGATCCTGCGGTTCAGCGTGGATCGGGCCGTGGCGTGGGGTGCCCTCTCGATGGAGTGACGGCATGCTCACGATCCGTTGCCCTCAGGCGGGTGTCGCCTGTCGGATCGCCGTCGTGCCGCCGACCGGGCGTCGGCCACGCTCAGCCACCCGTCTGCCTCGTTGCTCCGCAGGCGGGTCTCGCCTGAGCGGGATGGATCCGGCGAGGCGCGACGGATACAAGAGCGGGGCCCGCCTGAGCGCAAGAAATCGGCGGGTCCGGTCGTGATAACAGGTGGGTGTCGCCTGAGCGCAGGAAATCGGGACGAAGCGGCGAGCCCGTCGTCGCGACGAGCCGGCCGTAGCGACGACGGGCTCAGCGATCAGCGATCCAGGTACAGCGCCCCGGCGTGCGGGCGCAGGCAATGGGTCGAGCTCATCGCCTGGTGGTATCCGCCGGCGTTGAGGAGGGCCACGATGTCGCCTTCGACGACCGGCGGGAGGTCGTAGTCCTCGGCGAACAGGTCGCCCGCCTCGTTGATGTGGCCGGCGACCGTCACCCGCCGGGTCCGGTCGGCGTCCGCCGCGCCGCAGACGACCAGCTCCTGCGCGTACCTGTAGATGAAGTGTGAGCAGTTGATGTTCCAGCCCATGTCGAGTCCGACGAACGTCGTCCCGGCCCGGTCCTCGACGGTGACGACCTCGGCGAGCACGATCGCGCTGTCCTTGGCGAGATAGTCGCCCGGCTCGCAGCCGACGGCGACATCGAGTCCGGCGACGTGGCGCGCGATCGCAGCCGCATAGGCGTCGAGGTCAACGGGCTGCTCGTCGGACCGGGCGGGCACGCCGAGACCGCCGCCGACGTTGATCTCGGCGATCGGGTGGCCGTCGGCCAGCAGCCGGCCAGCGATCGACACGACGCGTCCGAGGGCCGTCTCGAAGGCGGGCAGCCCGTCGGCAAGCCAGCCTGACCCGGCATGAACATGGATCGTGTCGATCGTCAGCCCGTGACGCGCCGCGGCCGCGAGCGCCTCGTCGACCCGGTCCTCGTAGATGCCGAATTTCGTCGGCCGGATGCCGCTGTAGGCGAGCTTGTCGTTGTAGCCGGCGCCGGCACCCGGGTTGATCCGGAGCCCGACCGGTCGTGGCGGCAGGTTGCCGGCCGCCAGCCGCCGGCCGAGCCGCTCAATCTGGCTGATCGCGTCGAGGTTCAGGTGGACCGGCTCGACGAGCATGGCGTCGAAGTCGCGATCGGACAGGTTGGTCGCGGTGACGCTGATCTCGGGCGCGGTCCAGCCGCACTCGATGGCGCGGCCCACCTCACCGGGCGAGCAGGCGTCGATCCCGACCAGCGGCCGGAGGATCTCGAGCACGCGCGGGTCCGGATTGGCCTTCAGGGCGAACCGGAGGCGGGGTCGGAGACCTGCTCCGACCAGCGCCGCCGTCAGGCGATCGACGTTCTCGGCCAGGCGCCGCCGGTCGTACACAAAGAGCGGGGTTCCCTGCTCGCGAGCGAGCGACTCGGCGTCCGCGCCGGCGATGACCAACCGGCCGTCGATCGACTCGAGCCCCTCGCGATGCCACCATGGGGCGACGCGGCGCGCGACCGCGCCGGCGGCCGAGTCCGATCGCCTCCCGCCTGCGGCGTCGACGGTCACGCGGAGGCGGCCGGCCGGCGCCCGCGGCCGGAGCCGGGATGCCAGTGATCGGGCCCGACTTCAACGGTGGCCCCGATCTCCTCGAGCATCTTCCGCGAAACGGTCGCGATCTCCTCGATGGCCGCCTCGAAGGCGGCGCTGTTGCGCTGGGACGGCGTTCGATAGCCGCTGACCTTCCGGACGAACTGGCGGGCCGCCGCCTCGATCTCACCGGTCGTCGCCGGCTCGTCCGGACGGCGAAGGACCTTGATGCTTCGACACATGCGTCGCAGGGTACCGCGGCGCCCCGCCCCACGTCCGCGTTCGAGGTGGCATCGCCCAGTTCGGCGCGGCCCTACGTCAGACGGACGAGGAGCCACCCCCACGGTCGATGGATGGCGGCTGCGCACCGGAGCCTCCACAGTGACGAGACGAACAGTGGAGGCTCATGTCCATCGCCGCGCCGGCCAACCGACGGCGCCCGCTCGCCACCGACCGACGGTGGTTGCTCGGGCTTGCCGCGCTCCTGCTTGTGGCCATGGCGGGGGTGATGGCCACGGCGATGGCCGGCTCGATGATCCAGACCGGCGTCCGGGCATACGTCGGTGGCGAGGGACTCTGGTCAAAGGCCGAGAAGAATGCGGTCATTCACCTCCAGCAGTTCGTCGCGTCGCGCCAGGAACCCGACTGGCAGGGATATGCCACGGCCCTCGACGCGATCCTCGGTGATCGGCGCGCCCGGTTGGAGCTCGAGAAGCCCGAGCCCGAGGCTGCGATCGTCGCCGCGGGCTTCGTCGCCGGTGGCAACGCTCCGGAGGACGTCCCGTCGCTATCGATGCTCTTCCGGACCTTCCGCCATCTGAGCTACATCGACCAGGCGATTTCGATCTGGACCCAGGCCGACGCGGAGGTGGATCGCCTCGCCGCGCTCGCTGGCCAGATCCGGTCGGCCGTCGAACGCAATGATTCGATTGCCCTCCCGCAGCTGACCGGCCAGCTCGACTCGGCCAACACGCGCCTGACCGCGCTGGAGGACGGCTTCTCGACGACCCTCGGCGAGGGCGCCCGGTGGGTCCAGGCCGTCCTGCTCCTCGTCATGGCTGCGATCCTCGGCGTGCTCATCGTCGTCTCGGCGACGCTTGGCCGGTTCATGCTCGGCCGGCTTCGCGCCGCCGACCACCGGGTGGCCGAGACGCTCCGTGCGAGCGAGACCCGGCTGCGCCTCCTGCTCGACCACCTGCCGGCGATCGTGTGGACCACCAACCTGGACCTCCACGTGGTGTCGATGACCGGCGATGGCCTGACCCGGCTCGGGGTGGACGGATCGACCATGGTCGGCCGTCCGTTCGGATGGCGGTTCGGCCAGGACGAGGCCGTGGCCGGCAACGATCGCAGGACGGTCGACGCCGCCAACCGCGACGCGCTGCGTGGCAGCGCCGCCTCCTATCGAACGACCGTCGCCGACCGGACCTTCCAGGTCCACGTCGAGCCGCTGACGGTCGATGGACGGATCATCGGGACGATCGGGCTCGGGCTCGACCTCACCGATCGCCTCGAGCTCGAGGCGCGCCTCGAGCGGACCACCCGACTCGAAAGCATCGGGCGGCTCGCCGGCGGCATCGCCCATGACTTCAACAACCTGCTGACCGCGATCACCGGCTATGCCGATCTGTTGGCCGCGAGCCTGCCCGATGGCGATCAGCGGCAGGACGCCGAACAGATCCGGCGAGCCGGGCAGCGTGCGGCCGACCTGACGGGGCAGCTGCTGGCTTTCGGTCGACGGCAGGTCCTCAAGCCGGAGCTGGTCCAGCCGAACGACGTCATCGCCGACATGCGGCACATGCTCACGCGGCTCGTCGGCGAGGAGATCGTCCTCGAGGTGGACCTCGATCCGGAGCTTCCGCTGGTCATGGCCGACCCCGGCCAGCTCGAGCAGGTGGTCGTCAACCTCGCCGTCAATGCCCGCGACGCGATGCCGAGCGGTGGTCGCCTGACGATCGCAACGAGCGGAACGCAGATGATCGCGGCGGCGAACGCCCCCGACCTGCGGCAACGCGGCCGATCGGTCGACGCGGTCTCGATCCGGGTCCAGGACACGGGCTCGGGCATGGACGAGGCAACGCAGGCGCGAATCTTCGAGCCGTTCTTCACGACGAAGGGGCCCGGCAGGGGCACCGGCCTCGGACTTTCGACGGTTTACGGGATCGTCGATCAATCCGGTGGCACCATCCAGGTCGAGAGCACCCCGGCGGTGGGCTCGACGTTCACGATCCGACTGGCGGCCGCCTCCGTGGCCGATGCGGCAGGGGCCGGCGAGCTGGTCGCGACGACAGCCGACCCGAGCTCAGCGGCTGTGCCCGAGGACTGCCCGATGCTCGGCGGCCGCCTGGACGAGCAGATGCCGACCCCGATCAGCCGCCGCGGTTCGGCTGCCTTCACCAATCAAGACGGCGCAGCGCGCGGCACATCGGCCGTCGACGATCCGTTCGCGCGTCGGCCCACGATCCTCGTCGCCGAGGACGAGACCGCCGTCCGCGAGCTCGTCGTCCACGTCCTCGAAGCCGCCGGGTGCAGGGTCATCGCGGCGGTCGACGGTCGTGAGGCGCTCCGGCTGGTCGAGCACCGGGTCGACATCGATGCGCTCGTGAGCGACGTGATGATGCCCCACGTCAACGGGCCGCAGCTCGCCTCGGTCCTGCGCAACCGGATGCCCGACCTGCCGGTCCTCTTCATGAGCGGGTTCACCGGCGACGCCCTCGGTGAGCGAGGCGTCATGGACCCGGGCGTCGAGTTGCTCACCAAGCCGTTCCTGCCGGTCGAGCTCCTCGAACGGATGCGGCCGATCCTGCGCTCGAGCCCGTTCGGTCAGGCTGTCGGCGCGCAGACGGACACCGTCCTGACGCGGGAGTCGGGCGTCGCCTGACCGGTTCGAACGCCTCGTGCCGAAGCGCTCCGCTCAGCGAGCTACGGAAGCTTCCAGTAGAGCGGCCCGGTATAGCAATGGGCGAGCGCGAGGCAGAGGCCACCGGTCAGGTCCCAGGTGCGCCCTGATACGTACGGACCGCGGTCGACGACGATGGCGGTGACGGTCCGGCCGTTGGCGGGATTACGGAAGGTCACCCGGGTGCCGCACGGGAGCGTCCGATGGGCGACGCCGACGAGGGACGTCGTCATCGCGTAGCCGCACGCCGTCCGCTTGCCGTAGAAGCCGGGGCCATAGAACGACACGTCCGCGTCGAAGTGCCATTGCGGGATCGCGACCGAGCCGACGGGCGCCTCGGGCTGGATCCGCGCCCCATCGGGGCGGCCTGAAGGGGCCGGCCGCTCGTCGGGGTCGAGAAGGACCGAAGTGTCGTTGAGCGCACCGTCTGATCGGTACGCAGGGTCGAGGGCTGGAGTCATCGCTGCTGTCCCGTCGATCGATGCCGCGGCCACCCCTCGGAAGAGGGTCGCATCGATCGGACGATCAGGGCTGGGGCCCTGGGATCCCACGGATCCGGGGACGGCGGCCGCGGTGAGCAGGGCGATGAGCGCCACGCTCACGACGACTCTTGGGCGTCGCACGTCCCGGGTACCGTATCAGGAGGGTCTCGATTCTGCCCGTTCCGGTAGGGTCCGGAGACGTTGCGGGAACGTGACAGGTGGTCCGGTCCGTGCACGCCGTCCGCCGAGGATGGCCTCGAATCGTGCCCGTTCGTTGCGTCCTGTCACCTCGTTGCGGCCACCGCAACGAGGTCGTCGATCGGCTCGCCAGCGTGACCGGACGAGGCGGCGGCCGCGTGCAAGACTGGACTGACGATGACGCTCCGGACCGTGCCCGTCGATGGGCCGCTCGATCTGCGGCGGACCGTCGGGATCCACCAGCGAGGATCCGGCGACCCGACGATGCAGGTCGTTGCCGGCCGGATCGTGCGCGCGACCCGGACGGTCGATGGGCCGGCGACCGTGGCCCTCCGCCAGGTCGTCGGCGGCGTCGAGGCGGAGGCATGGGGCCCCGGTGCCGACCGCATCCTCGACGCGGTGCCGGCCCTGATCGGGCTCGAGGACGATCGGACCGGGTTCGAGACGGGCCATCACGCGCTCGTCGCTGAGCTTGATCGCCGCCAGAGGGGTGTCCGGATCGGCCGCACCGGGGCGGTGCTCGAAGCTCTCGTCCCGGCAATCCTCGAGCAGAAGGTCACCGGAGCCGAGGCATGGCGCGGGTTCCGGAGGTTGATCCGAGGCTGGGGTGTCACGGCTCCCGGACCGTTCGGGCTGCGGTTGCCGCCCGAGCCCGCGGTCCTCGCGGCCATCCCGTACCACGCCTTCCATCCGATCGGGATCGAGCGTCGCCGAGCGGACCTCGTGCGAAGGGTCGCCGATCGGGCCGGCCGTTTCGAGGAGGTCCTCGACCTGTCGCGCGACGCCGCGTATGCACGCCTGACCGCTCTGCCCGGGATCGGGCCGTGGACTGCGGCCGAGGTCGTGCTCCGGGCGGCCGGTGATCCCGATGCGGTCAGCGTCGGCGACTTCCACCTCCCGAACCTCGTGGCATTCGCCCTCGCCGGCGAGATCCGCGGGACCGATGACCGGATGCTGGAGCTTCTGGAGCCGTGGCGCGGCCATCGTGCTCGCGTGATCCGGCTCCTCGAGACGAGCGGCCTCCGGCCACCGGCCTTCGGTCCGCGCTACGCGCCGCGGTCGATCGCCGCGATCTGAGAATCCCGCCGGCGCCCGGAGCGGGCCACGTCGTCGCCCGCCGGACGGACGGTCCGCGGACGGGGCGTCTCGATGGAAGCAGCATCGGCGCGACGCTTCAGGTGGCATCAGGGTGGCCTGAAGGCCGGCTGCCGTTGGGCGACCGCCGACTGCAGCGCCGGCGTGCGCCCGCGGCACGGGCACGGAACGTGGCAGATTCAGCCCAAGGAGCGGCCGACGACGAGTCCTCCGACGACCGCGACGACTCCGAGGACGGTCGATCCGGCGATGTTGGCGAGTGCCAGCAGCGGCAGGCCGTCCTCGAAGAGCCGCCAGCTGTCGAGCATCAGCGTCGAGAACGTGGTGTAGGCACCGAGGAAGCCGACCATCAGCGGCGAGCGCAGGTCGGACGGGAGCACGCCGCGGTCGACGATCAGCGCAGCGAGCAGGCCAAGGACGAACGCGCCACTGAGGTTGACGACGAGGATCCCGAGCGGGAACGATCCGCCGAAGCGGTCGAGGACGGCGTTGTCGACGACGAACCGGGCAACGGCGCCGGCCGCGCCGCCAACGGCGATGAGGACGAGGGTCACCCGGGCAGGATCGAGGCTCGCGAGAGCCCGCGTCAACCTCGATCCGCGTGGCGACGCGGACGACGGCGTCAGACGGGCGGCAGCGACCGCCGAAGAGCGACTACGCTGGCCGGACACTCACGAGGAGATGTCATGGCCGAGCGAGCGACGCCGAGCTTCAGCAAGTCACCGCCCGCCCTGGTCGAACGGTTCGCGGCCGTCATGGATGGCTACCCGGACGCGGTCCGCCGCAAGATGTTCGGCTATCCCGCGGCATTCATCGGCGGGAACATGGCGACGGGCCTGTTCGCCGACCAGTGGGTCGTGCGCCTGCCGGACGACCAGATCGCGGCTGCGAAGGAGGCCGGTGCAGGCTCGTTCGAGCCCATGCCCGGCAAGGCGATGAAGTCGTTCGTCGTCATCCCGACCGCCGACGTCGACGACGAAGTCGCGCTCAGGCGGTGGGTCGAACGCGGCCTGGCGCTGGCGGGGTCCATGCCGGCAAAGAAATAGTCGGTGAAGCTGTCGCGCGGCGGACCGATCGGCTACTTGAGCTGCTTCGCCACCGCGGTCGCGACCTCGAGGTCTGACGTGTCGATGACGATCACGTAATCGGCCTTGGCGTAGACGTACTCGATCGTGCTGCCGTCGCCGTAGTCGACCTTGGTCAGGCTCTTGCCGCCGAGCGTGACCGTCGAGGACTTCACGCCGTCCGCCCCGGCCGACAGCCACGTGTCGATGACCGCGGCGCGGAGCTTCGCGAGATCGGCGTTCGGGAGGCGGAACGCAATGATCGAGATATCGAGAGCGCCCGTGTCGTCGTACGCCTGGGCGATCTGGAGCTGGTCGAGGGTCGCGCCCATCGTCCGGATCCGGGCGGCCAGCGCGCGAGCACTCGGATCCTGGCCGAAGACATCCGTGGCGCTCGCGCTCTGGATCGTCAGGGGCGTGGGCACGGCCGGCGATTCATTGGTCGAGCTGACCGTGATCGAGGACGGAAGCAGAGCTTCGAGATCAGGCGCGAAGGGCGAGCTCGACGGCTCGGCCGAGCCCGGAACGCCCGACCCGAGTGGCGTCTCGGATCCGGTTGCGGCATCGGACGGTTGCGCACCCGCGGTTCCGGCGGCGGTCTCGTCGCCCATCGCCGAGGCGACCGCCGCGGTGATGACGGCCAGGTCGCCTGCGGGAGCGGAGCCGGCGTCGGCGATCTGGCCGACGAGTCCGTTGACCCGGAACAGGGTCGTGACCGAGCCGGTGGTCGAATTGTCCACATCGTAGGCCTCGCCGCCGCGGCTCCGGTTGGTGACCGTCGCGCCGGCTGCGGTCGCAGCCTTGCGGTTCTCCGCGAGCGCAGCGGCCGCTGCGCTTCCGTAGCAGGTGATGCTGGCGTAGACGACCGGCTGGTTCGTGCTGCTGGCGGCCGGCGTCGGGCCGAGGATCGAGATCGTCATCCCGTTCGCGTTGAGATCGGTCGAGCCGAGGCTCCAGTTGGGCGGGAGCGCGCCCGCATCGGGGACCGCGCTCCAGGCAGCCGTTCGACAGGCGGTCAGGTCCTCGGCGGATGACCGGCTCAGGACCACGAACCCGAGCGCGCCGGCCGCGAGGACGACGGCGAGGAGGGCCAGCCAGGGAGCGGCGCCCGCGAGGAACCCTTCGCCCGGATCGTCGTCGACGTCGTCGGCCTCGTCGAATGCGGGTTCAGTGGTGCGCTCATACAGTCCGCTCGGGCGAGTCGTCGTGCGACGCGGGCTGGTCCGTCGAGTGGGCATCTGGCCTCACGGTCCGGACGGCCGCTGAGAGCCGTCTGAGATGGTCGGCCGGGGTCGCCGGTCGGTGTACTGGTCGGGGCGGCGGGATTCGAACCCACGACCTCATCGTCCCGAACGATGCGCGCTACCAAGCTGCGCCACGCCCCGACCGAATTGCCCGTTGTCTCAGGGCCGGCGAATGATAGCAGAGGCACCGGCGATCGCCGCCGACAGCGAACGCCGCCGCCCGGCGCCGACCGGCCGGCGCCCGCGCTGCGGCGCTCAGACGATGTCGATGGGCTCGGCGGCGGCCGGGGTCCGCCGCGTGGGCTCACGGATCGGGATCACGGCCAGCGCGGCGAGGACGAAGGAGATCGCCATGAGCCAGAACACGATCGGCAGGCCGGCCTTGTCCCCGGCGACGTCGATGATCCCGCCATAGAGCGCGGTCCACAGCGATCCGACCCCGAACGCAAGCGTGAAGTAGAGGGCGAACGACGTGTCGCGGACCGTCGGCGGGGCGATGTCGGCGAGCAGTGCCTGGAGCTGGGGCGACTCCGCGAAACTGAACAGGCCCATCAACAGGATCCCGAGCCAGAGACCCGCCACGGACGCCCCGACGAGGAGGAAGACGACGAACGCGATCGCGCCTCCGAGGTAGACCCCGATGATCACCGGTCGGCGCCCGACCCGATCCGACAGCCAGCCCGCGATCAGCGGCATCGGCACCGACAGGACGATCAGGGCGCCGTACATCACGTCGGTCGTCGGGCTGGTCAGGCCGATGACACCGGTCAGGTAGAGCAGCGCGAACAGGTTCACCACGCCGAGCCCGCGACCGCCACCCCCGAGCACGGACGCGAGGTAGATCCAGCGATGCGACGGGTCGCCCAGAACGGTCCGGAACGCTTCCCGCACGCTGCCGTGCGCCGACGCCGCCCGGCGATCGACCCCGCTCTCGCGGACGAACAGCAGGATCGCGATCGCGACGAGGACGGCCGGCACGCCGAACACGACCACCACCCAGCGCCAGCCGATCGTCGCGATCAGGCCGGCCCCCACCAGGGCGACGATGACCGTCCCGACGTTGCCGCCGCTGATGTGGGCGCTGATCGCGAACCCGCGACGCGACTCGGGGAACTGCTCGGCGAGCAGTCCGTTGCCGACCGGATGCTGCGGCGATCCGCCGATCCGCGACAGGACGTTGACGAGGCCGAACGGCAGGAAGCTCGACATCAGGCCCTGCGCGGCGAAGCCCGTCCCGAACAGGACGCCGCCGGCGGTCAGGAGCACCCGCCGCGAGACGACCCGGGTCAGCTTCGCGTAGCTGAGCTGGACGAGCCCGCTGGCGAACGAGCCGATGGCCGCGAGATAGGCGACCTGGGACTCGGTGACCCCGAACTCGGTGATGATCTTGAGGTAGATCAGCGGCAGCAGCACCGCCTGGGCGTGGTTCACTGCGTGCGCGATCGACAGCAGCCAGAGCGTGACGTCCGGGTTGATCGGGCGGCCCGCGACCGTGGCGTCGGGCGCAGCGGCGGGTTGGCGGACGGGTTCGGCGACCATGGCGACATGCTGCCCGATCGGACGACCCGCGGCGGCGGCGGTTCGCACGTTGCGCCGGCTTCCCGTTTCCGGCATCGTTGGCGGGCGCCACGCGGTCCGCTCCCCCCACCCCACGAGGTCCCGATGCCGACCGTCCTCATCGTCGACGACGAACAGCACATCCGCCTGCTCATCGAGCAGACCCTCGAGGAGCTCGAGGACGAAGGGGTCGAGCTGCAGACGGCGTCCGACGGCGAGATGGCCCTCGACGTCGTCCGGAACCACCGGCCGGCGCTGGTCTTCCTCGACGTGATGATGCCCAAGCTCAACGGCTTCGAGGTCTGTCGCGCGATCAAGGAGGACCTCGGCCTGGCCGCCACGACCGTCGTCATGCTGACCGCCAAGGGCCAGGCCTACGACCGCGAGCAAGGCCTCGCGGCCGGCGCGGATCGGTACCTGACCAAGCCCTTCGACCCCGACGAGCTCCTCGATATCGCCCGTGCGGCGCTCGGCCTGCCCGGGGCGGCCTGATGGAGCAGGACCTCGCTCGCCTGATCATTCGCCACCGCCACGTCGCGCCCATGCTGTCGGCGCTCCTGTCCGGGACGAATGCCGGCGTCCGGATCAGCAACGACGCGGGCATCGTGATCCTCGAGCGCGAGTCAGGCGGGATCGGCTTCGAGAAGTACCCGATCACGGTCGAGGGTCGAACGGTCGGCTGGGTCGAGGGCGACCGGACGGGTCGGGCGATCGCCGCCGTGCTCTCGTACGCGGTCGCCCGCGAGGCCGACAAGCGCAGCCTCGCCCGCGAAGCGCTCGACCGGTACCGTGAGCTGAGCCTCGTGTACGAGCTGGCCGATCGCCTGAGCGGCGAGCTCGATCTCGACGCGGTCGGCCGGATCGTCGTCGCCGAGGCGTCGCGGCTGCCGGCCGGCGGTACCGGTTTCCTGCTCGTGCTCGACGGCGCCAACGTCCTGCATCCCGTCGGCGGACTCGGTTCCGAGCCGTCACCGTTCGCGTCGGTGGCGACCGATCAGGGCATCATCGGCGCGGTCGCTCGGTCGGCGACAGGCGAGGAGGTCAACGACGTCGGCACGGATCCACGAGCGACCGCGATCGAGCGCGGGTACGCCTCGCTCATCGCAGCTCCGATCGTCACCCGCGGCCGGACGATCGGCGTACTCGGGGCCGGGACGCGGGTGCCGGTCGAATACCAGGCCGCGGACCTCAAGCTCCTGGCGGCGATCGCCGCGATCGCCGGACCGGCCCTCCACCAGACCCGCGGCCAGGCCGCGAGCCGCGAGGGATCGAGCGTCGGGGCCGGCTGACCGCCGAGCTGCGGACGCCCGGGCCGGCGGACAGCCGAGCGGTTCCGTCCCGCGACCGGCCTCGGTGAGTCGTCTCGACCCTCGACCGCCCCTCGACCGCCCGATCGCCCGATCGATGACGCGCCTCCGGGTTCCGCTGATCGACCTCCTGGCCGGCGGCGGCGGCTCGATCGCCGTCCTCGCCGTGATCCTGGCCCGACCGCCCGGCTGGGACGCGATGGCGACGGTCGGGGCCACGCTCCTGCCGGCCGGTCTCGTGCTCTACGGCGCGGCGGCAGCCCGACGGGCGCGCGAGGCGAACGACCAGCGGACTCTCGTCGACGAGCAACGGACCGCGCTCGTTCGCGAGGCCGCCGAGTCGTCCCTGTCGCGGGCCGAGCTGCAACGCCGCCTCGCCGAGCTCGTCGCCCTCAACGAGCTGGCCGCCGGCCTCAGCTCGACCCTTGATCTCGACGAGCTGCTCGGTCGCGCCCTCGATGCCGTCGTCCACCGGCTGCCGTTCGATCGTGCACTCGTCCTGCTGGTCGACCCGGTCGCCGAGGTCCTGACCTACGGCCGCGCGATCGGCGGCAGCGCGGATGTCCTGGCCCTCGTCGGCCAGATCCATCTGCCCCTGACCGAGACGCGCTCGACGCTCGTGCAACTCGCGCTGGCGGAGGGTCCGATGGTCTTCCGCGCCGTGGACAGCGACCCGTACGAACCGAACCGGCTCCTCGCCCGTGCCCTCGATGTGACCTCGTTCCTCGGCACGCCGCTCGTGACGAACGGCCGCACCGTCGGGATCCTCGCGGTCGACAACCGGCTGTCCGGAGGCGAGCTCGAACGCTCGATGGGCCCGCTCCTCTTCACCGTCGGCAGCCTCGTGGCGGCCGCGATCGAGAACGCCCGCCTGTACGCCGAGATCGAGGACCAGAACCGCGAGCTCGAGGCGCGCGTCGCGACGCGGACGGCCCAGCTCGCCGACGCGACCGAAGAGGCGGTCGCCGCTCGAGCCGCGGCCGAGGCCATGAGCGCGACGAAGAGCACCTTCCTCGCCAATGTCAGCCATGAGCTCCGCACGCCACTGACGTCGGTGGTCGGCTTCACCAAGCTCGTCCGCAAGCGGTTCGAGGACATCGTGACGCCTGCCCTGGCCGGGTTGCCGGGCGGCACGGCCTCCGACCCGAAGCTCGAGCGCGCCGTGGGCCAGATCACCGAGAACCTCGGGATCATGGCCGCCGAAGGCGATCGGTTGACCGCGATGATCAACGACGTCCTCGATCTCCAGAAGATCGAGGCCGGTCGGATGGAGTTCCGGCGTGAGCCGGTCGACCTCCGCGCTGTCGTCGACCAGGCCATCGCGGCCACCGCGGCGCTGTTCGCGACGACGGCGCTCGAGGTCAGGCGCGATCTGCCCGACGCCGTTCCGCCCGTCACCGGCGACCATCACCGGCTCATCCAGGTCGTGATCAACCTGCTATCGAACGCGGTGAAGTTCACGCCCCGCGGGTCGGTGACGGTCGCGATCTCCGTGGACCGCGATGAGGTGGTCGTGTCGGTGGCGGATACCGGCACCGGGATCGCCCCGGACGATCAGGCGCGCGTTTTCGAAACCTTCGCCCAGGCCGGCGACACCCTCACGGACAAGCCGCGCGGCACCGGCCTCGGCCTGCCGATCTCGCGTGAGATCGTCGAGGAGCACGGAGGCCGCCTGTGGCTCGAGAGCGCGGTCGGAGGCGGCTCGACGTTCGCGTTCGCACTGCCGGTCACCGCCTCGGGTGCCGCGGAGCTCGGGGAGCCGACCGCGACGGCGACGGGTCAGGCATGATCCAGACCCGGGCGCTCGGTCGCGAGGGGCCGGTCGTGCGGGTCGTCGGCCCCGCTGCGCTGGACCCTGTCCGATCCGCGCGTCTCGGTCGCGATCCCGTCGACGCGGTCGGCCGCACACGCAGCCGCGAACGCAATCGTCGGGCGCGGGCCGTGGCTCCATCCGGATGTCCCAGGCCTCGTCGCGGATGGCCATGCGGTGATGCTCCGTTGATCTCTGGTGAAGAACTGGCTGGCACGATGGCGACATGCCCGATCGATCTCGGCGGCGTGCCGGAACGGCCAGGCTCGAAGGGCGTCGTCGCTCGGTTGTCCTTGCGCGGCGGACGGGGATCGGACTCCGCGAGTCGCGGACCGCGTTGCGCTTGACTCAGGCGCAGGCGGCGAATCGCGCCGGTATCTCGCAGCCTTTCTGGAGCCGCCTCGAGCGCGGGCTGATTACGTCAGTGTCCATCGAGACCTTGGCATCGTGCGCGGCAGCGGTGGGCGTGCAGCTTGCGATGTTCATCGAGGCGCGACCCGGAGCGAGCCTTCCGCGTGACATCGAGCATCTTCGCCGGCAGGAGCTCGTCATCACGGTGGCGCAACGTGGCAGTTGGGAGGGCCGACCTGAGGTCGGGATCGATCCGGCCGCGGCCTGGTCGCGATCGATCGACGTGATGCTGGCTCGCCCGGCCCGAATGGAGATTGCGGTCGTCGAGATCGTCGATCTCATCACGGACGGCGGTTCCGCGATGCGCGGCCTCGCCGACAAGGTGGCGGCGGTTCGCCGGTCGAGCCCACCCGGTACGCAGGTTGCCGGCCTGCTCGTCCTCCGGGCGACCTCCCGGAACCGGGCAACGATGCGCGAGCTGGCGGCCCTGTTCGAGACTCGGTTTCCCGGGTCTTCGGCGGCCTGGCTCCGCGCCCTCGAGAGCCCGGATGCGCCGATGCCCCTCGCGGACGGCGTCCTGTGGTCGAGCGTGTCAGGCGATCGACTGATGGCAGTCCTTACAGGCAATGCTTCACGGCAGGTCCGGAAGCCGCGAAGCTGACCCCGGCCCTTCATCGCATATGCCGAGAAGGCTTATCCGAACGCCGTTCGCGGATGTGATCGACTCGGTCTGGATCGTGACTGCGGCGCCGAACGTAACGCACGCATCGGTTTCGCGATTTGATGCCACCCGAGCATGACCTTGCGCCTACCGCCGACGCCGGTGGCGGAACGCCTGTGGATTAAGCCTCCTCGGAATATTCGGAGGGCGAACGGCGCTCCGGCGCGGAGGCTCGTTCAGGGGCGAACGGCGCTCCGGCGCGGAGGCTCGTTCAGGGGCGAACGGCGCTCCGGCGCGGAGCTCGCGCCTACCCCGGACCCCGTGCGCAACCGCGGACTTAGTACGCGAACAGCAGC
>JANMCU010000036.1:0-7110 GCA_031361415.1 Chloroflexota bacterium | reverse complement strand
GCGGGGACGCGCGGGATCGTGAGGGTGAACGTCACCTGCGCGCCCTGGAGGGCGCGTCCGTTCGGGTCGGTCACCGTGACGAAGAGCTGAACCTGTTTCGGCAGCTTCGCGAGCCTGACCTGGTAGAAGGACGCCGACAGATTCGCCGTCAGCTTGCCGGTTCCGCGGCGGACGGTCAGCGATGCGGCGTTGACGTTCCCGGCCGGGTCGGTCGCGGTCACCTGGATCTGGTTCGAACCGGGCCCGATCGGAACCGCGATCGAGAAGGCGCCGTTCGCGTCGGCGGCGCCCGCGACGGTCGCGTTCGTCGTCTGGTTGTGGATGCTCAGCATGCTGCGGGCCTGCGTCTTTCCGACGACCTGGGCCGTCGTCGCGTTGACCACCGCGTTCGCCGACGGGGCCGTGATCGTGATCTTCGGCTTCGTGGTGTCAAGGATGTAGGTGACCGCCGCGGACGCCTCGGATTCGAGGTCGGTCGGCCCGAGGATGGTGGCCGTGAAGGTGTTCGTGCCTGCGCTCAGCGCGAGGCCCGGGACGAGGAGCCGGGGCGAGGATCCAACGGCAATCTCCCGCGCCACCCCGGGATTGCCCTTGCCGATCGCCAGGTAGATCCGGACACGAGTGCCGGCCTGGCCGACGACGGCCGTCGGCAGCGTCACGTTGAGGTCGACGGTCGGCTGGTTCGTGTACGGCTCGTCGGGCGCCTCGAGCGTCGGGGCGTCGGCCACGACGGCCTCGGGCGCGCTCGGCACCGGTGTCCTGGTGAGGTTCGTCACGAGGCCGTCCAATGTCGTGCCGACGACGGCGGCAACCTTGCCCAGGCCGCCATTGGCGACAAGCAGGACGCCGGCGCTGAGGGCGATCACCGCGATACCCATCAGCAGGCGGAACGGAAGGGCGATCCCCGGGCCGCGCTCGATCTTGCGGTGGGCGGCCAGCCGGCCCGGTGCCGGTGCGCGGGGTCGGACGGTGGCCGGCGCGGGGCGTCCCGTCGAGGGGGGACGCGGCCGGACCTGGCTGGGTCGCCCGCCTCGCCGTGTCGTCATCGGCGTCGATTGTCGCATGCGGCGCGCGCCGAGCGTGGACGGATGACCGTTTCGTTGCGGAGCGTTGTAGTCTTGCGCGGTCCTGCGCGCGGGCCGCCCGTCCCGTTGCGCGCCGAACACGAGGGATGGATGCAGGCTCGAGACCCGAAGCGCGACCGCCCTGCCGGTTCGATGGGCCGGCCCGCCTTCGGCGTTGGTCCGATTGCCCGGGTGAACCGGCCGGCAGGCGAGCAGGCGTCCCCGCCACCGCCGATGCCGGATCGGCGCGACCATGCGGCCGCCGCGTCGACCGGCATGCCCGCCCTCCGGGTGCCGATGCCGATCCGGCCGGGAATGCCAGGTCGTGGCGCGGTCCCGTTTCGCTCGCCACTGCCGGCGATGCCGCCGTCGCGCGGCGGGTTCGGGTTGCCGAACCTGCGCCGCAATGTGTGTCCCCACTTCTACATGACCGGATCGCGCGGCGCGATCCCGATCCAGGCACCGCACCTGCTCAAGGCCCTCATCCGGCAGGACGCGAACGTGTCGCGCTGCCAACTCCGCGGTGGCGTCCATCTCGAGCAGGGCTACATCAACGACGTCTGCCTGACGCCACGCTTCAACCAGTGCGTCTTCTACGAGGACGACCTGAGCCGCGAGTGACGAGCACGGCTGGCGACGAGGCGGCAGCGACCGCCGACGGCGCACCGCTCGACGATCCTGACGTCGGCCGGGCGTACGAGGCGGCCGTGGCGGCGCTCGCCGACCGCGGGCGGTTCGGGATCCGGCTCGGTCTCGGGCGGACGCGCGCTCTCCTGCGCGAGCTGGGCGATCCGCAGCTCGCAGTGCGCGGGGCGCTCGTCGCCGGAACGAACGGCAAGGGCAGCGTCCTCGCGTTCGCCGGAGCAGCGCTGCGGGCCGCCGGGCTCCGGGCCGGCGAGACTCCCAAGCCGCATCTCGTGTCGTATCGCGAGCGGCTCCAGATCGGCGGCAGACCGGTCGACGCGGCCACGTTTGCCCGACTCGTGGGAGACGCGGTCGCGGCCGCCGATCGGTTGCCTCGCCGCCTCGGGGACCCGACCGAGTTCGAGCTCCTCACCGCTGTCGTCTTCCGCTGGTTCGCCGATCAGCGGATCGACCTCGCGCTCGTCGAGGTCGGCCTCGGTGGGCGCCTCGATGCAACCCATGCCTGGGACGGCGGCGTGGCGGCGATCACGAACGTCGATCTCGACCACACCGACCGGCTCGGGCCGACGATCGCCCACATCGCGCGCGAGAAGGCGGCAATCATCGAGCGCGGCGATCTCGCCGTCACCGGTGCGGTCGGGGACGCGCGGGCGATCGTCCGTCGCCGGGCAGCCCGTCTCGGGGTCCCGCTCACGATCGTGGAACCGGCACCCGTCGTCGCGGTCGATCGCGACGGGCTGGTCGTCGAACTGGCGCGGCTCGGCCGGACCCGGATCGGGCTGCGCGGCCGGCATCAGGCCGCCAACGTCGCGGTCGCGGACGCGATCCTCGATGCCCTCGAAGCGGCCGGGATCGCCGAGGTTCCGGCCGCGTCCCGTCGGCGGGGATACGCCGAAGCCCGCTGGCCCGGCCGGCTCGAGCTCCTCTCGGTCGACGGCCGCGACGTCCTGCTCGACGGCGCCCACAATCCCGCCGGCGCGGCGGCTCTCGCGGCGGCGCTCGACGAGCTCCGGCCGTTCCTCGGCTCGGGCCGGCTGACGCTCCTGACCGCTTCGATGGCCGACAAGGACGTCGCAGGCGTGGTCGACGCGCTGGCTGGTGCGGCCACCCTGCGCGATGCGCGGATCGTGGCAACGACCGTCGGCGGCTCGCGGGCGCTTTCAGCGGACACGCTGGCCGGCCTGTGGTCGGGTCGGGCCGGCCGGCCGGGCGGCGCCGTCATGGCGAAGCGCTCGGTTGTTGCCGAGGCCGATCTCGCCGCCGCCCTCGACCAGATCCTCGCCGGGCCGGCCGGCCCGGTCGTCGTCGCCGGTTCGCTGTACCTGGTCGGCGCGGTCCGGGCCCGCCTGGTCGACGACCCGCTCCTGCACGACCCCGTCCCGGACGAGACGGCTGCACGACACGCCGGAGCGCCACCGCCCGCCCGCACGGTCCAATCGGGCCCGCCGGGCGGCGATCCCGGCGACAATCGACCGCGATGAACGACTCGACGACCGTAGAGCGCGGCGGCATTCCCGGACCGGCCGCGCCGCTCCAGATCGGACCCTCCCGGTTCGAATGGGGAGCGCGCACGTTCGTGATGGGGATCCTCAACATCACGCCTGATTCCTTCTCCGGCGACGGGCTGCTCGCGCGCGACGCCGGGGAATCGGCCGCCGACCCGGTCGAGCGCGCGGTCGCGATCGGCAAGAGGATGGCCGACGAAGGTGCCGACCTGCTCGACATCGGCGGCGAGTCGACGCGGCCGGGCCACCGCGTCGTCGCCGACGCGGACGAGATCGCCCGGATCGCCCCGGTCGTCCGGGCCCTCCGGGCGGCCCTGCCCCAGATGCCGCTGAGCATCGATACGACGAAGGTCGTCGTGGCCGAGGCGGCCCTCGACGCCGGCGCCGATCTCGTCAACGACGTCCGGGGCGTCGATCCGGACGGCGAGCTGGTGCGGCTCGTGGCCGGCCGCGGCTTGCCGATCGTGCTGATGCACAACCGGGCCGAGGCCCGCTACACGAACCTGATCGCCGAGGTCATCGCCGACCTCGAGCGCTCGATCGAGCAGGCGGTTCGCTCCGGCATCGACTGGAATTCGATCCTCGTCGACCCGGGCTTCGGGTTCGGCAAGACGGCCGTGCACAACCTGCGCCTGCTCCACGAGCTGGCGAGCCTCCAGGTTCTCGGTCGGCCGATCCTGCTCGGCACGTCGCGCAAGTCGACGCTCGGCACGGTCCTCGACCTGCCGCCCGACGAGCGGCTCGAGGCCACGGTCGCGACCACCGCCCTCGGCATCGGCGCGGGCGCCGACATCGTCCGGGTCCACGATGTCCAGCCCAACGTCCGCGCGGCGCGGATGGCCGACGCGATCGTCCGTGGCACGTGGCGGCCGGCCGACCCGACCGAAGGAGGCGTGCCCTGAGCGACCGGATCGTGCTCCGCAATATCCAGCTCGAGGGCCGCCACGGCTTCTAC
The DNA here is from genome assembly GCA_031361415.1 of Chloroflexota bacterium. GTDB lineage: Bacteria > Chloroflexota > Limnocylindria > Limnocylindrales > CSP1-4 > CF-46. Next base: position 2,941 of record JANMCU010000036.1, on the reverse strand, counting down.
GACCACGAGCGCGAGACGCCCCAGCCGTTCGACGTGGACATCGAGCTGTTCCTCGACCTGCAGCCGGCCGGGATCGACGACGACCTGGCGAAGACCGTCGACTACGGCCGGGTCCACGAGATCGTTGCCCGGATCGTCGAAACGGCCTCGTTCCGGCTGCTCGAGGCCATCGCCGAGGCGATCGCCACCGAGATCCTCGTGCAGCTCCCCGTCGACGAGGTCGGCGTCACGGTCCGGAAGCCCGCGGTCCAGCTCGGCGGCCCGCTCGACCACGCGGCCGTCGAGATCCGACGCCGACGCCCGCCGGCCTGACACGGACCCTCCTAGCCGAGGTCCTTTGGTCGGGTCCCGAGGGTGACCGTGATCGTCTTGTGCTCCGTGCCGCGGATCACCTCGAGGGTGATCTTGTCGCCGGGCGCGAACTGGGTCAGGACCGCATCGAGTGGATGGAGGGCGTCGATCGTCTGGCCGTTCATCGAGATCACGATGTCGCCGGTCTTGATGCCGGCATCGGCCGCTGGGCTCGACGCGCGAACTGCGTCCTCGCCGGTCGGTTGACCGTTCTGGTCGAGGATCTGGACGTACGCTCCGGCCGCGACGGGCAGCTTCAGCGACTTGTACACCTGTGGATCGATCTGGACGTACTGGATGCCGATGTACGGGCGGGCGAGCGCCTCGCCGGCGAGCGCCTGGCGCATGATCGGACGGGCGATGTCGATCGGGATCGAGAAGCCGATGCCGGTCGAATCGCGGGCGATCGCGGTGTTGATCCCGATGACCGCGCCGGTCGCGTCGAGGAGCGGGCCGCCGCTGTTGCCGGGGTTGATCGCAGCATCGGTCTGGATGAGGTTCCGGAGGTGACCGCCGTCGGTCGTGATGTCACGGCCCAGGGCGGACACGATCCCGCTCGTGACGCTGTTGTCGAACGTGCCGAGCGGGCTGCCGATCGCGACCACCAGCTCGCCGACCTTGAGTCCGTCCGAGTCGCCGAGCGTCGCCGCCGGCAGGCCCGTCGCGTCGACCTTGATGATCGCGAGGTCCGTCAAGGTATCGACCCCGTAGACCCTTGCCTTGTACTTCGTGCCGTCCTTGAGCTGGGCCGTCAGGTCGGTCGTGCCGGCGACGACGTGCCGGTTGGTCAGGATCCAGCCATTCGAATCGAAGATGATTCCGGACCCGACGCCGTCCTGCGCCTGCTGGGTCGCGGAGTTCGGGTCGATCCCGGTCGTGAAGATCCGGACGACCGACGGGCCGGCCCTGGCCGCGACATCGATGATCGCCGACGATTCGTCGAGCGTGACCGGCTGCCTGATCGTCGATGAATTGGGGCTCGAGTTGGGCGCCTGCGCCGCCGGTGCGCGATTGAACGCACCACTGACCGTGAGCGCGGCGACGGTCCCGCCGGACGCGAGCAGGGCGGCAACCAGGGCGGCCGCGAGGATGGTGCCCGCGCCTGCGCCGCGACGGGGCGCGACCGCGACCGGCCGGGCCGGAACCGGGGTTGCCGACTCGAACCAGTGTTCCGGGGTCGGCGCGCGATCCGACCACGAGGGCCGGGTCCAGTCGGTCCGCGGCTCGGGCGGCGGCGAGAACGACGACGGCCCGGCCGCCTCGCCGGGTGGCCGGCCGGCCGGTGGCGTGTCGGTCGAGACGGGCCAGCCGTCCGTCGGCGTGGAGCTGGTCGGGGTCGGACCGCCGACCTGCGCGGGCAGTGTGGCGTCGTTCGATCCGGGCGTCAGCGGGTCGCTGGCCGCTGGCGGCTGGGTCCGATCGATCGGACGCCAGTCCATGCTGTCGTGCGGCTGCGTCTCGTCGGTCGGATCGGCGAAGGGATCGGTCATCGGGGGCGTACTCTCGCGTGGCTGGCGGTTTCGCGGATGGGGCGGTCGGCCGGAATCGCCGCGCCTCATCGAGATGTGCAGCCTAGCCTGAGGACTCGCGGTTCAGGCGGGGCGCCCCGGTCGGTGAAGAATCCACCATCTTCCCCGGATCTGTCGTGGGCTCGTCGAGTGGCGCGGACGGCTGGGAGGTCGAGGTCGGCAGGACGCCGTCGTCGTCCTTTCGTGGGTCGGCCGGCAACGTCACCGTGAACGTCGTTCCCGCCCCGAGCCGGCTGATGACCTCGACCGTGCCGTGGTGCATGTCCACGATCGAGCGCACGATCGCGAGGCCCAGGCCGGACCCGCTGCCGCGTGCCTCGTTGGCCCGCGAGCCGCGGTAGAACCGCTCGAAGATCCGCGGCAGCTCGGCTGGCTCGATCCCGACCCCGGTATCGGCGACCTCGATCCGCGCCCCGTCAGCGGGGATCGCGACGGCCCGCACGTCGACCGAGCCGCCGGGCTCGGTGAACTTGACCGCGTTGCCCACCAGATTTGTCACGACCTGCCCGATCCGCTGGGGGTCGTGGCGCAGCCGGATCGGAGCGCGCGGCAGATCGAGCCGGAGCGCAACTCCTCGCCGGTTGGCGGCCGGGCGGGCCTGCTCGACCGCGGATTCGACGGCCGCCCGGAGATCGTCCGGTCGGAGGTCGAGCAGGACCAGGCCCGAATCGAGCTTCGAGAGCTCGAGCAGGTTCTGGGCGAGCCAGTCGAGGCGCTCGAGCTGGATCCGGCTGTTGTCGAGGAACTCGGCACGGGCCGTCGGATCGTCACCGGCGCGTTCCATGAGGAGCTCGTTGAACGTCAGCAGCGCGGCGATCGGCGTCCGCAGCTCGTGGGACACGTCGGCCAGGAAGTCCCGGCTCCGGTCGCGATCGCGGCGGACGATCACGACGCTCTCCTCCAGCTGATCTGCCATCGCGTTGAATTGCATGGCCAGGGCGGCCAGCTCGGACGATCCGGCACGGACGTCGGCCCGCGGGATCCGGCTGCCGAGCTGGCCCTCGGCGAGGGCGCGCGACGCGTCGGTCAGGCGGCGCAGGGGCGTGGTCACGCGGAGGGCC
>JANMCU010000004.1:0-6493 GCA_031361415.1 Chloroflexota bacterium | reverse complement strand
CCGTTCGTCGTGGTGCTCGTCGTTTACTGGGCGTTCGCAGCACTCGGAGCGTTGATCGTCGGCCTCGCCCGGACACCAGCAGGCCCGACTCTCGTGGTGCTGTCAGCGGCAAGCGGCATCCTCCAGGTCGTACGCGGTCGCGAGATCGCCGCAACTGGGCAGCCTGATCCGCTTGGACGGCGCCGCAACCTACTCGTCGCCGCTCACGGCGTCCTCATGGCCGGCGTCATCGCCCTGATGGCGGCTGGTCAGCTCTGAGGGGTCGCGCTCGACCCGCACGCCGCGATGCCGGCGGCTCGTCGATTGGGCACGGGCTGCACCAAACGTCGGCTGAACATTCGGACGCAGCCTGATTCGGCACGTTCAGCCGACGATCCGTGCGCGGCCTGCACCAAGTGACGGCTGAAGGACCGCCCAGCGGTCGTAACGAGCGCGGACTGCTCGCGTGGCCGGTGGCGTGGAGGCGGACCTACGCCGCGATCACCGAGACGATGATCTCCTCGAGGCGGGCGCGTGCTTCGGGGTCGACCACGCCGGCGGCGTCGAGCTCGGCGAGCGCTTCGTCGCGGTGGCGGCGGGCCTCGGTCCGGGTGAAATCGCGGGCGCCGCTCCGCTCGAGGATCGCGATGACCTCGGCGACATCGTCGGCCACGGGGCCGCCGTTGGCGTAGAGGGCTGCGAGCCGCGCGCGGTCGTCGGGACCGGCGTGCTCGAATGCGTAGATCACCGGCAGCGTCTTCTTGCGCCGGGCGATGTCGGACGCCTCCTTGCCGGTCTTCTGCTCGGCGCCCCAGATCCCGAGGAGGTCGTCATTGAGCTGGAATGCCAGCCCGAGCGCCCAGCCGAAGCCGCGGTAGCGCGCGATCACCTCGTCGTCGTCCGACGCGAGCAGCGCGCCGGCTTCAATCGACGCCGCGATCAGGGCAGCGGTCTTGCGCCCGATCATGTCGAAATACAGGTCCACGGACATCATCCCGTCAGACTCCGACGTCGCGATGTCGATGTACTGGCCCTCGCACAGCGCGACGCAGGTCTGGTCGTAGAGCCGCATCAGGCGCAGGACCTTGGCATCGCTGAACCCGAGGTCCGACAGGCGATGGAGGGCCATCCGGCTGAGGCTGAACAGCATGTCGCCGGTGTTGATCGCCTGGGCGACGCCGTGCAGGGCCCAGACGGTCGGCCGGTGGCGACGCTCGCGATCGCCGTCCTCGATGTCGTCGTGGACGAGGCTGAAGTTGTGGCCGAGCTCGACGGCGGCGGCGCCGGGGAGGGCGGGCCGGTAGTCGCCCGCGATCGACGCGTACGCGAGGAGCCCGAGAAGGGGCCGCATCCGCTTGCCGGCCGAGGCACCCGACCCGTCGAGCCCGAGGTGATAACGGACCATCTCGTAGACGCCCACGGTCGAGGGATCCCGATCGCTCACGATCCGGAGGATCTCGGCCTCCGTGTCGGCGATGAGGGCGGCGGCGTCGAGGACCGGCTGGGCGGTGGTCATCGCTGGCATGGTAACGGCATTTTCGCAAACGTGCGAGCCGCAAGTAGCCTGTTGCGGCGGTCGCGCCTGTCGCGGAGCGCAGGGTTCTGTCAAACGAATGTCAGGCGGTCGTCAGGCAGCGCTTGACGTCGCCACGGCCGTCGCCTGAGCGTGGACAGCGGTCGAGTTCTTGTCATACGGACGCCAGGCGGTCGACTGACATGAAGGGCCTGACGAACGACCGCGTGGGATCCGTATGGCAATTTCCCGGGCCGGGCCGGGCCGGGCCGGGCCGTCCGCGCGGAGGCGGCGCAGGGCGCGAAGCGGCGCCGGTTCGGGGGACGCGTCCGCACCGGCGCCTGCCGGTGGTACGCAGGCCGAGGACGCCCGGATGAATCCCTGGCGGACGATGTGCACGACGGCCCCTGACGCTCCGAGGTGCTACGTTTCGAGCGTGCCGATCCCGCGCCGATATTCGACCGATGCGATCGTCCTCTCGCGGTTCGATTTCGGCGAGGCGGACCGCATCCTCACGCTCATCACGCCGGCCTTCGGCAAGATCAAGGCGATCGCCAAGGGCATCCGCCGGCCGACATCGCGGATCGGCGGCTCGCTCGAGCCGTTCGCCGAGCTGAATGTCCTCCTCGCCCGCGGCCGGACGTTCGATGTCGTGACCCAGGTCAGCGTCGGGCACCCCTGGCTGAACCTCCGCGACTCGCTCGAGAGCGCCGCGACCGCGTGGTACCTCGCCGAGCTGGCCGACCGCTCGCTCGAGGAGCGCCATGCGGCCGAGCCGGTCTACGCGCTCCTCAAGCGCGGCTACGAGCTGCTCGACGCGGGCATGGCGCCGGGCCGGGTGGCGCGCTGGTTCGAGATGCACCTCGCCGACGAGCTCGGCGTGCGACCCGAGGTCGATCGCTGCGTCGAGTGCGATCGCGTTCTCGAGGCCGACGGCCGGTTCCGCTGGGTGCCGCTCCTCGGCGGGGTCCTGTGCGACCGCTGTCCGGGGCCGCCCCACGATCGGACCGGCCTGACTCTGGACGGGCTGAAGCTCCTCAAGGCCTACCAGCGCCAGGACGTCGAGGCGCTGTCCGGGCTGCGGCTCGCCGCGACCACCGAGCGCGAGGTCGAGAGCGCGATGCGCGACTTCATCGGCAACGCACTCGAACGCGTCGCCCGCTCGCTCGCGTTCCTCGACGAGATCCGGACGCCCGAGGCCGCCGAGCGCCACCTGCGCCACGACCAGGTGGTCGCTGAACGGGCGCTCGCCGAGCGCGAGGACGTCGGCGCGACCGACCTGCTGGGCGCGTGATGGCGGTCGTCGAGCTGCGCGACATCGTCACCGAAGACGACGTCCAGGCAGTGATGGGCCTCCGCCGCGGGCCCGGCCAGGACCGCTACCTCGGCTCGATGATCAGCCACTTCGAGGACGCGATCGCAGACGCGAAGGCCTGTCCGCGGATGTGCTCGATCCATGACGCCCACACCGGCCAGCTCGTCGGGTTCGTGATGATCAGCGACGGGATCCCGGCCGAGACCCTGGCGGACGACGACGACATCGTCGGCCCGTACTTCCTGTGGCGGCTCCTCATCGACGCGGAGCACCAGGGCAAGGACTATGGCGCGGCGACCATCGACGCCGTCATCGAGTATCTCCGCACACGGCCGGGCGCCCGCAACCTCCTGACGAGCTGCAAGGCGGGCGACGGTTCGCCGCAGCCGTTCTACATCGCGTACGGGTTCGAGAAGACCGGCGAGGTCAAATGGGGCGAGGATCTCCTCCGCCTCGACCTCCGGGCGCCGATCGGGGGCCCGGCCTGAGCTACCACCCGCCGATCATCCCGCGGGGGAACGCGCTGCGGCGCACCCAGCGACCCGGGATCGAAGGCCGCGAGAGCGGCCTCAGCGGCAACCCCGACATCCCCGACCCGCCGAGCGAGGGCCCGACCGACCTGCGCGGCCGCCTGAAGCGTGCGCGAGAGGCCGTTCGAGCGCTGATCTCCACGTTGCCCCGCGTCCTCGGCCTCGTCTGGTCGGCCAGCAGGATCCTGACATTCGGGCTTGCGACCGCGACCATCCTCGCCGGCGTCGTTCCCGTGATCACGGCCTTGATCGCCAAGCTCCTGATCGATGCCGTCGTCCGGGCGATCACCGCGAACGTGTCGGGCGTTCCCGCCGCGACAGAGACCTTCGGCTCGCTCAGCATCGACCCGACCGGGATCGTCGTCCTGCTCGCCGCGGCCCAGTTCCTGATCTACGCCCTCTCGTCGTTCCTCTCGACCCTCCGGAACGTCTGCCAGCAGCTCCTCCAGGAGCGGGTGACGAACACGATCCAGCTCGAGATCATGGATCATGCCGCGAAGCTCGACCTCTCGTTCTTCGAGGATTCGACCTCGTACGACCTGCTCCGACGGGCCCAGCAGGGTGCGAGCAGCCGGCCGCTGTTCATGGTCAGCGGCGTGTTCGGGCTGATCCAGACTGCGATCGCCCTCGTGTCGATGGTCATCGGGCTCTTCTTCCTGAGTCCGCTTCTCGCGCTGGTCGCCCTGATCGCCCCGATCCCGGCGTTCGTCGCGGACACGCGCTACGGCTGGCGCGGCTACAGCTTCGCCCGCTGGGCGTCGCCGCTCCGGCGCCGGATGGACTACCTGACGACGCTGGTGACGACCGACACCTACGCCAAGGAGGTCAAGCTGTTCGGGCTCGGGCCGTACTTCATCGACCGATTCCGCCAGCTTTCGACCGTCTACCAGGACCGCCAGCGGGGGCTCGTCGTCACGCGCTACTTCGCGGGCTTCGTGTGGAGCTCGATCACGACCCTGGCAGGCTCGCTGACGTACCTCTACGTCGCCCTCCAGGCGATCGCCGGCAAGCTGACCCTGGGCAGCCTGACGTTCTTCACGCAGGCGGCGTCGTCGGTCCAGGGCTCGGTCCAGGGGCTGCTCGGCGGGGCCGGCTCCATGTACGAGAACAACCTGTACCTCAACGACCTGTTCGAGTTGCTCGCGACCCCGGTCGGGATCGAGGGGAGCGCCGGGGACGGTTCGGTCGCGACCGAGCGACGAACCGCGGCCGGCAGCAGCGGCCGGTCGGAAGGCGCTGCAGGACCGCTCGACCCGGCCACAGTTCGCGGCGAGCTCACGTTCGACCACGTGACGTTCCGCTACCCCGGTCGCGAGGAGGACGCCCTCGCGGACGTGTCGTTCACGATCGCCCCCGGCGAGACCGTCGCCGTCGTCGGTCGGAACGGGGCGGGGAAGTCGACGCTGATCAAGCTCGTGACTCGCCTGTACGATCCGACCGGCGGACGAATCCTGCTTGACGGTGTCGATCTCCGCGACGTCGACCCGGCCGACGTCCGGCGGTTGATCGGCGGGATGTTCCAGGACTACGTCACCTACCAGGCGAGTGCCGCGGAGAACATCGGCCTCGGCGAGCTCGACCGGATCGAGGACCGCGACGCGGTCATCGACGCGGCTGTGAAGGGCGGGGCGGACACCCTGCTCGACCGCCTGCCCGACGGCTGGGATACGCCGCTCGGCAAGTGGTTCGACGGCGGCGTCGAGCTGTCGGGCGGCGAATGGCAGAAGATCGCGCTCGGCCGGGCGTTCATGCGTGACGCCCGGATCCTGCTCCTCGACGAGCCGACGTCCGCCCTCGACGCCCAGGCCGAGTTCGAGCTCTTCGCGCGCCTCCGCTCCCTCGCCCGCGGCCGGACCGCGATCTACATCTCGCACCGCTTCTCGACCGTCCGCCAGGCCGACCGGATCCTGTTCCTCGAGCACGGCCGGCTCGTGGAGGAGGGGACACACGCCGAGCTGATGGCCCTCGACGGGCGGTATGCGCAGCTGTTCACGCTGCAGGCCGCGGCCTATACGGGCGAGCCGATCGACGACCTCCTCACCCCGGACGACGAGGAGGCACGCGCGGTCGCCCGGGTGGAGCCGGTCGCGGAGCGGAGCGCCTGATGGCGCCGTCCCGGCGATCCGTGGTCGTCGCCGGGCTGACCGCCGGAGCGCTGACGGTCGCAGCACCGATCGTCCGGCGGGTCGCCGGGGAGCGGCTCTCCGCGCGAACCGAGCGGCGGCTGAACCGCGTCGTCGATCCCGGGCCCTACCTCGTCCCGCCGCAGGCCGCCGACCTCCACGAGCGGCTCACGATCGTCGATCTTCACGCGGACTCGCTCCTCTGGGGCCGCAACCTCCTCGAGCGGGCAGACCGTGGCCACATCGACCTGCCGCGGATGGTCGAGGGCAATGCCACCCTCCAGGTCTTCGCCGTCACCACGAAGGTGCCGCGACGCATGAGCTACGAGCAGAACGACGACCGGAGCGACGACATTGCCCTGGTCGCGCTCGTTCAGGGCTGGCCGCGAGCGACCTGGCGCTCCCTCCTCGCCCGAGCCGAGTACCAGGCGGCCCGGCTGGCGGCCTTCGCCGCCGGGTCCGGAGGGCAGCTGACGCTTGTCCGGTCGGCGGCCGACCTCGAAGATTTCCTCGCCCGTCGCAAAGGCGACCCATCGCTTGTCGCGGGCATCCTCTCGATCGAGGGCGCCCATGCGCTCGACGATGACACCGCCAATCTCGAGCGGCTCGAGGCGGCGGGGTTCCGGATGGTCGGTCTTGCCCATTTCTTCGACAACGCGTTCGCCGGGTCCGCACATGGCGTCGCGAAGGGCGGCCTGACGGGCGCCGGTCGTGAGCTCGTGGCGGAGCTCGAGCGACGCCGGATCCTCGTCGACCTGGCTCACGCGTCGACGGCGACGATCGACGACGTCCTCAGGATCGCGACCCGGCCCGTTGTCGCCTCGCACACCGGCGTCCGCGGCGTCGCGGACAACAGCCGCAACCTGTCCGACGACCAGCTTCGCGGGATCGCTGCGACCGGCGGCATGGTCGGGATCGGCTTCTGGCCGACGGCCTCGGGCAGTGACGACGCGGCATCGATCGCTCGCTCGATCGCCTACGCCGCGGGCGTCATCGGAGCGGACCACGTCGGCCTGGGCTCGGACTTCGACGG
>JANMCU010000001.1:0-13310 GCA_031361415.1 Chloroflexota bacterium | reverse complement strand
GCCAGGTCGTCGACGAGGCGTCGCTCGAGGTGCGTCCCGGCGATCCCGTCGACGAGCCGCACCGCCCGAGCGGCGGCGCGTAGCACCTGGCGCGTCTCGGGCCGGACGGGGTCGTCCCAGAACCAGCCGTCGCTCGCGAACATCGCCAGCCGCCAGCGCTGGGCCTCGAGCAGATCCAGCGCCCGGCCGCGAGCGGCGTCCGAGGCCGCCGGCCAGCGATCCGCGGCGAAGTCCGTGGCCGGGATCGCCCCGACCAGGACTTCGATGTACGCGTTGCGCGCGGCGCCCGCGTCGGTGTCGCCCGGCAGCTCCGCGAACGCTGCATCGGTCAGCACGTCGATCGCTCCGGCGAGACGCTCGAGGGCGGCTCGGAGCGGTGCCTTCCAGCGTCCGTCGGGCGCATCCGGGCACTCACCGCCCCAGCGGGCGATGCCGTGATGACAACTCCACGACGTCCGCTCGTTGATCCGGATCGACGAACTGGTCGCATCCACGGCGCCGTCCACCACGGCGTCCAGGGTCACCACGTCGAACCCGCGGTCGGCCGCGTCCGGATCGGGCACGAGGAGCCGCTGGAGGAACAGGTCGCGGAACTGCTGGTGGTGGCCGTACAGCTCGCCGTCGGTCGCGATCACCGCCAGCGGCGCGTCCAGGGGTGCCGGCCCGCCGTGCAGGCGCGGCGCCACTCGCTCGCGGGCGAAGCGGTCCGCGTCGGCGGTCGCCTCGGGCTCGAACGAGACCGACGCCGACAGGCCGGAGTCGTAGAAGATCGCGACGATCCCCTGGTCGGCGCCGAGATCGATCTTGTAGGTCCGGCGGGTATCGACGCCGGCTTCGGCCGCCTGCCACGGGGCGAGGATCGTGTAGCGGATGCCCTGGCGGGCCGCCTCGCGCAGGGTCGCCCGGTCGACGGCCGTCTCCGGCAGCCAGATCCCGAGCGGGCGCCGTCCGAACCGATGCTCGAAGTCGCGGATCCCCCATGCGATCTCGGTCCGCCGGTCGGCCGCGGAAGCCAGCGGGAGGATCGCGTGGTGGTAGGGCTGGGCAATGGCGGATGCGCTGTCGGCGACGAACCGATCGTGGGTCGCGCCGTCCTCGTCGGCCATCCAGCCGGCCAGGGTCGGCCCGAGGTTCCACGAGATGTGGCGGAGGGTCCCACGCTCGGCGTTGGGTCGATAGCACTCGGCGTGGACTCGCTGGTTCCAGTCGTGGAAGGGCGCCGCCGACGGCTCGGTCGGGACGTGGCCGAGCCACGGGTCCAGCCGCGAGGGCTGATAGAAATGGGCGTGGACGGCGAGTCGGCCGCGTGTCACGTCGGGCGCGCCGCTCCGCCGCCCGTGATGATCGCTGACCGGTCGACGCCCGGCGCCACGCCCGGCCCGCCGACCGAGGCGCCGGCCGATCCGGCAGTCGAGCCATCCCGACGGTCGGCATCCGGCTCGACGGCCCGGGCCGTGAGCCGTTCGGCCGCGACCGTCGCCTGCTGCACGATCCGGAGCCGCCAGCGTTCGCCCGGCCGCAGCCGGAGCGGCTCGACGAGCACCGTCGCACTGCCCTGGTAGACGAGCTCGAAGCCGGCCTCGGAGTTCGACACGGTCTCGATCGGGGCGATCCAGGCGTCGACCGGATGGTCGGTCGTCGTCTCGACCCCGATCCCGAGGAAGTCGTTGCCGGCGCGGATCCGACTGGTGCCCGTGCTCGATCGAGTCACGTCGTGGGCCGTCCGCTGGCCGTCGATGTCGAGCCAGGCCGACGGGTTGTGCCCGCCGCCGAGGAGCATCGTCGACCACTCGACCGCGACGAGGGCGTCGATGGTCGCGTCGCCCGCCGCGCCGCGGTGCGCGATCTCGAGCGTCAGCTCGATCCGCGGATCGAGCCGCCCTCCGCCAATGGCGATCGCTCGGGTGGCGTCGACCGGAACCGGTCCGTCGGCCTGGCGGATGGTCCCGGCCCGGTGGGCGACGACCCGTCGGGCGTCGACATCGTCGAGCATCCACGCGCCGTCGCGCAGGTCGCCGAGCTCGTCGGCCGTTCCCTGCCCGGCCGCTTCCGGTGACGTCCCAGCCGGCAGGATCCGGATCAGCCCGGAGCGTCGCTCGTACGCGTCATAGCGGAGATGGTCGAGGAGGCCCGCCTGCTTAACCAGGACGATGTCGTGGATCGAGGCGGGAGCGCCGCCCTCGGTCGCCTCGGCGGCGTGGTCTCCACCGGTCTCGTGCCGCCGGAGCGTCTCGTGGTACGCCTCGGGTCGGCGACGCATGACCGCGCCGAGCGGATGGGCGGCGGCGCGGAGATCCCAGCGGGCGACCCCGCCGCCCTCCTCGAGCTTGACCGTGACGAACTGGCCCGGGCCGGCCAGAACGACCTCGTCGCGACCGTCGAGGTCGACGTCGCGCCGGACCCCGCTCGGGGCATCGGCGCCGGCGGCGACATCCTCCGCCCGGATCAGCCGCGACAGGGCGGCCACCCGGAGATCGGGCAGGTAGATCCCGCCGAACAGGCCGTGCCAGTAGCAGTCGTTGGACTGCCCCGCAAACAGGTGGTCGGTCGCGCTCGTTCGCAGGTCGCCGGCCGGCAGGCGGTCGACGAGGTCGCTGGTCGCGAGCATCTGCTTGTGGATGTCGTTGATCTCGCGGTAGCGGACCTGGAAATTGCGCCAGATCGCGCCGCGCAGCCAGCGCGCCTCCGGGCGATGCTCGGCCCGGGCCCGACGGAGCGCCGTCCCGAACGCCAGCCCCTCACCGGCCGGGAGCGCCCACTCGCCCATCTCGGCATACGAGCCGGTGGGCAGGTAGACCCGTCCGACGGGCCGGTGGCCGACCGTCCAGTCGGACGGCGGCATCGTCGTCAGCCAGTCGGCGTTCGCGTCCAACGCCTCGAAGAACCGCTCGACCCAGCGGCCCGGGCCCCAGCAGTGGTCCCACGTCGTCGGCCACGCGCCGAATTTCTCGCCGTCGTCGCCCATCGTCCCGAGTCGCTCGCCGTCCTCGGTCGCGTGATCGCGCAGATAACCGATCACGTCGTCGACCTCGGCGAACGGGATCCGGTAGCGGAGGCCCTGCTCGGTTCCGAACACGGTCAGGACCTTGCCCTGGTCATCGGTCGTGTACGAGCCCCACAGGTCGTCCTCGGGGATCGCCGCCGCCCGGAAATGGGCGTCGTCGAGGACCGTCCAGTCGTAGCCGGCCGAGACGAGGGCCGTCGGCAGGTCGGGCTCCCAGACGCGCTCGGCGAGCCAGGCGCCACGTGGTCGCCGGCCGAACGTCGACTCGAGCTCGTCCGCCATCCGGATCAGCTGGCCGACGCGGTCGCGCTCGGGGAGGGCGGCGAGGACCGGCTCGTACCAGCCGCCGCCGACGATCTCGATCTGGCCGCGCTCGGCCAGGGTGGTGAGACGGCCGACGAACTCCGGGCGCTCGGCCCGCAGCCAGGCGAGGAGCGGCCCGGTGTAGTGGAGGGCGACCCGCACGCCGGGATGACGCTCGAGGGCGCTGACCATCGGGAGATAGGCGCGATCGTAGGTTTCGGCGATCACCCAGCCGAAGTTGCCGACCGGCTGATGGTTGTGGAGGGTCAGCGCCAGCGCGATCCGGCGAGTCACGCGGTCTCCTTGAGTGAGGGGCGGGGATTCTCGGTGTCCTGCTGCGGCGAAGTCCGGTGCTTGGGCGGGGCGATGGTCGCCGCCGGCGACCGGTCCGGGCGGTTTGTCGCACATTGTTGCCGAGGACCGGTAACGGCGCGACGCCGACTCCGTTGCGCCATCATGGCTCGATCCCGCCGCGCTCGTCGGCGGTGATCGTCCTCGGCCGATGATGTCCGCCCGCCATGAGACCCGTCCGCCTTCCCGTTCCTCGAGGAGCCTGATGCCCGCATCGTCCGTTGACGTCCCCGCCTGGGCGGCCGACGCCGTCTTCTACCAGGTGTTTCCGGATCGCTTCGCGCGGAGCGGCCGCGTGCCGGCGCCCGGCTCGTTCGAGGCGTGGGATACCCCGCCGACCCAGGCCGGCTACAAGGGCGGCGACCTCTACGGACTGGTGGATCGACTCGATGACCTGGCCGACCTGGGGATCAGCGGGCTCTATCTGAACCCGGTCTTCACCGCCGCGTCGAACCATCGCTACAACGCGTCCGATTACCTCACCGTCGACCCGCTCCTGGGCGGCAACGATGCCCTGCGGGCGCTGCTCGACGCGGCCCACGCGCGGGGCATCCGGGTCATGCTCGACGGCGTCTTCAACCACTCGGGACGCGGCTTCTTCCCGTTCCAGCACATCATCGAGGCGGGTGCGACCTCGCCGTACCGCGACTGGTTCTACCTCGATCCCGACGTTCTCGACGGCCGGCGCGGGATCGACCCGTATCCGTCCGGCGACCCCGAGGGCCATCACCTCCGGGCCGGCTACCGCTCGTGGTGGAACATCACCTCGCTGCCCAAGCTCCGGGTCGAGCACCCGCCGCTGCGCGAGTTCCTCTTCGGCGTCGCCGAGCATTGGCTGCGGTTCGGGATCGACGGCTGGCGGCTCGACGTCCCGGCCGACATCGAGGACCCGACGTTCTGGCCGGAGTTCCGGCGCCGCGTCCGGGCGGTCAAGCCCGACGCGTACCTCGTCGGCGAGGTCTGGAGCGAGTCGCCCGAGTGGCTGACCGGCGACCGGTTCGACGCCCTGATGAACTACCCACTCGGGCTCGCGATCCTCGGCTTCGCCAGCGCGGGTCGCCTCGACCAGGCGGCGATCGACGGCCAGGCCGACTACCGGCGCGGCCTCAAGGCGCTCGACGGCCCGGGGTTCGGCGAGCGACTTCGACACCTCTTTGCGCTCCACGACCCGGCGACGACGAGCGTCCAGTACAACCTGATCGGCAGCCACGACGCCCCGCGCGCTCGAACCTGCCTGGCCGGAGACATCGCCGCGCTGCGGATCGCGACGTTGCTCCAGATGGTGCTGCCCGGGACGCCGGCGATCTACTACGGCGACGAGCTCGGGATGGAGGGCGGGCCGGACCCCGACTGCCGGCGCGGCTACCCGCTCGTCGCAGACGAGGCGGGCCTCGCGATGCGGGCGTTCGTCCGGGCGGCCGTCCGTGCGCGGCGCGACCGCGTGGCGCTCCGACGCGGGACGGCTTCGGTCGTGGCCGCAGTGAGCCAGGCGGTCGCGATCCTGCGCGAGGCCGAGGGTGCCCGTGCCCTCGTCGCGATCAACAGCGGGCGGGAGCCGGTTCGCCTCGAGCTGGATCCGGCGATGTTCGCCGGCCTGGAAAGCCTTGCGCCGGTCGCGCTGCCGGGCGTGCCCGCCGGTCGGATCGGCGGCGACGGCTCGATCGGGCTGCCAGGCCAGGGAGCGCTCGTCCTGGCCTGAATTCCACGAGGAACGGTGAGGGAGCCAAGGCTCGAGTCATCCCAACGGAATCGAACGGATCCTGGATCCGGAAAGCCCCACGGAGGTGCTTCGGAGGTGGGCTCGCGATCGTCATTGAATGCGCGCCTCACTCGGGCGAGATCAGGAACGAATCGATCACGGCGCCCGACCCGATTCATGGCGGCTGAGTCGCCAGGGGAATGTTAAGCCGGGAATCGGGCTCCGTGGAGCGTCCGGTGGGGCCGATCCACGCACGAATCGACGAGCCGGCGGTCCGTGGACGGCCGGGAAGTTGGGTTACGAGTCCCGGGGAGACTCACCGGCCAGGAATCTGCTGCTCCGCGCTTCGGTCAGGTGCGTCCGGCCTCACGAGCACCGGCCGACGCCTCCGCCGACAGAGCGAGGCCGCCGACCCGGCCGCTCAGCCGCCCTGGTTCGCGGCGATCGCCGCGCGGGTCGCGGCGCGCTTCTCGGCTGCTGCGCCCGCGACCTCTGCGGCGGTCTCGCGGGCGGATGTCGCGGCCGGCAGATACATCTTCTCGACGTAGTCGTGGAGCATCCGGGTCGTCGAGAACCGCCATAGCGACGCTGCCATCGACCGCCGCATCAGGTCGACCCAGGCCGACGGCAGGCCGCGCTCGTCGCGGTCGTAATAGCGCGGGACGATCTCGTCCTCGAGGATCCGGTAGAGGTCCTGGGCATCGGACCAGTCCTGGGCGCCGTCGTCGGGGTTCGTCTCGCGGCCGCCGATCGCCCAGCCGTTGTCGCCGACCCAGCCCTCGTCCCACCAGCCGTCGAGGACGCTGACGTTGACCGCGCCGTTCATCGCCGCCTTCATCCCGCTCGTGCCCGACGCCTCGAGCGGCCGGCGCGGGGTGTTCAGCCAGACATCGACCCCGGCGACGAGATAGCGGGCGATCCGGATGTCGTAGTCCTCGAGGATGAAGACCCGGCCGCGCAGACGCTCCGAGCGCGACCGCCCGAAGATCTCCTGGATCACCTGCTGGCCGGGCCGGTCCGCCGGGTGGGCCTTGCCGGCGAACACGACCTGGACCGGTCGCTCCTCATGCCACAGGATCCGGGCCAGCCGATCGAGATCCGAGAAGAGGAGCCCGGCCCGCTTGTACGTCGCGAAGCGCCGGGCGAAGCCGATCGTCAGGATCTCGGGGTCGAGGGCGGTCTCGATCGCGTCGAGGACGGACGGCGCCTCGCCATGGCGGGCGAACTGGCTGCGCAGGCGGCGCCGGGCGAAGATCGCGAGCTCGAGCTTCTCGCGCTGGTGGGTCTCCCACAGGTCCTCGGTCGGGACGTCGGCGAGGTGATTCCAGAACGGCCCGACCTCGGTTTCCTCGTCGAGATCGTCGAGATCCGCGTTGAGCTCGCGGTTGAGCGTCTCGCCCATCGCGCTGCCCATCCACGAGGGGACATGGATCCCGTTCGTCACGCCCCGGATCCGGTGGGGGGCCGTTCCGCTCCAGGTCGCATCGGCGGTCTGGGCGTGGAGCATGCTCACGGCATTGGCGTCGTTGGTGAGCCGGAGCGAGAAGCCGGTCATGTCGAACTCGGAGCGGTCGCCGTCGGGCCCGAGGCCGATGTCGAGGATCCGGTCGATCGGGACGCCACCCGTCCGCGGCCGGTCGTCGCCGTCGAGGAGGGGACCGGCGACCCGCCGGACGAGGTCGACCGCGAAGCGCTCGTTGCCGGCCGAGACCGGGGTGTGGATCGTGAAGACACTGTCGCGCGAGACGCGCTGCCAGGCCGTGTCGAGGTCGACGCCGGCGGCGACGAGCTCGCGCGCCCGCTCGGCGAGGAGGAACGCGGAGTGGCCCTCGTTGAGATGCCAGACCGCCGGCTCGATGCCGAGGGCGCGCAGGACGCGGACACCGCCGACGCCCAGCACGAGCTCCTGGTGGAGGCGCATCTCGCGGCCGCGGACGTAGAGGATGTGGGTGATCGGCCGGTCGGCGTCGCCGTTCTCGGGGATGTCGGTGTCGAGGAGGAGGACCGGGGTTCGCCCCACCTGGACCGCCCAGACCGCGATCTGGAGGTCGCGCCCGGGCAGGGCGAGGCTGACCATGAGCGGCTCACCATCGCGCCCCTGGACCCGCCCGACCGGCAGCCGGGTCAGGTCGTAGTCGGGGTAGGCGTGCTCCTGGTGACCGTCGGCGTCGATCGTCTGGTGGAAGTAGCCGCGGCGGTACATCAGGCCGATCCCGACGAACGGCAGCGACATGTCCGAGGTGGTCTTCATGTGATCGCCGGCGAGGACGCCGAGGCCGCCGGAGTAGATGCCGAGCGACTCGTACAGGCCGTATTCCGCGCAGAAGTAGGCGATCGGGCCGGGCAGCTCGTGGGCGTGGTGGCGGACGTACCAGCGATCCGACCCGTTCTCCAAGTACAGGTTGAAGTCGCGCAGGACGTCGCGGACCTCGGCCATGAAGCTCGTGTCGTCGAGGAGGCGGCTCCAGTCGACGGGTCCGGCAAGGACCGGGACCGGGTTGCGATGACGCGTCCAGACCTTGCGGTCGATCCGGCTCCAGATCACGCGGGTCCGCGGATGCCACGCCCAGTACAGGTTGTAGGCGAGCGCCCGGAGGCCCTCGAGCTGGGGAGGGAGGCGAAATGAGGCGCCCGGGATCGTCGGGACGATGACGCGCGTCGGCATGACGTCGCATGATAATCCCTGGTCCGGACCGGATGAACCGGTTCAGGGCCGTGGTGAGGGCGCCGCGTCGGGTCGCTCGGCGCGCCCGTGCGCCCACTCGATCGCGCGGCTTTCCAGCCACACCGAACAGATTCGCCCCCGATCGGGTCGCGCGACGTCGATTGTCGGCGACAACCGGGTCGTCAGGGCTGGTCACCTCCATCAGGACCCGGCCCGAGGGTGTGTGCCGCCCGTCCCGGACCTTGTCAGACTCCAGGTCTGGAGATCCACGGCTCAGCCGGCGGGATTCTGTCCGGTGTGCCTGGATTTCCTCCGTCTGCGTCTGAGTCTGCGTCTGAGTTCGCGGTTCGTCGGGCCAGATCGCTTGACATCGGCCCCGGTACGATGGCGCGATGCCGCTCCGGATCGCGATGATCGCCGCCGAGTGCGAGCCCTGGGCCAAGACCGGCGGCCTCGGCGATGTCGTCGACGCACTCGCCCGGGCGCTCGGCCACGTACCCGGCGCAATCGACACCGAGGTCGAGGTGTTCCTGCCCCGTTACCGCTCGGTGGCCGTGCCGGCCACGGCCGTCGTCGGGTCACGCACCGTGCGCATCCCGGATCCGCGGGCGCAGGACGGCGTGACCGCCGTGACGATCGTCGATGTCAAGGCAAACGGCTACCGGCTCCGTCTCGTCGATCTCCCGCCGGCGTTCGATCGCGACGGGATGTACGGGCCGCCGACCGGCGGCGACTTCCCGGATAACCCGTGGCGCTACGGGCTGTTCTGCCGGGCGGCGCTCGAGACGCTCCGGACCGAGCCCCAGCGACCGGTCGACATCCTTCACCTCCACGACTGGCACAGCGGTCCGGCGGCGATCCAGCGCGACGCGTGGTTGGCCGACGATCCCGTGCTCGGCCGCGCAGCGATCGTGATCACGCTCCACAACCTTGCCTACCACGGCTGGACCGGGCGGTCGGACCTCCGCCAGCTCGGGCTGGTGCCGGGCGGCGGCGTCCTGGCCGCCGACGCCGACGGGGTCGACCTGCTCCGCGAAGGGATCGTCCGGGCCGACATCGCCAACACCGTCTCGCCCGGGTTCGCCCGCGAGGCGCTGACACCGGATGGCGGGTTCGGCCTTGCGGACGCGCTGACCGCCAAGGGCGACCGCTTCGTCGGGATCCTCAACGGGCTCGACACGGTCGTCTGGGACCCAGCGACCGACGCCGACCTCGCGGCGCCCTACTCCGCCGCCGATCTGACCGGCAAGGCCGCCTGCCGGGCCGACCTTCTGGAGCGGCTCGGCTTCGACCCGGGTGACCTCGATTCGGCGGTCCTCGGGATGATCGGCCGCCTCGATCCGCAGAAGGGCTTCGACCTGCTCCACGACGCGGCGCCCCGGCTGCTCGAGGCGGGTGCC
This sequence comes from Chloroflexota bacterium, assembly GCA_031361415.1. Lineage (GTDB taxonomy): Bacteria > Chloroflexota > Limnocylindria > Limnocylindrales > CSP1-4 > CF-46. The sequence goes on along the minus strand of JANMCU010000001.1, from coordinate 3,888 downwards.
CGGATCGTGGTCCAGGGATCGGGCGATCCACATCTGGCGGCCAGTCTGCGGGCGATGGCCGCAGCGAACCCGGGACGCATCGCGCTCATCGAGCGGTTCGATCGGGCGATGGCCCGGCGGATCTATGCGGGTGCCGACTTCTTCCTGATGCCGTCCCGGTTCGAGCCGTGCGGGACCGGCCAGATGATCTCGCTCCGCTACGGCACGCCGCCCATCGTCCGCCGGACGGGCGGCCTGGCCGACAGCGTGGTCGACGAGCGGACGCGACCGGGCGAGGGGACGGGCTTCTCGTTCGACGCGGCCACGCCGGTTGCCCTCGCGCAGGCGTGCGAGGCCGCGATGACGGTGCGGACTGCGGGCGGCAAGCCCTGGCAGGCGCTCGTCGCGCGTGGCATGGCGGTCGACTTCGAGTGGTCGCGCGGTTCGGCCCCCCGCTACGCGGCCCTCTACGAGCGAGCGGTCGCGATCCGCCGCGGCGGACTTCCGGTCACGGGCAACCCGGCTGTCGGCCGAGCCGGGCATCGGCCGGCGCGGTGAGCTCGACGAGGACCGCTCCGGTCGCATTGGCGACGACGGTCCGACCGGCGCGCTCGACCAGGCAGCTGACCGACGCCGTGGTCGTGTGGCCGTGCAGCCAGATGGGCGGCGCGAGCCGGTGGAGCAGCCAGCGGTAGGCGTCGAATCCGACGTGGTACGCGTCCGGGGCGTCACCGACGCCAGCCGGCGGGACATGGCTGAGAACGATGAGGGGCGATCGCCAGAGCCGGGCTCCGACCAGCCGCCGGGCGATCCCGAAGGCCTGTCGCCAGGCGAGCCATGGCCGCCGCCGGTTGTCGCTGGCGTCGACACCGGGCCATTCGAGCCCGACGATCGGGATCCCTGCCAGGCGGTCGATCCGGCCCGTATCGAGCCAACCGGGGACGAGCAGGGGACGGTCCCGCCACTTGCCGTCGCGGTCGTGGTTGCCCCGGACATAGACCAGTGGAGCGTTGAACGAGTCGGCGAGGAACGCCAGCCATTCCGGCTCCAGGTCACCGGCACCGAGGATTCCATCGAGATGCCCGAGCGCGTCGCGGTTGACCGAGTGCCGGAGGGCCGGCTCGGGGGCGTCCGAGGCCACGAGCAGTCGGATCGGGCGCCCGGCGCGGCCCTCGAACGCCCGCCAGTCCGGCCATTCGACCTGGAGGCGGCTGATCATCGAGGCACGTCCGGTTCCATCGCCGGTTCTCGGTCGGACGCCGCGGGCGCCGCCTCGGACGGCGCATGGAAGGCCACTCGACTCACCGCCGCCCGGAGCTCGCGGCTGTCCTCGGCCAGCGAGGCAAAGGGCTCCGGCGGATCCGAGTGCGGCCGGTCCGGGTCGACCAGATCGATGACGTCGGCATCGATGGCCACCTGACCGTGGTACAGGGCGACCGCCACGCGGTTGTGCCCATCGACGACCCACGAGCTGTCGTCGTAGCGCAGGACCTCGATCGGCGGCACGGTCGCGAGCTGGTCGGCCGCCTCCCGGAGGCGCTGCCAGCGAGCCGTCCAGTTGAGGGTCCGGAACGGCTTCAAGGGGAGGAAGTCGGCACCGCGCTGCCCGGCCGGGCCGACGGCCGTCCCAGCGATGTCCGCGACGTCGATCGTGCGCACGCCCAGCTCTCGCGGCGTCCGTCGGCGTGCGTCCGGATGGACCTCGTACAGGTACGGCAGGGGGATCCGACCGAGACGACGGACCCGCCGCACGCGGGCCCCGGGGCGCTCGTCGAAGCGCCGGGCCGTGGCTTCGACGACAGCCCCGACAGCCGACGCCGCGCTCTCGACGTATTCGGCGGCATGCTCGGCGGCCTCGCCGAGGGCCGATGCCAGGCGATTGGTCATGCTTCGTGGCCCAGGCGCGCCGATGCCCGGTCCGCTCGTCCCTGGATCGGGCGCAGTGCGGTCCGTTCGATCGTTCCGTTCGCTCATCCGCGGTCCTGGCCTCGAGCGAGGGCCAGGAGCAGAGCCAATGTCGATGCCTCGGGCAGGACCCGCATCGGGGAGTGCGTGCCGCCGGCGATCGTGATCACCCGATCCGGGCCGATTCGCACCGACATCCGGACCGCCTCCTCGTCGGGCATCAGACCGCCGGACGCGGGATCGCCCCGCACAAGCCAGACCGGGACGTCCGCCGCGGCTGGATCGGCGAGCGCCGCCAGGCCCCCGTCCCAGTCGCCGTTCTCGGTGAGGACAGCTCGGACCGCCGGCTCGTCGAACTGGGTCAGGGCCTCTGCCTTGGCCGCGACATCGCCATACGACCACGTCGGATGCAGCCGACCGAGCGCACGTATCGCCTCGTCGACGTCGTCGTAATGGCGCTCGACCGGGTCGTCGAGCATCGTCGCGAGCGCTGAGGCCGGGATCGCCGGCGGATCGAGCAGCACCAGCCGGGCCGGGATCAGGCCCGCGCGGGGGAGCGCAGCCGCTGTCATCCCGCCCCAGCTGTGGCCCACGACGCGCAGTCCGGGACGCGCGAGGCCGGCCGCTCGAGCGAACGCGGCGACGTCGGCAGCGTTGTCCGCGAATCGATGGTGCCCGGTCCAGCGCACCGTCCGACCGTGGCCGGCCTGGTCGACGGCGACGACCCGCCGCCCGAGCCCAACCGCGAGCGCCGGCCCGATCCGCCACCAGATCCGCGACGAGGCCGTGATGCCGTGGATCAGGAGGAGCGGAGCCGCGGCCGGATCGCCCCACGAGCGCGTGGCGAACGGGATCCCGGCCGCCTCGACCATGCCCAGCTCCGGGGCGGCCGGATCGTTCAGGACGGCGGCGACGTCGGACGGCAGGTCGGCGCGACTGGCCGTCAGAGGCGGCGCCAGGGGCCCCGCGGAGGCACGCATGGACCGACCGTACCACGCCACCCGGCGGGTCGAGGCAGCGGCTAGAATCGCTGCTCAGCCCAGATCCCCGGAGGTCCCCATGGCCAACCAGTTCGTCGTCGAGCTGAAGAATGAACCCGGTGGTCTCGCGACCCTTGCCGAGTCCCTCGCCGAGCGCGGGATCGATCTTCGAGCGATCGGCGGCGGCGGCATCGGCGACACCGGTCACATCATCATGACGACGGCCGACGACGACGGCGCCCGCGCGGTGCTCGAGGCCGGCGGGTACACGTTCATCGAGGGCGAATCGATCCTGACCGAGGTCGACGATCGGCCGGGCGGGATGGCCCGCCTATCGCGCTCCCTGGCCGACGCGGGGGTCAACATCTACGGCCATCTCTTCCTCGGCCGATGGGGCGACCGGGCGATGTTCGCCTTCGTCGTCGACGACCCGGACAAGGCCCGCCCGATCCTCGAGCGCAAGGCCTGACCGGCGCCGTCGTCGTCGACGCCACCACGGCTCGACGGCGCGGGATGGGCTACCGTGAGGTTGTGGACAGAGCCGAGGACGAGAGCATGACAACCACCACCGACTCGATCGAGGAGGTCGGCGCAGCATGGCTCGCCGCCGAGCAGGAGCTGGCCGGTGGCAGCGGCAACCCCGACCAGAGCGAGCTCAATGCGCGGGCCCTCAGCGAACGCTATGACACGCTGATCCGGGCCGCCAGCCGCGAGGAGCTCCGCCTCGCCTGGGAGGCCGCCCGGAAGATCCAGGGCGAGCAGGAGATGGGCTCGGAGGCGTGGGCCAGCGCCCGCCGCCTGTCGGAGCTGCTCCGCGGCGAGTACCAGGCGTCCGAGCTCGAACCTTCCTCCGGTGTCGATCCCGGGGACTGAACGTCGGGGCTCAGACCCCGAATCGGCGGAGGTACTCGCGGTTCGCCTGCTGGACCGCGACCACCGACGCCGGCGTGTCGCTGGCGCGCAGGAACTGGTCCTGCTCGATGACGAGCCAGCCCCGGTAGTCATGGCGCCTGAGCGCCTCCAT
>JANMCU010000270.1:0-8385 GCA_031361415.1 Chloroflexota bacterium | reverse complement strand
GTCGGCGTGGCGGGCGCCTTCGTGCCCGGACTTTCGAGCTATCGGAGCGCACCGGTCGCGCTCGGGACGCTGTCGCTCTACGCCCTGCTCCTGACCGGCATCACCGCCCGCTACACGAAGATTCTGCCGGCCGGGGCGTGGTTGACGATCCACCGGGTGGGGATCGTCGTGTTCGTCCTCGGCTGGATGCACGGGCTCCTCGCCGGCACCGACTCCATGGCGCTCATCGCGCTCTACACGGCAATCGGCGGCGCCGTCGGCGGGGCCGCCGCATATCGCTACTGGGTCACCCGCCAGGGCCGCCCGACGTTCTCGTCATCGCTTCCGGAGGGTTCACGATGAAGGTGGATAGCCGCATTCGACGCGGTCTGGTCCTGGTCGGAGTGGCCGGCAGCCTGTTGACCGGGGCGGCCTCGATCCGGGCGGCTGCCCAGTGGACGGCGGCGTCCGCGCCGCTCGCCGTCTCGCCGGCATCCGCCGAGAGCCTGGCCACCCGGCTGGCCGACGAGGAGGCCCGCTCCGCAGCGCTCCAGGCGCAGATCGACAAGCTCCGATCCGGAACATCCGACCTGACGGTCGCGCTCGATGCAGCCCGGACGCAGATCACGACCGACACGGCGACCGCTACGGCCATGCGGACGCGTCTGGCGACGGCCAAGGCCCGGCTCGCCGCCCTCGAGGCTTCGATTGCCAGTGCCCGAGCGGCGGTTGCGGCGCGCGGAGCAGGTGGCGGCGGATCGTCGGCCGCGGCCGCGCCGGCCCCGCTCGCGCCGACCCACGAGGTCGAGACCGGTGGCTGAGGCCCTCCGTCGACCGCTGCCCGCTTCATCGGTCGGCGCCAGGCCGTCGGTCCGGATCGGCGCAGTGCCGGCCCTGCCGGCGCACGTCGGAACGATGCTCGGGCTGTCCGTCGCCGGGTACGGCGTGGCCCTTGCCCTTGTCACCGGCCTCCAGGCGTCGAGCGAGGCCGCCGTCAACGCCGACCGGGCACCCGTCGCGGCGGCAATCGACCGGATCGTCGCCCGTCACGACCTCCTCGGTCGCGATCTCGATGACGCGTCGGGTCGCTACAGCTCGGCCGCCACGGGGTACCAGGCCGTGGTCGACGGCCTCGCGGGCGTCGAGGATCGCCTCGCCCGGCTGGCCAGCTCCGTCAAGGCGATCGACGGGGCGTCGAAGGCCCTGCCCGCGTCCGTCGCGCTTCCGCCGGTTGTCCGGTCCGTCCAGGTGACCGCGGCGAGGACGACCAGTCACGCGACGAGCGGCGGGTCGGCCGCTCCATAGCCGGGAGGCTCCCGGGCTAGCCTCCGGCGCGCCGCACCACGACGGGTCCGAGCCCGTTCACGACGCTCCGGACCGGTTCGCCGGCGACGGCTCGCCGGACGTTGTCGGTCACGAGCGAGAAGATCCGGGCCAGCGACTGGGCGGTCGTCGCGGCGGCGTGGCTCGAGAGCAGGATCCGGTCAGATCTGCGGAGCGGCGAGTCCGCTCCGAGCGGCTCGCGCTCGAACACGTCGATCGCTGCACCGCGCAGGCTGCCGGTCTCGATCGCGCCGAACAGCGCGATGTGGTCGACCACGCCGCCGCGTGACGCGTCGATGACGATGGCGCCGCGTGGCAGCTCGGCGAGGATCGCGGCATCAACGAGGCCGCGCGTCTCGGGCGTCAGGGACAGGTTGACGACGAGCACGTCCGAGCGGGCAGCCAGTTCGGCGAGACGCATCCATGTCGCCCCGCTCTCCTCGCCGGCCGAGCGCCGGCGGCGGGTCCAGTAGGCGACCTCGCAGCCGACCGCTCGGAACAGCCCGGCGACCCGGCTGCCGACGGCGCCGAAGCCGACGACCCCGACCCGCAGCCCGGCGATCTCCGTCGAGCCACGCTCCGGCAGCTCGAGCTGAGGCCAGTCGCCGTCCCGGATCCGCCCGTCGACCCAGACGAGCGAGCGGGCGACCGCGAACGCGGCCCCGAGGCACCACTCGGCCACGGACGGCGCGTTGAGCCCGGCCGTGTTGGCGACGACGACGCCGGCCGCCGTGAGGGCGTCGAGATCGATGTTGTCGAGGCCGACGCCGGGGGACATCACGAACGACAGGCGTCGGGCGAGCGCGACCTCGGTGGCATCCACCCGGAGCGCGCCCGACCAATCGGTGACAACGATGTCGGCACGAGCGATGACCGCCCGGACGGCGTCCGGGGTGCGCTCGTCGGGAACGTCGAGCCGCAGGCCGGGGATCGCCCCGAACCAGGCGATCACCCGTTCACGCGGCACGGGCGCGAGCGAAAGGAGCCGCCAGTCGGTCGTGTCGTCGGTCATGGTGTCGGCCGAGGAACGGAGCCGCGTTCGTCAGCCGGTGACGAATTCGCCGCCATCGACCGAGATGATGTTGCCGCTGATCCAGTCCGAATCGGTCGCGCTCAGGGTCACGATCGCATCCGCGACGTCCTGGGTCGTGGTCATTCGGCCGTGCGGGTTGCGGGCGAGGGTGACGTCGATCATTCGCTGGTTCTCGGGGATCTTGCGCAGGGCGGGCGTGTCGGTGACGCCGGCCCGGATCGAGTTGGCGGCGATCCCGGTCCCGAGCCGGGCGAACTCCATGGCGAGCTGGCGGATGTGCGATTCCATCGCGGCCTTCGCCCCGGACACGACGCCGTATGAGGGCACGACGCGGCTCGTCCCCTCCGAGGTCATCGCGTAGACCTTCGAGCCGCGATCGAGGAAGCCGCCGCGATACAGGTCCTGGACCCAATAGACGAGGCTGTTGGCCATGACGTCCTGGGTCATCTCCATCTTCTTGCGGTCGACCGCAGCCTTCGGGTCGTCGGCAAGGAACGGCACCAGCGATCCGAACGCGAGCGAGTGCATGACGATCCGGACATATGGCTTGCGGCCCGCCGCCCGGCTCTCGTCGAAACGGGCGTGGAGCTGGGCGAGCGCGCCCGCTCGCTTCTCGTCGTCGGCCGCGTTCATGTTGATGAACAGGGCCTCGCTGCCGGCGGCGACGATCCCTGCCTTGACCTCCTCGACGTGGGTGAGCGCCGCGCGGAAGTCGAGATGGATGCCGGCGATCCTGTAGCCGGCCCGCGCGAGGGCAAGGCCGGTCGCCTCGCCCATGCCGCTCGAGGCACCGAGGATGAGCGCCCAGCGCTCGCGGTCGTCGGTCATCGGGTCCCTCCGCGTGGTCGGCTGGCGGGCGATCGCCCGTCCGTGCCGCGGCATCGAGCGGCCCGCGGAGTCTAGCGCGGTCCCGGCGCCGAGCGAGCCGGATCGATGCAGTCGTGCAGGCGAGACGACGACCGAGCGGATGTCCCCGACCTGTACCCGCCGGGCGGGTATCCGCTGGCGGCGCGGGTCGCGGGCGCCGGGCTGGTCTCGTGGCTGGCGTTCCGCCGCCAGGAGCTCTGACCGACCGAGCCCCCGGGCGGTCGGGAGGGAACCGGGTTCAAGGGATCGATTCGGCCGGTACCGGCGCGGGCGTCGCACCCGGCGCCACCCCGCCGCCCGGGCCGAAGTTGTTCCCGAAGTCGTCGGTCAGCGCCGCCGGCGGCGCCAGGATCTGGACTGGTTGGCCGGGATTGCTCAGCTGGAGCAGGATCTGCTCTGACGCGCCGGCCATCGAGATCTGGGTCCGCACCTCGCTGATGACCGAAGTTGCCTGGTCGATGAGCAGGTCCACGTCGAAATTCGGGATTGATGCTTGTGTCGCCGTGTCGAGCGGCGCGCCGAGGAGCCCGCCGAGCGCCACCGCGAGGCTCGGTCCGTCGATGTGGGCGATGACGTGATCGCAGGTCCCGAGCGAGCACGCGGACGCCTCGCGCAGGTCATAGGTGTTCGCCGGGTTCGACAGCAGGTTCGAGAGCATCGTCGCGACCTGGACGTTGGTCGGGCCGCCGATTCCGTTCGTCGGGAACTTCGACCAGCGCCCGGTCTGACTGTCGCGATTGAACGTCGCCGTCCGGGTGACAATGACGTCCGAGACGGTATTGGCTGGGCCGCCGTTGGCGATCTGCCCCTGCGGCAACTTCATCGTCGCCCGCCCGACGAACTGGCGGGTCGCGAGATCGATGTCGGCATCGAGGGCCATCGTCATCACGCCGTTCGCCTGGCCGCCACCCCCGATCGCGCCGACGTTCGCCGCGACCTCCCCATGGAGCCGAAGTGTCGGCAGGGACGCGGTTGCCGAGACGGCGTTGAGCAGGATCTGGCGCGGGTCCGTCGGTCGTGGAGGTCCGGCCGGTCCGCCGCACGCCGTCAGGACGACGGCGCCGGCAAGCGCGAGGATAGCCCGGGCGCTCATCCGGATCCGGCTGGTCCCGACCGTCATCGTTCCCTCCCAGGTCGTGCCCGCCGCGGCCCGGGTTGCGCCGGGACCCCGACCGCGTCGCTCAGACGATACCGGCCGACCGCAAGCGGGCCGTCTCGTCCGTGTCGTAGCCGAGCTCGGCGAGGATCTCGTCGGTCTGCTCGCCGAGCAACGGCGGGGGCGTCCGGACAGTGGCCGGCGTCCGGTCGAGGACGAACGGCGGGGCGACCTGGTGGATCCGACCGAGCCTCGGGTGCTCCAGCTCGAGCGCCGCGCCGGCCGCCCACGGCGAGGCAAGCGCGGCGCCGATGTCGTTGATCGGGCCGGCCGGCACGTCAGCCGCGTCGAGCGCGGCGAGCCAGTCGCCGGTCGTCCGCTCGGCCAGGCGCGCGGCGAGGGTCGGGATGAGCGCGGCACGGTTGAGGACCCGCTCCCCGTTCGTCGCGAACTGGGGATCGTCGGCCAGGGCAGGCAGACCGAGCGCCCGGCAGAAGCGGGGCCACTGCCGCTCACTGCCGACGGCAACCGCGATCGCGCCGTCGAGCGTTTCGAACGCCTGGTACGGGACGATGTTCGGGTGGGCGTTGCCGAGCCGGCCGGGCATCTCGCCGGCGAACGCGTTCTGGGCCTGGTTGACGAGGGCCGCGAGGGTCGAGCCGAACAGCGACAGGTCGATCCGCTGGCCTGCACCGCGCGCTGGCCTGTCCTCGGAGCTTGGGGTCGCGCCGCCCGTCGCGCGGTCCGGACGATCGCGCCCGATGAGCGCGGCGAGGATCGCGACCGCGCCGTTGAGCCCGGTCAGGACGTCGCTGATCGCGACCCCGACCTTGGTCGGCCGTCCCCCGTCCGCGTCGGGCTCACCGGTGATCGACATGAGCCCGGATTCCGCCTGGATCACGGAGTCGTAACCTGGCCGGGCCGGATCGGGCGCGGCAGGCCCGTAGCCGGTGATCGAGAGATGGACGAGCGCCGAGTTCAGCTCGGCGAGGACGTCGTCGGAGAAGCCGAGTCGATCGAGCCCGCCCGGTCGCACGTTCTCGACAAGGACGTCTGCGCTCGCCAGCAACCGGCGGAGGACGGCCGCCCCGTCGGGTCTCCCGAGATCGAGTCGGATCGAACGCTTGTTGCGGTTGACCGAAAGGGCATAAACGGCCGTCCGCGTTCCGTCCTCGACCGAGCCCACCCACGGCGGGCCCCAGCCACGCGTCGCGTCGCCCTCGGGCGGCTCAACCTTGACGACGTCGGCGCCGAGATCCGCCAGCAGCATCGTCGCGTACGGCCCCGCGAGGACGGTCGAGCAGTCGATCACGCGAATCCCGGCGAGGGGACCCGGGGCGGAGGCGTCGGGCGCGGCCATCGCGGTCGATGGTAGGGCGCGACGATCGACGATGATTTGCCAAATGAACGTGCCCCGATCCATCTTCCGCATCGGCTGGGCCGCCCATCGAATCCTGTGGCGGCTGTCCGGCCATCGGCTCGGGACCGCCCGACCCGGCAAGGGTGTCGGCACGCTCTTCCTGGTTTCCACCGGATGGAGGACCCGGAAGCACCCGGCGCAACGGCCGGTTCTATCTCGAGGACGGCTGGTCGTGATCCTCGAGCCGCGCGGCTGACACGTCGCCTATCGCGCCCGGCCGGGGTCAATGCGATGATGCCGCCATGACCGACGACCAGAACCCTGCCCCCGCCGAGTCGACCCCCGATGCCGCGTCCGGCGACCCGCGCGCCGCGAACCCGCCGGCCAATCCGCTGCCGACCCCCTCCGATCCCCACGTCCTCACGCTGATGTCGGTCCACGCCCACCCCGACGACGAGACGATCAGCGCCGGCGGGGCGATGGCCAAGGCAGTCGCCGACGGTCGCCGGGTCGTCCTTGTCACGGGCACCCGCGGCGAGCAGGGAGAGATCGTCGTCCCGGCGATGGACACACCAGACAACCACCGCAAGCTCGGTGAGATCCGGATGGGGGAGCTCGAGGCGGCGATGGGCGAGCTCGGCGTGACCGAGTGGGAAAACCTCGGCTACCGCGACTCGGACATGATGGGCCGCGAGGGGAACAGCGACCCGCGGACGTTCTGGCAGGCCGACGTCGACGAGGCCGCCGGCCGGCTGACCTGGCTGATCCGGCGCTACCAGCCCGATGTCGTCACGACCTACAACAGCTTCGGCGGCTACGGCCACCCCGACCACATCCGCGTCCACGACGTCTCGATCCGGGCGTTCGCCCGGGCCGGCGACCCCGCCTGGTATCCGGAGCAGCTCCAGGATGGCATCGTGCCGTGGGCGCCCAAGAAGCTCTACGAGACCGCGATCCCGCAGTCCGTCCGCGAGGCGATGCGCGAGGCGATGAAGGAGACCGGCCAGCCGAGCTTCTGGGACCCGCCCAGGGATGCGACGCCGGAGCAAGTCAGGGAGCACGACGAATTCCTCGCCAGGATGCTCGTCCCGGACGACCGGATCACGACCTGGATCGACGTCTCGGGCGACCCGATCGACCGGAAATGGCGGGCGATCCAGCGCCACGTGACCCAGATCGCGACGGACAGCGGCTTCATGGTCTTCGGCGAGGACGGCTGGAAGGAGCACTGGGCCAAGGAGGCCTACATCCTGCGCGAGTCGACGGTCGAGACGGCCAGGCCGGAGGACGACCTCTTCGCCGGCCTCGGTTGAAGGACGAAACGGCCGCCGGACAGAGAGACGCCCCGTCCGGGCGGGCGGACGGGGCGTGGGTGCATGCAAAGAATGGCGGACCCGACCGGATTCGAACCGGCGATCTCCAGCGTGACAGGCTGGCATGTTGGGCCGCTACACCACGGGTCCAGTTGCGGCGAGGTCGGAGGATATCAGAGGAATTGACGCTTGTCGTCAGTCTGTCAGTGCTCAGTGAATGTGGCATCGACAACTGCTCAGTGATTTTGTCGGTCTCACCACGTGAGGGAGAGATTCCGAAATCGTCAGGCGTCCGAATCGATGTCCGTTTCCGGCCCGATCGTCCGGTTTCGCAATCCGAGATCGAACGGACGCGGCCGGAAGTGGAGGTGATCGTCGACGGCGGTCGATTTCGTACGGACGAGCGGGCTCCCGGGCTCGACGCGTCGACGCGGGCGGGTGTGCGCGGCACGCCTCAGCGACCGACGACGACCGGCGGGTTGTCGCTGCCGAGCTGCCCGAATCGGACCAGGATCCGGCCGTCGATGGCGTCGTGGATCGTCAGCGACGCCTCCCACGGTGCGAGCTGCCCGTGCTCGTTCACGCCAGGCAGGCCCGACGCGGCCACGAGGCCGTTCGGCAGGGCGGCGACGCTCACGTAATCCGCCGCGGCCGCCCATCGATCGACCAGGGCGAGCGTCGAGCGGTCGATGACGAAGATCCCGAGGCTGGGTGGGTTGCCGGTGTTGGAGCTCGGTTGCGCGCCGAACCCGACCGCGTACAGGCGCTGGCCGTCGAGCCCGCCGCTGATCGTGTTGAACCCATATTGGGTGACGGCCGAGTTCGTGGAGTGCCAATCGACCGGGGCGGTTCCGCCTCCCGACGCGAGGCCGGTCGAGGATTCGGCCAGGGGATCGAAGGTCATCCGCTCGACCGCCATGGTGTGGACGTCGATCCGGACGATTGTCAGGCCCGATCCATCCCAGACGTAGGCGATGCCGTTGGCCCGATCGAAGAGCGGCTGAGCGACATATCCGTTGGATCCGTCGGTCCCGAGCGTCAGGTCGACCGTGCCCGCAGGATTCCCGTCGAGATCGAGCGTGCCGAACTGCCAGACGCCGTCAAACGTCGATTGGTCCGTCGAAAGGCGTGGACAGAGCCAGGCCAGTCGATCCGCAGTTGCGAACCCGACCGTGCCGCAATACAGCGGCATGGCGCCCAGCCCGGGGGCATCGGTCACGCCGCCGATCGACCCGTCGGGCCGGATCGCGACCCGCCAGGCATGGATCGCCGATGACGCCGCGGACTGCGAGTAGTTGGCCCGCTGGACGAGCGCCCAGATGAAGGCCGTCCGCCCGCCGGGCGCGATGCGGATATGCGGTCCGTCGACGTACAGGTAGTTGGGGCCACCGGCCGTCGGGTCGTCGGAGGCGGC
>JANMCU010000077.1:0-8580 GCA_031361415.1 Chloroflexota bacterium | reverse complement strand
GTCGGAGGTTCGAGTCCCCCCGAGGACATCTCGATCCGCGGCTGAGCAGGGCCTTTGACGTCCGATCAACACCGCCCAAGAGTGCTCGCCCAGCCCATCCGGCTGCGAACGATTCGCGCGATCCAGACGGTCGGGACGCCTAGACGAGTCGGTGCTGCGTCGCCCAGCGGGTCAGCTCGTGGCGGGTCGACAGCTGCAGCTTTCGGAGCACGCTCGAGACGTGACTCTCGACGGTCTTGACGGAGAGGTGCAGACGCGCGGCGATCTCCTTGTACATGTAGCCGCGCGCGATCAGCTGGAGCACTTCGCGCTCGCGGGGTGTCAGCTCGTCCAGCTCGGCACTGCTGGTGAGCCGGTCGCCCGCGCGGAAGGCGTCGAGCACGAAGCCCGCGAGCCGCGGCGAGAAGACCGCATCGCCTTGGGCCACGCGCCCGATCGCCGCCGTCAGCTCGTCGGCGGCGATCGTCTTCGTCACGTAGCCGCGCGCGCCGGCGCGGATCACGGCGATCACGTCCTCCGCCGCGTCCGAGACGGACAGCGCGAGGAACTTGACTCCGGGGCGCTCGGGTGCGACGGCGTTGATGATCGCGTCTCCCTTCCCGTCGGGGAGGTGAACGTCGAGCAAGACGACATGCGGATCGAGCTGCTTGATCAGTGGCACGGCGTCTGCGACCGTGCCTGCCTCGCCGACGACTTCGACGCTGTCGCCGAGCTCAGAGCGGACGCCGGCGAGGAACAGGCCGTGATCGTCGACGAGGACGACGCGCCATCTCATCGCGGCAACCTCAGCTCGACCTCGGTGCCCTCGCCGGGCGCGCTCGTGACGAGGGCGCTGCCGCCCGCGCGCTCGAGACGGCCCCTGATCGACTCGCGAATCCCCTGCCGGTCACCCGGCACTGCCGCCGGATCGAAGCCCGCGCCGCGATCACGCACGAAGACGGCGATCTCGTCCTCCGCCACGTCGGCATAGACGTCGATCTCCTCGACGCCGGCAAACTTGGCCGCATTCGTCATCGCCTCGCGCGCGGCGAACACGATCGCGTTGTCCGGCGGCGCATCACCCGCGCTCGCGATCTCGATGCGGACGCCGTGGAGCTCCTCGACGTCGGCCGCGGCGGCCGAGAGCGCCGCGACGAGCGACGAGCCGTCATCGCCGAGCGGCCGCGCGGCGTAGAGCCAGCCACGCAGCTCCCGCTCCTGGCGACGCGCGAGCGTGGCAACACGGCGCGGCTCGCCCGCGTGACGCTGGATCAGCGCCAGCGTCTGCAGCACCGAGTCGTGGACGCGCTCGGCGACGTCGGCGCGCTCGTCCGTGCGGATGCGCGCGGAGCGCTCGGCATCGCGCTCGAGCGCGAGCCGCCAGAGCAAGGGTCCGCAGACGAGCACCAGCGCGCCCGCCACCGCGCCCGGGGCGAGCAGCCGCGTGGGCGCGCTTCCGCCCTGCAACAGCAGGATCGTGCCGAAGCCCGCGAGCGCGATGCCGCCGTACGAGAGCGGCGCGTCGGGTCGGAACCGACCACCCTGGCGCAGCGCGAGCGCCAGTCCGGCGGCGACGAGCACGATGCCCGCCACGCCGCGGTCGGAGACGCCGAGCGCACCGAGCAAGGTCGAGCCGGCCAGCAGGAGCAGGAGGATCGCCCAGCGGGGGCGATCCGCCACCGACCAGGCCCAGAGCGCGAGGTAGAGCACGATCCCGGCTCCGCCCGCGAGCGCGAGCAGAGCGAAGATCAGCCGCACGAGCGTGACGTCCACGCCGAGGGCCTGCGCGATTGACGCGCAGACCCCGGCGAGGGCACGCCCTTCAGCACTCGTCGTGAAGGAGCGCAGCGGCATCCGCGCTCACTGTACGGCGCGCGTGACGCGCACCTGGCCGACGCCGACGTGCGCGTCGAGCACGAGCACGTGCGTGCCGGTCTGGATGACCGACGTCCTGGCATGGCGCCCGTCGTCCGAATTGCCGAGGATCTCGACCTCCCCGAGCTGGGCATCGCCCCGCACCTCCAGAGCGACGTTCTGCGGGACGATCACGCGGAGGCTGCCGATGTCGACGCGAGCCTTGACGCGCGTCTCCGCGCTCGTCACGCGGACATCGCGCAGGTCGAGGACCATCTCGCCGATTCCGAGCTTGTAGGAGCTGCGGAGATCCTGCGTGCCGGCGACGACGTAGCTGCGATCGCCGATGCCATTGCCGAGATGGACGTTGAACATGGCCGCGACGACCGCGGCGCCCACGAGCAGGAGCGCGAGGAGCGTGCCGAGCGCAATCGCCATGCGCTTGACGAGGCGTCTGACGCGACGCGAGTCTTCGCTCGCAAGCGCGGCCGCGTCTGCCGTCGCTCCCTTGCCGTGGCGCGTGATCCAGAGGATCCCGGCACCCGAGATCAGGAGAAGGATCCACGCGTCGCCGTGCGGCCAGAGCGTCGCCCGCGAGAGCAACGTGACGAGCGCGACGGCGACGAGCCCGAGGCCGATCAGCGGCCAGGGCCGATCGCGACGGTTGCGCAGCGCAGCCGTGGCGAAGGAATCCTCGTGCCCCTCGTTGGGCATGACGAGCGCCGCCGCCAGGTAGATCAGGATCCCCGCGCCGCCGAGCAGCGTGAGGACCACGAAGCCGACGCGGTAGACGGCCGGATGGATATCGAAGTAGCGCGCGAGCCCGCCGCAGACGCCGGCGAGCTTGCGATCTGAGCGACTGCGCTCCAGGCGCTTCGTCGCTCCATTGCCAAGTGTGTAGGTGCTGGTTTCTGTCATAGGCCTAGCCTGTCCGCTCGAGGCCGATTCCGGTATCCGGAATGACCCTGACGCGACCCTGACCCGTCCCTCACGGTTCGAAGCGGCGGAGGATTCGATCGGGGTGGCCCGGTGATCCTGGCACAGCGACCCGCTGTGCTTCTGGCGGGACTACGTCAGCCGGAAGCTTGCGCCCTCGTCGGTGTAGATGCGGATCTCCGAGAGGTTGATCGATGAGGGCTCACCCGCAAGCGGCACGAGCGCGACGTATGGAAACCTCGTGCCTGCATCGAGATGCGGGTGCATCACCCCGGGCTCGATCACGAGCGTCGCGTACCCCCGCGTCAGCAGCCCGCCGCCGATGCGCTTGCTCTGACCGTCGGGCGCCGCGCCCGGATAGAGGACGTTCTGCACCATCTTCTTGCCGGTGAACGTCTTGTTGGCGAGGATCACGCGCCGGTTCGTGACGATCACCGTCCAGCGGTGCAGCCGCACGGGCGTCATCACGACCGCCTGCCCGAGCTTCGGGATCATGCCGACCTCGGCCCCGTCGTCACGCCAGAGGATCGTCTCGCCGTCGTCATACTGCCAGCCGTCCACGTACCAGGCGTGAGCGCCGGTCCGCTTCCTGATGATCCAGCCGACGGCGACGATGGCGAGGCAGGCCGCAATGAAGATCAGCAAGGGGATCATGGCTGGCGATGCTACCCTCGCGCACCCTGACGGTCGTCCACCTCGTCGACGGTACCTACGAGGCCTTTCCGACCGAGATCCTACGGGCTCTTGGGCCGCGCGAGCAGGAAGATCGTCGTCAGCAGGCTCATCGCGACCTCGCCGCGCTGGTTGCGCACCTCGATCCCGGCGCGCACGATTCCGCGGTCGGGCTTGGAGCGCGACGCTCGGCAGTCGAGCACCTCGAAGCGGACCGAGAGCACGTCGCCGGGACGCACCGGCAGCAGCCAGCGCAGCTCGTCGCAGCCAGGCGAGCCGAGGCTCGCGACGCTCGAGACGATGTGGTCGACGAGCACGCGCATCATCAGCGAGGCCGTGTGCCAGCCCGAGGCGATCAGACCCCCGTACGCCCCGGCGGCAGCCGCGGACCGATCGATGTGGAATGGCTGCGGGTCGAACAAGCGCGCGAACTCGACGATCGCGGACTCGTCGATCGCGATCGTGCCGTACTCGTAGGCCGATCCGGCGACGTAGTCCTCGAGGTAGCGATCGCCGATCGACGCCTCGAAATCCCGCTCGGAGAGAAGGCGCGTCACACGCGCAGCCTAGTCGCCCGCAACGGCGCGCCGGCCGGGTCGGGGCACCCGAAGCGCCCGCGCCGATGCGCGTCCTGATGACGCGAGGCGTTCGGAGTTGGGTTAGTGAGCGTCCAGAAGGACTCTGCGCCGGCGTTGCACTCTGACCGTGAGTCCGAGTGCGATGAGCCCTAGACCGGCGGTGGCTGCCGCGCCGACGGCTGCGTCGGTGTAGTCGAAGCGATCGACTGGAGCCGTGGCAGGGGCGGTAGCGGCGGTTGGGAAGCCGGTGGCGAACTCGGCGGCGAGCGCGTCTGCCTCCGGTGGCGCGACGCGCGCCAGACTGAGAGCCGTCTCGGCGGCAATGGCGTCCGCCTCTGGCGGCGCGACACGCGTCGCGGCGCCGCTCGCCGGGACAAGCGCGAGGCTGGCGACTGCGAGGACGATCGCTCTGGTGCATCGGGTCGAGCGCATCAGACTGCTCCTTCGGGTTGGTCCGTTGACCGTATTCAGCGGTGCCCGCAAAGCGCGTCTATGGCGACCCTACATCGCTACCCCACACTTGTCCCCGCGCGTGCAATCTGACGCCGCCGTGCGGTACGATTGTGCGGAATGCTGCTTGGGCGTCACGACGAGTGTGCCCGGATCGTGGAGCTGCTTGACGCGGCCCGCCTCGGGGACGGCGGTCTCCTCGTGATCCGCGGCGAAGCGGGGGCGGGCAAGAGCACATTGCTCGCGTTCGCCCGAGAGCGTGCCGACGGGATGCAGGTCCTTCGCGCCGGCGGTATCGCTGCCGAGAGCGAGATTGCGTTTGCTGGGCTGCTGGAGCTGCTGCGCCCGGTGCTCGGTTACCTCGAGGCCTTGCCGGAGGCGCGGGCCGAGGCGCTGCGTGGTGCGCTTGGTCTCGCCCCGGGTGTCGAGCGCGACCGTTTCGCCATCGGCGCAGCCACGCTGAGCCTCCTGGCCGCCGTGGCGGAGGATTCGCCGGTGCTCGTCGCGGTCGACGACGCGCAGTGGCTCGACACGGCCTCACTTGAGGCGCTGCTGTTCGCCGTCCACCGGCTGGCTTCTGACCCTGTCGCGGTGATCCTCACCGAACGCGACGGTGAGTCGAGTCGACTGGACACGACCGGTGGAGCCGTGCTCGCGCTCGGCGGCCTCGACCAACAGTCGACCACGCAGCTTGCCGAGTCGGCCACCGGTTCGATGCTTGCGCCAGGGCAGGCGGACCGGCTCTACCGGCTCACCGGCGGCAACCCACTGGCCGTGTTGGAATTGGACAACCATGACGCCGTGGTGGAGCCTCTCGACGCGCCGATCCCGATCTCCGCCAGGCTCGAGGCCGCGTTCGCACGACGTGCCTCGCAGCTCACGGCGGCCGGTCGAGCGTTCCTCCTCGTCGTGGCCGCCGACGACTCGGGTGAGACCGCGACCGTCCGCAACGCCGCGGCCTGCCTTGGCCTCGCGGATGGCAGTCTCGAGGAGGTCGAGGCCGCAGGCCTGATCCGGGTCGGCGATGGACGCATCGAGTTCAGGCATCCGTTGGTGCGGTCGGCGGTGTACCAGAGCGCCGCCGCTCGCGAACGCCGCGCTGCGCACCGTGCGATCGCCGATTCGCTGCGTGGAAACTGGCAGGCAGCCCGCAGCGCGTGGCACCGTGCAGCTGCCACGGTTGAGCCCGACGAGGCCGTCGCGGCGGAGCTCGAGGCGGTCGCACACGAGGCGCGCTCGCGTACCGGCTACGCAGCGGCGGCGCGCACACACGAGCGGGCGGCGAGTCTGACGCCCGACGACGAGTCACGAGCACGGCGAGAACTCGCTGCCGCCGACGCCTCCTGGCTCGCGGGCCGTTGGCGGCGAGCGATCGAACTGCTGGACGCCGCCGAGGAACGATCGGCCGATCCGTTGCTCCGCGCTGACGCGCAGATGCTGCGCGGCCGCATCGCCTTCTTCCGCGGCGAGATGGACGGGACGCACGCGCTGCTGCTCGATGAGGCCGTCCGCGTCGCCCCGCTCGATGGGCGTCGCGCCGCCATGCTCGCGGGCGTCGCTCTCGACTGTGCGTTCTGCGCCACCGACCATGACACGCCCCTCGCCACGGCGGCGGTCGCCGTACGGCTGGCGCGGTCGGAGGCAGTCGCGCTCGATGCGCGCGAGACTCCCTGGCTCGGCGCGGCGTTGCTCCTGCTCGGCGAGCAGGCGGAGGCGCGGCGGTTCGTCGAGCGGCTCCGCGCGGAACTTGACACCGCGACCGGCACCGAAGACGACCTCTACAATCTCGTCGCCGTGGCCACCGCGTACGGCTGGCTGTGCGAATTCCAGCTTGCTCGCGACCTCGCCACGCTGGCGCTTGCGCGGGCGCGGGAGCAAGGGGCGCTGAGCGTGGTGGCGTACGCCTGCGAGGCGCTGTCCGGTTTGCACATGGCTGCCGGCGACCTCGATGCCGCGGTGGCCGCCGCAGGTGAGACTCAGACGATCGGGCGCGAGACCGGGCAGGCGAACGTCGAGCGTTCGGGCGGCTGGTACCTCAGCGACGCGGCCTCGATCCGGGGCGAGCGCGAGGAGTGCCTCTTCTACCTCGCCCAGGCGGAGGCATGCCTCCCCGGCCCGATCTCGTGGCTCGGCTGGAACTCGTCTGCCTGTCTGCTCGGCCGCTTGCACCTTGGTCTCGGAGAACTGGAGGCCGCGAGCACCGCCCTCGAGGCCGGCGTCGACCTCGACTTCCCACACTCGTTCGGTGTCTGCACAGCCCCGTTCGAGCTGGCCGAGGCGTACGTCCGTCTCGGCCGGCCGGCCGCCGCCCCCGAGACGCTCGAGCGGGTCGCTCCCCGCGTGCAACAAGCGTGGGGTTTTGCAGCGCTCGCGCGCTGCCGTGGCCTACTGGACGAGCAGTTCGACGCGCCGTTTTTGGAGTCGATCGATGGATTCAGCAGCCTGTCGATCCCGTGGGAGGAGGCAAGAAGCAGGCTCTGCTACGGCGAGCGACTCCGTCGCGCGGGCCGTCGCGTCGAGGCGCGCGAGCAGCTCCGCGCCGGCCTGGCTTCGTTCGAGCGGATGCGCGCGCCGGCATGGTCGGAACGCGCGCGCGACGAGCTCCGCGCGGCTGGCGAGACGCTTCCGGTGCGACCCCAAGCCGGCACCGCTGAAGCACTCACGCCGCAGGAGCTGCGTGTCGCTCTGGCGGTCGCCGCCGGCGCCAGCAATCGCGACGTCGCCGCTCAGCTCTTTCTCAGCGTCAAGACGATCGAAGCGCACCTCCACCGCGTCTACCGGAAGCTCGAGATCGAGTCGCGCGACCAGCTCGCTCGCATCCTGGCACCCGCTGGACCGGATCCGGCCGACACCCCCGCACCGCCCAGCTCCCGATGAGGCGTACTGGGCTCACCTCCGGCTTCGCCGTGTGCTCGTAGCACGAGATGCCAGGTTTGACATGAGGTTGTGACTATGGTTACAATCATCGAGTCGACTCTCGGAGGAGGGCGGAGGCGTGACCCGAAAGGTCGCAATCACCCGGAGAACGGTGCTCGGCGGAGCGCTCGTCGCTCTGCTTCCGCTGCCTGAGCAGGCGATCGCCGGCGAGAAGGATGGGCGACACAGCGATCTTCTCGTCCTGCTGCTGAAAGGGCTCTACACGCCGGTGGTGCACGGGCCTGACCTCGGCCTGTCGAGCATCAATCTGAGCGATGGCTCGTACTCGACGACAGAGATCTATCCGATCATCGGAGTTCCCGGCCACCCGAGCGAGAAAGATCCGATCGGCGACTTCTACGTCCAGTTCACCGGGATGCTCTGCGCCTATGACCTCCCCGGGGGAAGCATCGCGATGGAGTTCACTCCCGTGAGCGACACCGTGACCGTCGACGACGGGCACGGCGGAAACAGCGTCGACGGCACGTACGAACTCAACATCCTGGAAGCGACCGGACGATTCCGCTACCTCGCCGGCGGTCACAACCACATGGTGGACAAGCTGCACTTCCTCGCTCCCGGGGACGGCTCCGGCGGCATCGACGAGTACTGCTTCTGCTTCATCACCCGCGCGCACTCGAGAGACGACTGACCGGCGACGCATCTCGCCGGCATGTACGGATTCCAGACGACCTCGTAGCTCGCAGGGAAGGCGACCCTCGAGCCTCGACGATATCGAGGTGGGACGGATGGCCCTTCTTGCTACCGGGCGAGTCGCTCGAGGACACCCCGGAAGGCGCAAGCGAGAGTTGCAGGCGCGCTCGAAAGGCTGCGTCCTCGCGGCGCGCCTCGATCGCGCGGGCGAGCGCTGGAGCGGATGGTTGTTTGTCGTCAGTCACGTCTGAAGGTCGAGCGTGTTCCCGCTCGTGTAACCGGCCGGCTGCCGGAACACGCCCACCGAGCCCGTCGTCTCGTCCCACCGGAGCATCCGGTCGTTCGGGATGTCGCTCCACAGCAGGTACCTCCCGGCGGGCACATACGCAGCGTGTCGAGGTCGCGCTCGTGCGTGACGGGGTCGCGGGCCGTCAGCACGCAGCGCGGCACGGCCCCGCCGATCCGGATCACGGCATCGCCGATCGCGACTTTGCGTCCCGACCACGCGTCCTCCCCGTAGGCCGGACCCCCGTCGATCTCG
>JANMCU010000230.1:0-4380 GCA_031361415.1 Chloroflexota bacterium | reverse complement strand
GCGAAGTCGAGGAGCTCGCCGGAGGTCACGTGGACCTCGTCGCGACCGCGCTCCTTCTGGTTCGGTCGATCGCCGAGGACCCCGTCGAAGATCTCGGTCGCGAGCGGAACGAGGTCCGGATGAGCGACCCACGTCCCGTCGAAGCCGTCGCGCGACTCGCGCTCCTTGTCCTCGCGAACCCTGGCCATCGCCACATCGTTGGCGACCGGGTCGCGGCGCGATGGGATGAATGCGGCCATCCCGCCGATCGCATGGGCACCGCGCCGATGACAGGTCCGGACGAGCAGCTCGGTATATGCCTGCATGAACGGTGTGGTCATCGTCAGCTGGGCGCGCTCCGGCAGGATCCGGTCCGGCCGGCCGCGGAACGTCTTGATGCAGCTGAACAGGTAGTCCCAGCGCCCGGCGTTCAGGCCTGTGGCGTGCGGCCCCAGCGCGTGGAGGATCTCGTCCATCGCGAATGCGGCGTGGATCGTCTCGATCAGGACGGTCGCTCGGACGGAGCCGGCGGCTATCCCGAGGCGCTCCCCTGCCCGGGCGAACACGTCGTGCCAGAGCGCGGCCTCGGCCGCCGACTGGAGCTTCGGCAGGTAGAAGTATGGCGCGCTGCCGCGCCGGATGCGTTCGACTCCGTTGTGGAACAGGTACAGCCCGGCGTCGACGAGCGAGGCGCTCATCGGCCGGCCGTCGACGAGGACGTGGCGCTCCTCGAGGTGCCAGCCGCGTGGCCGGACGACCAGCTGCGCGGGCCGCTCCCCGACCCGGTAGGCCTTGCCCTCGGGACTCGTGTAGGCCAGCTCGCCCCGGACCGCGTCGCGCAATGCGACCTGGCCGCCAACGACGTTCGCCCAGGTTGGGCTGAGCGCGTCCTCGAGATCGGCCATGAAGACGCGGGCGCCCGAGTTGAGGGCGTTGATCATCATCTTCGGCTCGGCAGGTCCGGTGATCTCGACCCGTCGATCGTCGAGGTCGGCGGGTGCCGCGGGGACGGTCCAGTCGGCGGCCCGGAGATCGGCCGTCAGCGGGTCGAAATCGAGATCGGCACCGCTGTCGATCGCCGCCTGGCGATCGCGCCGTGCCTGGAGGAGCACCTCGCGCCGCGACCCGAACGTCGCCTCGAGGTCCGCGAGGAAGGCGAGCGCGTCCGGCGTCAGGATCTCGTCCGTGCCGGCGACGGGCGCCCCGGCGATCTCGATCATTGGCCCATCCTGGGGGCGTCCGCGAAGATCCCGTCCCAGATTACGGCGTCCTCGGGAAAGAACCAGCGCTCGATCTGTCGGCCATCGCGGAAGTGGAAGATGCTCACGACCCGGGTCTCGATCTCGACGCCCGGCCGCCGCGAGCCCATGACACTCAGCGCGCAGACGTGGTCTTCGCTCCCGAACACGTCGTGCTCGCGCAGCCAGAAGCCGATCCTCGCAAGGCCCGCGAGAAACTCGATCAGGGCCGGCCGACCGACGATATCGCCAGCGCGTTGATGGTGGCCCGGGACGTGCCAGACAACGTGTTCATCCACCAGCGACTCAATGGTCGCCAGGTCGCCGGCCCGGAAGGCGTCGGCGGCGCGGCGATAGGCCGCCGCGTTCGGATGCTCGTCGCTCACGGCAGGAGCCCTCGGATCGAGACCGCGACCACGACGAGACCGGGCGGGATAAAGGCAATCGCGTCGGCTGGATGCAGGGACACGGAGCCGAGGATCGCGATGCCGCAGACGAACAGCGCGGACGCAAGGAGGATGAGACTGTTCATTCGCGTCTGGCGCCGATCCCATTCGCGTTCAGGCGACAGGTCCGCCGGACGAGGACGCGCCCCGTCGCGTCCGTCAGCGCGACGTTCCGGTCACGCCAATCGAGCCCGGTCTCGGCTGCGACGAGAACGTTGGCGTTCTTCCTCGGCAGTTCCAACCAAGGTCCTCCGACGCCCTGTCGCACCCGGAGCCGTTCGGGTTCGAGGACGAGCTCGTTCGGATCTGGTCGGCTCCTGGTGCGACGCCAGGCGAGCGCCACTCCGCTGATGCCAGCGATGCCAACGAGAACGACATGCGCCCGACCACCGACAACCACGCCGGCCAATCCCATCCAGGCGATGGCCGCCACGACAGCAAGCTCCCAGACCCATTCGCGTCGACTGTATCCGGGATCGATCCAACGCGCGACGACCGTGATTGGCCAGATGCGGCCGACAACCGTGCCGACCGGTTCCCCAGGCGCCATCTCGGTCACTGAATTCTCACTCGGGGCCCAGGTGGTAGCCCAGCCGGCGCGGGATTCGGCTGATCTCGCGGACGACCCGCGATGGCTCGCGACCGGCTTCCTCCGCCCGCTCGCGACGGACCATCGCCTCGCGGAACACACGCGCGCCGACGCTTCGAAGCGGCTCCGGGGGAAACGCCCGCGGCGTCGCTCCAGCGCCGACGATCGGCAGGCTCGCATCCTCGTCGTCGCGAGCGCGTCCGGTCGCGAGCGCCCCGAGGATTCGTCCGCCCAGGATCGCCGCGGCGACGCCGTTGCCGCTGTACCCGAGCCCGTGATGGATCCGGCCACCCGGCCGCGTCCCGAACCACGGCCGGTGGTCGTCGGTGATGTCGATCGGGCCGCCCCATGCGTCATCGATCCGGACGTCGACCAGGCTCGGAAACCAGCGCCGGAGGCCGTTGGCTGCTCGCCGTGCCGCGCCCGCGTCGGCGGTGAACGAGGATCCGATCCGGCCGCCGAACCCGGCTCGACCGCCACCACCGCCGAGCGCGATCCGGCCGTCGGCCGTCGTCCGGGCGTAGTGGAGGGTGAACCGCGCGTCGGCGATGCCCTCACCACCGGTCCAGCCGATCTCGGCGAGGCGGTCGGGGATCGGCTCGGTGATGACGATGTAGCTTGACCAGTTGAGCAGGCGTCGCGCGACCGGGCGCCAGTTGCCGGCCCACGCGTTCGTCGCCACGACGACCTGGTTGGCCTCGATGACCCCGGCGCCCTCGGCCGAGGTCGTGGCGATCTCGACGGGGCCGTTCGCGGCCGCGCCGACCGGGCCTCGGCGGGCTGGATCGGACGGGAGCACGGCGCTCGTCCGCTCGTGGATGACGATCCCCTGCTCGAGCGCAACGCGGCGCAGCCCGCGCGCGAGGCGCGCCGGCTGGACCGTCGCAGCGCCCGGCATGAAGGCGCCCGCCCGGAACACCCAAGAGCTGGCGCGCTCGGCAACCTCCGCCGGAGTCAGCGCGAACCACCGGTCGCCTTCGCCGACACGGGCGCATGCCTCGGTCGCCTCGAGCCACGCCCCGTCCTGGGTGGGAGCCGCGCTGACCTGGAGGAACCCGCGCTCGACGAGCCCGACGTCCACCGCGTGGTCGGTCGCCCAGGGACCGAGCGACCCGATCGCCGCGTCGAGGGCCCGCGCTGTCCGAACCGCCTCGGCCTCGCCGAACTGTCGGATCAGCCCCGGCAGCTCATCCCACCAGCCGGTGACGAAGCCGCCGTTTCGGCCGGACGGACCGGAGCCGCACAGGTCCTGCTCGAGGAGCACGATGCGCGCGGCCGGCTCCAGCTCGCGGATCCGGAGCGCGGTCCATAACCCGGTGTAGCCGCCGCCGAGGATCGCGACATCGGCCCGACCGCGACCGGCGAACGGCGGCGCCGCGACATCGGCCGCCAACGCTGACGGCTCTGCACCGAGCGCCTCGCGCAGCCAGAACGAGCGGCGGCGGCCGGGCCGCACACCGTCGAGCGGGTCGCGCCCCCGTTCGGTCACGATCCCACGGCGGTCCTACCAGCCGCCCGCGTCGCGGATCATCCGATGCAGTGCCCGCGCGGCGACCACGCGTCGGTAGTCGGCGGTCGAGCGAACGTCGTCGATCGGGTGGATCTCGGCCGCGAGCGCCTCGGCTGCGGCGTCGGCCGTCTCGGGGTTCGGTGTGGACCCCTCGAGCACGGCCTCGGTCGCGGTCGCCCGGATCGGCCTGTCGGCGACGGATCCGAGGGCGACCCGGACCTCGGTCCAGCGGCCGACGGGCGCGAGACGGCTCTCCCGCCAGGCCACGGCGAGGACGACCTTGCTGATCGCCTGGGCCCGGCGCGTCCCGATCTTGCGGAAGCGGGCCTCGCGGCCACCGGCGACCGGGATCCGGACGCGCAGGATGAGCTCGTCCGGTGCCAGCGCAGTCCGGCGATACGCGACCCAGAAGTCGACCGCCGGGATTGTTCGCTCGCCGCGCGGCCCGCCGACGACGATCGCCGCGTCGAGGGCGAGGAGAACCGGCAGCGTGTCGCCCGCCGGCGAGGCATTGGCGATGTTGCCCCCGAGCGTCCCGCGGTTCTGGATCTGCGCCGCCCCGATCGTCGCGGCGGCCTCGACGAGGGCCGGAAGGTGCTCGCGGCAGGCGTCCGATCG
>JANMCU010000216.1:0-9175 GCA_031361415.1 Chloroflexota bacterium | reverse complement strand
GGGGCGCGGCTCAGGCCGCGCCCCCTTCTGCCTTTCTGACCAGAGGTCGGGATGCTCCGCTACATCGTCCGCCGCATTCTGCTCACCGTTCCGGTCCTCTTCGGCATCCTCGTCCTGGTCTTCTTCCTCGGCCACGTCCTGCCGGGCAGCACGTGCCGGGCGCTCCTCGGCGAACGGGCAACGGACGCCGTCTGCGCCGCCTATGACCACGCCCACGGCCTCGATCAGCCGATCCCGGTCCAGTTCGGGACGTACCTGGGTGCGCTCTCCCATGGCGACCTCGGAACGTCCGTGAAGAGCTCGCAGAGCGTCATGGACCTGCTGATCCAGCGTCTCCCGGTGACGATCGAGCTGG
This sequence comes from Chloroflexota bacterium, assembly GCA_031361415.1. Lineage (GTDB taxonomy): Bacteria > Chloroflexota > Limnocylindria > Limnocylindrales > CSP1-4 > CF-46. The sequence continues at coordinate 8,820 of JANMCU010000216.1, read as the reverse complement.
CCCTCGCGGCGATGCTCTTCGCGGTGACGGTCGGCGTCCTGCTCGGGGTGATCTCGGCGTACAAACGCAACTCCGTCATCGACGTCGTGACGATGGCCGGCGCGAACATCGGCGTGTCGATCCCGATCTTCGTGCTCGGCCTCCTGCTCGCCTTCGTCTTCGCCATCCTCCTGAAGGGAACGCCGTTCGCGCTGCCGCCCTCGGGCCGGTTGACCCCGGGGCTGACGATCGTCCCGCTCGCCACGAGCTGGGGGCTGACGAGCTGGACTGGCGTCCCGCGCGGAATCATCGAGTTCCTTTCGAACATCTACACGTTCAACGCGCTCGTCACGGGCCAATGGGCCGTGCTGGGCGACGCGATCCGCCACCTGATCCTGCCAGCGATCGCGCTCGGCACGATCCCGCTCGCGATCATCGCCCGGATCACCCGCTCGAGCCTGCTCGACGTGCTCGGCCTCGACTACGTCCGGACCGCCCGGGCCAAGGGCCTGACCGAACGGAACGTCGTCCGGCACCACGGCCTCCCGAACGCGATGCTGCCGGTGACGACGATCGTCGGGCTCCAGCTCGGGAGCCTGTTCGGCGGAGCCGTGCTGACCGAGACGATCTTCAACCTCTCGGGTGTCGGGCGAGCCGTCGCCGAGGCCATCGCCAGCCGTGACTTCCCGACCGTCCAGGGGTTCGTGCTCGTGATCGCGATCATCTACCTGTTCATCAACCTCGTCGTGGACGTGTCGTACGCGTTCCTCGATCCGCGCGTCCGCCTGACATGAGGGCCTCGCGATGACTTCGCTCGTCCAGGCCGAGCTGGTCGACGGCAAGGTCCGCACGAGCGGCATCTGGCGGGACACGCTCGGCAACATCCTGCGCCAGCGCAACGCGATCGTGGGCCTGACGATCCTCGGCTTCCTCCTGCTGACTGCGCTGTTCGCGGATCAGATCTCGACCCACCCGCCCGACCAGGTCCTGCTCGGCGTGGTCGATGGGGTCAAGAAGTCGTCGCCGCCCTGCATCCACCTGCTCGGCTGCCCAACCACTGAGCCGGAACTCCTGATGGGCACCGATTCGAACGTTCGCGACGTGTTCAGCCGGGTCGTCCACGGTGCCCGGGTTTCCCTGTTCGTCGGCTTCGGTACCGTCGGCTTCGCCATCATCATCGGCACCCTGATCGGGCTGGTCGCCGGATTTGCCGGCGGCTGGGTCGACAACATCCTCATGCGCATGATGGACGTGGTGCTGGTGTTTCCGGCCCTGCTCCTGGCGATCGCCATCGTGACCGCGCTCGGCCAGAGCCTGATCAATGCACAGCTCTCGATCGGGATCGTGGCCATCCCGATCTATGCCCGGATCATGCGCGCGTCGGTCCTGACGGTGAAGGAATCCGACTTCGTCACCGCGTCGCGGGCGCTCGGCGAAAGCCCGGCGGGCATCCTCTTTCGGCGGGTCCTGCCGAACTCGATCACGCCATTGATCGTGGCCGGAACCCTTGGCATCGGCGGTGCGGTCCTGGACGTCGCCGCCCTTTCCTTCCTGGGCTACGGAGCCCAGCCGCCGCTCGCTGAATGGGGCTCGATGATCGGGCTCGACAGCGGCAAGCTCTTCACGGCGCCGCACCTCGTGTTCTTCCCGGGTCTCGCCCTGGTCCTCACGGTCTTCGGGTTCAACCTCCTCGGCGACGGGCTCCGTGATGCCCTCGATCCGCGGCTGAATCGATGATCGGCCGGCGGAGAGGCGCGGGGCGATGACCGAATCAATCGCGGAGCACGCGGCCGTCGAGGAGCTGGTCCCCGCGTCGGCCCGGCGCCCGAAGCTCGAGCCCGGTGATCGGCCGCTGCTCGAGGTCAAGGACCTGCGCACGTCGTTCCGGACCCGCGACGGCCTCGTCAAGGCGGTCGACGGAATCGACTTCCACGTCAGCCGCGGCGAGATCATGGGCCTCGTCGGCGAGTCGGGCTGCGGCAAGAGCGTGACGTCCCTGTCGATCATGGGCCTCGTCGCGAAGCCCGGTGCGGTCGACGGCGGCGAGGTCATCTTCGACGGCCGCGACCTGCTCAAGCTCAAGGGCGACGAGATGCGGAAGCTCCGGGGCGACCGCATGAGCATGATCTTCCAGCAGCCGCAGTCGTCGCTGAACCCGGTCCGCGACGTCGGCCGCCAGATCGGCGAGGTCCTCGAGCTCCATCGGGGGATGAAGCGCGGTCCGGCCCGGGCGCGCGCGCTCGAGCTCCTCCGGATGGTCGGCATCCCCGATCCGGAGCGGCGCCTGAAGGCATATCCGCACGAGATGTCCGGCGGCATGGCCCAGCGGGTGATGATCGCGATGGCCCTCGCCTGCGAGCCCGAGCTGCTGATCGCCGACGAGCCCACGACCGCGCTCGACGTGACGATCCAGGCCCAGATCCTCGACCTGATGCGCAACCTGCGCGAGCAGACCGGGACCGCGATCATCCTGATCACGCACGATCTGGGCGTCGTCGCGGAGATGGCCGATCGGGTCGCGGTCATGTATGCCGGCGAGATCGTCGAGCAGGCGAACGTCGCGACCCTGTTCCGCGAGCCGCGCCACCCGTATACGCGCGGCCTGATCGCGTCGATCCCGGTGGTCGGCAAGGTCCGCGACAGCCTGAGCGTCATCCCCGGCAACGTCCCGAACCTCATCGACCTCCCGAAGGGCTGCCGGTTCGCGCCACGCTGCGCGTCGCGGGTCGCCGAAGACAACGCGATGGCGATCGACGTTCACCCGGGGCTCCATCCCCTCGAGGCCGGTCACGAAGTCCGCTGCTGGCTCTACCACGACGTCAACGGGCGCCCACTCCCGCGGCCGGCCGGCTGGGTTCCGCGAACCGATGCCGACGCCGCCGAGGTCCTCGCCTCGGGTGCCGCCTCGGACGCCGGCGCGGCCGCGGCGGGCACGATCGTCGGCCGCCTCGGATGAGCGCCGTTCAGTCGCGCGCCGGCGAGCACATCGATCCGGACCCCGGTTCGCCGCTCGTCGAGGTCCGCGACCTGGTCAAGCACTTCCCGATCCACGGCGGCGTCCTCCAGCGGACGGTCGCCTCGGTCCAGGCGGTCGATGGGGTCAGCTTCGACATCCGGCGCGGCGAAACGCTCGGCCTCGTCGGTGAGTCGGGCTGCGGCAAGACGACCGTCGGCCGGCTCCTGCTCCGCCTGATCGACCCGACGTCGGGTTCGATCCGCTTCGACGGGCAGGACATCGCGAGCCTCGGTGGCAAGGCGCTCAAGCCGTACCGGCGGCGGATGCAGATCATCTTCCAGGACCCGTACGCGTCGCTCGACCCGCGCACGCCGATCGGGGACAGCATCGGCGAGGGCCTCCGGATCCATGGAATCGGGTCGTCGAGCGAACGCCGGAAGAGCGTCCAGACGATGATGGACCTGGTCGGCCTGGCGCCGTACCACTACCGGCGCTATCCCCACGAGTTCTCGGGTGGCCAGCGCCAGCGGATCGGGATCGCGCGGGCCCTGATCGTCCGGCCCGATCTCGTCGTCTGCGACGAACCGGTCTCCGCTCTCGACGTGTCCATCCAGGCCCAGGTCCTCAACGAGCTCAAGGCCCTCCAGCGCGAGCTGGGGCTGACCTACCTGTTCATCGCCCACAACATGGGCGTCGTCGAGCACATCAGCGACCGGGTCGCGGTGATGTACCTCGGCAAGGTGGCCGAGCTCGCCGACCGGCGCGAGATGTTCCGGGCGCCCGAGCATCCCTACACCCAGGCCCTGATGTCCGCGATTCCGATCCCGGACCCGGAGCTGCGCCGAAAGCGGATCATCCTCCGCGGCGACGTCCCCTCGCCCGTCAACCCGCCGTCCGGCTGTCACTTCAATCCGCGCTGCCAGCTCCGGGCCGAGCTCGGCGGGCCGGCCATCTGCGCGACCAGCGAGCCGCCGCTCCTCGACGCGGGTGACGACCATCTCGTGGCGTGCCACTTCCGAGGCGCGGCCGCGGGCAAGGGAACGGCGACCGCCTGACGGCGCCCTGGCGGGGCCCCGACTCAGTTCGCGAGGGGCGTCTCGGGCGCAGCGTTGTCGTCCGAGGCGGGCGGCTCGATGACGTCGGCGGTCTCGATCACATCCTGCTTCGCGGCGGTCTCCTGGATCGCCGGCTCGCTGACCCGCTCGGCGAAATGGCACGCCGCGTGATGACCGGTCTGGTCGAGGACGCGCAGCTCCGGGTCCTGGGTCGTGCATTGCTCCGGCCGGCCGAGCTGCTCGTACAGCCAGCACCGGGTGTGGAATCGGCAGCCCGACGGCGGCGCGGCCGGTGACGGCACGTCGCCCTTGAGGACGAGATGGCGCTTGCGGACGCGCGGATCCGGATCGGGCACCGCCGACAGGAGTGCGACCGTATATGGGTGGCGCGGGTTCGCGTACAGCTCGCCCACGTCCGCGACCTCGACCAGCTTGCCGAGGTACATCACCCCGACCCGGTCACTGATGTACTGGACGACCGACAGGTTGTGGGCGACGAACAGGTAGGTCAGGTCGAACCGCTCGCGCAGATCGAGGAGCAGGTTGAGGACCTGTGACTGGATCGAGACGTCGAGGGCCGACACCGGCTCGTCGGCGAAGATGAACTCCGGGGCGAGGGCGAGCGCCCGGGCGATCCCGATCCGCTGGCGCTGCCCGCCGGAGAATTCATGGGGATAGCGACGGGTGTACTCCCGTCGGAGGCCGACCTCCTCGAGATAGTCGGCGACGCGCTTGTCGCGGACCTTCCGGTTGCCCCAATTGTTCTCGGGCGTCGCCTGGGCGAGAAGGCCCTCGCCGATCAGGTCGCTGACCGGCATGCGCGGGTTGAGCGAGCCGACCGGATCCTGGAAGATCACCTGCATTCGCCGGCGCATTTCCTTGAGGCGCTTGCCCTTCAGGCTCAGGATGTCGATGCCGTCGAACACGGCCTCGCCGGCCGTCGGCTCCTCGAGCCGGAGAAGGGTCCGGCCGAGGGTCGTCTTGCCGCAGCCGGATTCGCCGACGAGGCCGAAGACCTCGCCGCGCCGGATCTCGAACGAGACATCGTCGACGGCCCGGACATTGCCGACGACCCGTCGGAGGATCCCCGCCCGGATCGGGTAGTAGGTCTTGAGGTTCGTGATCTTGACGAGGGTCTTGCCGCCGCCGTGACCCGAGTCCTGCTGGCCCGACGGTCCGGGCTTGCGAGCCTCGCTGCCGACCGGCTCCGTCGCTCCGACCTCCCCTGTCACTCCAGCCCTCCCGACAAGCTCGCTTCGTAATCGGTCAGGCGATCGCGGAATCGCGGGTCGTCAAGCCAGCACCGTGCGGTCCGATCGACGCCGAGCTGGATCAACCCGGGCTCGGATTCGGAGCACGTCTCCCAGGCGTACGGGCAGCGCGGCTCGAACTTGCAGCCGTTCGGCATCCGGAACGGATTGGGGACGGAGCCCTTGATCGCCGACAGACGCTGACCGCGCTTGGCCTGCGACGGGATCGACTCGAGGAGGCCGCGGGTGTACGGCATCTTGGGATGGAGCAGGACCTCCTCGACCGTGCCGGTCTCGACCACTCGGCCCGCGTACATCACGGCCACGTCGTCGACAGTCTCGGCCACGACGCCGAGGTCGTGTGTGATCAGGAGGAGCGCCGCGCCGGTGCGCTCCTGGACCACCTTGATCAGCTCGAGGATCTGGCGCTGGATCGTCACGTCGAGGGCTGTCGTGGGCTCGTCGGCGATGATCAACTGCGGGTCGCAGCTCAGCGCCATCGCGATCATGATCCGCTGCCGCATCCCGCCCGACAGCTCGTGCGGAAACTGCTTCACGCGCCGGGTCGGGTCGGCGACCCCGACGTCGCGCAGGGCCTGGGTCGCGATCTCGAGTGCGCCCTTGTGGTTGACCTTGTGGTGGAGGAGCACGGCCTCCATGATCTGATCGCCGACCGACATGACCGGGTTGAGCGACGTCATCGGCTCCTGGAAGATCATCGCGATCTCGCCGCCGCGGATCTTGCGCAGCTCCGACGACTTGAGCTTGAGCAGGTCGACGCCGTCGAAGATGATCTCGCCGCCGGCGAACTCGCCGGGCGGGACGTCGATCAGCTGCATGATCGAGAGGGCGGTGACGCTCTTGCCGCAGCCGGACTCCCCGACCAGGGCGAGCCGGCCACCGCGCCGGATCGAGAACGACACCCCGTCGACCGCCTTCACCGTCCCGTCCATGACGTGGAAGTAGGTCCGCAGGTCGCGCACGTCGAGCAGCACCTCGCCGACGCCGGCGCGCCGCTCGCGAGCAACGCTGGCCTCGGTGGGATTGACGGTGGTCTCGGTCATATCTTCGTCCGCGGATCGAGGGCGTCGCGCAGACCGTCACCCATGAAGTTGATCCCGAGGACGATCACGACGATCGACGCGCCCGGGAAGAACGCCCACCACCAGTTGCCCTGGCTGATGAAGCCGAGCGATCCGTTGAGGATGTTGCCCAGGGTCGGCGTCGAGAAGTCGACGCCGAACCCGAGGAAGCTGATGAACGCCTCGCCGATGATCACCCCGGCCACCCCGAGGGTCGTCGCAACGATGATCGGCGACAGCGCGTTCGGGATCAGGTGGCGGAAGATGATCCGACGGTCGGACACTCCCGCCGCTCTCGCGGCATCGACATAGTCCGCCTCGCGCAGGCTGAGGATCACCGCCCGGACCAACCGGGCGATCCCGAGCCAGCCGAAGATCCCGAAGATGATCGTCACGCTGACCCAGCTGCCGGATCCCAGGAACTTGGTGAAGACCAGGATCACGAACAGCAGAGGCAGGGCCAGCAGAGCGTCGACGATCCGCATCAGGATCGTGTCGGTCCAGCCACCGAAGTAGCCGGCGACGCCGCCGACGATCGTGCCGATGACCGCGCCCATCGCCGAGGCGATGACGCCGATCAGGAGCGAGGTCCGGATGCCGTTGACGACGAGCGTCAGGACGTCCCACTGGAGGCGCCCGGTCTCACCCATCAGGTGGTTGATGCTCGGCGGACGGCCGGCGACGACGTGCACGTCCGGGGTCGGAATCTTGTAGCTGTCGAACTGCAGGAAGAACGGCGCGACGATCCCGATCACGACCATCCCGAAGAACATCGTCGAGCCGATCAGGGCCATCCGATGACGTTTGAACCGTCGCCAGGCGATCTGCCACTGGTTGAGCGACTCGAGCTGGACGTCGTAGTCGGTCTGGGGCGTTGCCGGCGGGAGGTCGACGGGTCCGATGATGTCAGCCATAACTGATCCGGGGGTCGACGACCGCATACAGGATGTCGGCCAGCAGGTTGGCGGCCACTACGACGACCGCGGTGATGACGAGAATGCCCATCAGAACAGGGTAGTCGTATCCGTTGACCGCCTGGATGTAGGCGAGTCCCATGCCCGGCCAGCTGAAGATCGTCTCGGTCGCGATCGCGCCCGCGAACAGGAATGGCAGCTCGAGTGCGATGTTCGTCACGACCGGCAGGAGCGCATTGCGCAGCGCGTGGCGGAAGATCACGCTCCGCTCGGAGACACCTTTCGCTCGGGCCGTCCGCACGTAGTCCTGGTTCAATGAGTCGATCATCGCCGCCCGGATGAACCGCGAGTCGCCCGCGATGTTGACGAAGACGAGGGTCACGACCGGCAGGATCAGGTGCCGTCCGAGGTCGAGCAGGGCGCCGCCTGGATTATGGCCGAAGAAGGTCCAGTACTCCGGGCTGCCGAAGATGGGCACCGTCCGGGCGTCCCACATGCCGCTGGCGGGCAGGATCTTCAGGCCGGCCGAGAAGATGAGGATCAGCATCAGGCCGAGCCAGAACGTCGGGAAGGCGAAGCCGACGTAGTTGAAGATCGTGATCGCCGTATCGGCCTTGCTGTATCTCCGGACCGCGGCCAGCACCCCGGTGATGACGGCGATGAAGATCCACACGAACAGGGACACGCCAGCGAGGATCGCGGTCGGCAGGACGCGCGCTCCGATGAGCGAGGCGACGGTCGCGCCGCTCGACGACGAATAGCCGAGATCGCCGTGGAGAACGCCATTGTCGCCGCCGCCGAGGAAGCTCGGCAGGAGATTCGGAAGGCCGCTGTTGCCGATGAAGATCCCGAGACCCTGGCCGTCCGGGTTGCAGATCCCGACCCACCGGCAGTACTGGATGGGGATCGGCTGATCGAGGCCCCAGCGATGCCGGAACGCATCGATCTGGGCCGTCGTGATCTTCGGGTTCTGTGCGAAGCGCTGCTCGGGCCCACCTGGGGCCGCGAGCAGGATGCTGTAGATGAGGAGCGACACGACGAACAACGTCGGAACGATCCCGATCAGTCGGCGCACGATGTAGCGAGTCATGTCGCTGTCCTCAGATGCCGTCCGCGGGACTGTCGCCGTAGCGATAGTCCCGCGGAGAGGTTCAACGTCGAGTGAACCGATTCAGGTCCGGTACCGGGTTACTTGTCCCGCCACCAGTCCTCGATGTTCCACGTCTGGACGGACGAGCTGCCGTTGTTGGCGATGTTGTGGAGCTTCGGTGACTTGAGCATCACCGTCGTCCAGTTGTACAGCGCCACTTCGGGGAACGCGTTCGCGGGATCGACGTAGAGCTTCTGGATGTCCGACATGGCCGACCCGATCTTCGTCAGATCGACGGTCGTCTGGATGGTGTTCAGCAGCGTGTCCAGCGCCGGGTTCTTGACCCGGATGTAGTTCTGGCCGCTGTGATCACCAAGGGACGGGTCCTTGGTCGAGAGGTAGAGGCCGTAGATGGAGACCGGGTCGGGGGTGCCGACCCAGGCGAACTCGGCGACGTCGAAGTTGCCGTGGGTGGTGTTGCAGGGGGTATCGGC
>JANMCU010000208.1:0-3702 GCA_031361415.1 Chloroflexota bacterium | reverse complement strand
GGAAATCATCAGGTCAGCCGTGCAGGCGGGCCGGGCCGGCCCGTCGATGATCGATGATACCGCGGTCGTCGCGGTCGTCGCGGGTCGTCGGATGCGTCCGCGCGTCGGGTCGCCGACATCGACCCGCCGGATCAGCCGCTGACGACCCGCAACTCGCGTGGCTCGTTGTTCAGGACGATCGGACCGGACGGTCCGCAGACGACGATGTCCTCGATCCGAGCGCCGCAGCGGCCCGGCAGGTAGATCCCGGGCTCCACGCTGAACGCCATCCCCTCGCCAAGCGGCTCCGCGTTGCCGGCGATCAGGTACGGCTCTTCGTGCCCCTCGAGGCCGATCCCATGGCCGGTCCGATGGAAGAAGTTCTCGCCGTAGCCCTCGCCGTCGATGATGTCGCGCGCCGTCCGGTCGATCACCTCGGCCGCGACGCCGGGCCGGACCGCCGCGGTCGCGGCGACCTGCGCCGCGAGCAGGACCCCGAACAGGTGACGGAACTCCTCGGTCGGCCCGTTTGCCTCGTCGCCGCCGGTCACCCACAGCGTTCGGGTGGTGTCGCTGCCATATCCGCCGAGCGCGCCACCGATGTCGAGGACGATCGGCTCGCCGGCCTCGATCACCCGGCCCGAAGCCTCGTGGTGGGGCGAGGCGGAGTTCGGCCCGGACGCCACGATCGCGAACTCCGCGAGCTCGTGGCCCTCGGCGAGGAGCCGGTCGCGGACCTCGCGGGCAACGTCGGCCTCGGTCCGTCCGACGAGCCGGCCCGACGCGATCTGGCTCACGACGCGGTCGGCCGCCGCGCCGGCCAGCCTGAGCAGTTCGATCTCGTCGGCGTCCTTGACCATTCGGAGCTCGCGCAGGACGCTCGTCGCCGACGTCCACGTCGTGTCCGGCAGGGCCGCCTGGAGACGCAGCAGCTGGGACGACCAGAGCCGATCCGAGACGCCGATCGTGGCCGGGCGGGTCGAGGGCGTCCGAGCCGATCGCCCGCGCCGAACGAGATCCGCGACCAGGCCGTGCGGGTCGTCGGTCTCCATCCAGGTGGCGATCTCGACCGCGGTCCGGGTCCCAGCCCGTGCGGCGGCTTCCTCGAGCCTCGGCACCACCAGGACCGGCGCCTGCCCGGCGACCAGCACGAGCATCGTCAGCCGCTCCAGCGGCATCGCCCGGTAGCCGGTCAGGTAGTCCAGGTCCGGGCCGACCGCGACGAGCAAGGCCGCCAGGCCGCGCTCGGGAACGAGCCCGGCGAGGCGGCGGAGGCGCTCGGCGTAGCGTTCGGCGGGAATGGTCGGATGGGTCGCGGTCGTCGTCATCGGGTGATCGTCTCCGTGGCTTCGGGGTCGACGGAATCGTGTTGACGGACCGACGTGGCCGCCAGCCAGCGGGCAATCGACGCCGGGCCATCCTCGAACAGCTTGCGATAGGCGAGAACCCGATCGGCGCCGACGGCAAGCGCGTTGCGCCGAAGGACGTGGTCGTCGTGCTGGCCGACCGCGAGAACCGGGACGCCGGCGTCGCGAGCCGCCGCGATCGCGGCGAGGCCGTCGTAGGCGCGGCTGGTCAGATCGACGATGGCACCCTCCGCGTTGTCGAGCCCGGCATGGAACGCCTCGGCCGAACGCGCCGGCAGGGCTTCGAAGCCGGCCGCCCGAACCTGGCCGACCAGGCGAGTCGACCAGATCAGGTCGTCGGCGAGGACGAGGACGCATAGCGGTCGCGCGGGGGCGGCGGGCTCAACGGACGGCCTGGGCGTGGCGGACGGGGTGGATTCGACCACGGTGCGGAGTCGCTCGAGCGGGCCCGGCGTCAGCCGAGCGACTCGACGAGGTGGCGGAAGACGTCGCGTGCGGTGACAACGCCCGTCGGCCGGCCCTGCTCCACGATCGGGATGTGGCGGAACCCGCCGACGGCCATCTTGTTGATCGCGACGGCGATCGTCTCGTCGTGGCGGAGGACGACCGGGTCGCGGGTCATCAGGGTCGCGATCGAGCGCGAACCGACGCCCTGGCCGGCGACCTTCACGACGGCATCCCGGTCGGTGAAGATGCCGACGAGCCGGCCCGCGGCGGTCACGAGGATGCAGTCGACGCCCTTGTCGTGCATCCGCCGGATCGCCTCGTCGACGCTGCCGTCGATGTCGAGGGTCTCGGGCGAGGCGATCCCGAGGGCGTCGAGATGCTCGCCGAGGAGCTGGCCGCGAAACGTTGTCGGCGACTGCGGCGTGTCGTGACCGGCGAGGTCCGAGCCGCAGTTGTCACAGACGTCCGAGCCGAGCAGGTTCTCGTGGCCACAGGTCGGGCAGCGCATCGCGTTCTCCGCTCTACTCGACGGTCCAGGTCTCGCCCGACGCGAGCGCCTCGGCGAGGTCGCCGGCGCCGGACCGGGCGACCGCCTGCGAGATCTGCTGCTCGATCAGCTGGTCGTGGGTCGGCCGCGGAAGGGCGCGCAGGACGCCGACCGGGACCGGGTAGTCGGGCCAGAACATCCGCGACAGCATCAGCGCGAGGTACGGCTCCTCGGCCTGCTCGTCATGGACCAGCAGGTCCGACTCGGCGATGCCGTTCTCGCCGATCGTCACGACCTCCGGGTGGAGGCCCCGCAGCCGGATCCCCTTGTCGCGGTCCTTCCCGAAGGTCATCGGCTTGCCGTGCTCGAGGACGAGCATCCGGTCCTCGCGGACCTCGCGGTCGGTGAAGTCGCGCCACGCCCCGTCATTGAAGATGTTGCAGTTCTGGAGGACCTCGACGAATGTCGAACCGTGGTGCAGCCCGGCCCGCTGAAGGGTCTGCTGGAGGTGCTCGGTGTGGGTGTCGACGCTGCGCGCCACGAACGACGCCTCGGCGGCGAGGGCGACCGTCAGCGGCTGGATCGGGGTATCGACGGTCCCCGCGGGGGTCGATTTCGTCTTCTTGCCGAACTCCGAGGTCGGGCTCGCCTGGCCCTTGGTCAGTCCGTAGATCCGGTTGTTGAACATGACGAGCGTGATATCGACGTTCCGGCGCATCGAGTGGAGGATGTGGTTGCCGCCGATCGAGAGCGCGTCACCGTCGCCGGTGATCACCCAGACCATCAGCTCGGGCCGGGCCGCCTTGAGCCCGGTCGCGAGGGTCGGGGCGCGGCCGTGGATCGTGTGGAAGCCGTAGGTGTTCATGTAGTACGGCAGGCGGCCGGAGCAGCCGATGCCGCTGATGAACACGATGTTCTCCTTCGGCACGCCGAAGTCGGGCATCTGCTTCTGGGTCTGGGCCAGGATCGAGTAGTCGCCGCAGCCCGGGCACCAGCGAACCTCCTGGTCGGACACAAAGTCCTTCCGGGTCAGCTGGATGATCGCCGCGTTCTCGGAGCTGAGGGGCGGCTGGGCGGGTGCGGAGGCGTCGGCCTGGAAGTCGGTCATGGCGTCGTGATCTCTCTAGTCCGCGAGACTGAGCAACCGCTCGGCCTGGGTCGCAATCTCGGCGATCGTGAACGGCTTGCCGCGGACCCGGTCGTAGCCCTCGGCGTCGATGAGGAACTGGGCCCGGATGAGCATCAGGAGCTGACCGAGATTGACCTCCGGGATCAGGACCCGGCGATAGCTACGGAGGACCTTCTCGGTGTTCGCGGGGAAGGGGTTGATGTGGCGCAGATGAGCGTGGGCTACGCTGCTCCGGCCCTGCCCGTGGAGCCGCTCGACCGCGCTCCGGATCGCGCCGTACGTCGTGCCCCAGC
>JANMCU010000189.1:0-11695 GCA_031361415.1 Chloroflexota bacterium | reverse complement strand
AGAGGGATCGAGTGTCAACGACCCTTCAACGCTGACGTCGATGCCGTCGAAGCCGTCCTCGGGCTTCACCGACTTGTCGAAGTCGGCGCAGAACAGGTGCTTCGAGCCGAGGCAACCTATCGGCGGCGTGTCGATGGCTCCGTCCGCGGCGAGAGTCTCCGGACCCTGCTTCGCGATGGTGCCATCGACTTCGACGGACGCTGGTACCAGGCCCGCGACTGCGAGCTCCTGCCGCGACCGCGGCCGGGCGGACCGCCGCTCCTGATCGGCTCGAACGGGCCACGGATGCTCCGGATCGTCGCGCCCCACGTCCAGGCCTGGAACACCTGGTACGCCGACACCGACAACCGGCCCGAAGGCGTCGCCCGCCTGCGGGACATCGTCGATGCCGCCGCGCGCGACGTCGGACGCGACCCGGCCGAGATCGCCCGGACGGTCGCGGTCCACGTCAGGATGCCGGGCGGCCAGGGCCGGACGATGGGCGACACCTCGACGACCCGGCGGATCGTTCCCCTCGAGGGCTCGCCGGAAGTCGTCGCCGAGGGCCTGCGCGCCTACGCGGAGGTTGGCGTGGGCGAAGTCCAGGTCGTGCTCGACCCGATCGATCGGCAATCCGTCGAGCGATTCGCAGCCGTCCTCCCGATCCTCGACCGAGGCTGATTTCTGCACGGTCCGTGTCGCCCCGTACTTCTGTCAGGGGTTCAATCCGTGCGATCGTCGTGCTAGCATCCCGCCGTCAATGCGACATTCGAATCAATCCGGCCGGGGGAGCCGATTGCCGCTCGGGGCGATCGGACTGCTTGCGTTGATCCTCGCCGCCTGCGGTCCCAGCGCGGTCGCGTCCGCGCCACCGTCGGCCAGCCCGACGCCCCTCGTCACACCCGACCCGCATCTCCGCGAGCCCGTGACGGCCGACGACATGTTCCGGATCCTGGTCGCGGCCAGAATCCCGCTCCAATGTCCGAACGCCAACCTCGGCAACGGGAATCCGAAGATCGTCAAGCAGATCAACTGCACGGTCGGCGGCTGGCCGCTGCGGATCATCCAGTACACGACCGCCGCCGATCTGACCCGCGCCCTCGACTGGACGGCAGGGTCTGCTCCGGGCGGCAATGAGGCGCCCTACAACTGGGCCGGCCTGAACATCCTGATCCAGCTCGGTCCGACCAGTGCCCGTGCTCCATCGACCCCCGACCAGGCACGCCAGGCGACGGCCGCGACCGTCTTCGCCGTCCTCGACCCGCTTCTCTGGCCGATCGCCCAGCATTCGGTCGTCGCCGTCCCGGGCCGGACGCCGATCCCGGCGGCGACGCCGACACCGACGGCGACCGCGAAGCCGACGCCCAAGCCGACGCCCAAGCCGTCCAAGCACCCATGACGACCACCCGCCGCCAGGGCGGCCGGCCCGGTGATGACGTCTCGGAGCTCGACAAGCGGATCATCGAGCACCTCCAGCAGGACGGTCGCCGACCGTTCACCCAGATCGCGGCCGACCTCGGCGTCTCCGAGGCAGCCGTCCGGGCGCGAACGAACCGGCTCGTCGAGCGCGGGATCCTGCAGGTCGTCGGGGTCACCGATCCGCTCAAGCTCGGCTTCCAGCAGATGGCGATGATCGGGATTCGCTGCGAGTCCGACCACCTGATGGATGTCGCGGCAAAGTGCGCCGAAATGCCCGAGGTGGACTACGTGGTCATTACCGCGGGCACGTACGACATCCTGATCGAGACCGTGTGCGAGGACAACGAGGGACTCCTCCGGTTCCTCGCCGAGCGTCTCCGCCCGATCGATGGTGTCCGCGAGACAGAGACGTTCGTCTACCTCCGGATGGTCAAGCAGTCGTACCAGTGGGGCACCCGCTAGGTCGACGGAATGCCGACCCGCGGCGGTCCGGACCACGGCCGGCCGCTGGGTGGCCGGCCGGTGCGCGGTGGCACCCGAAATCGTGGCGCAACACCGGGCCTGGGCTTTGCGATAGACGGCCGTCGAGCGTCCGACCCGCTACGATGCGGCCAATGCGGGACGCCCGTTCCGCCGTGTCCTGACGAGGTCCGAGCGTGCCGGTCGACCCGGTCCAGGCGCAGACCCTGATCCTGCTCGCGGTCGTGGCCAACCTCGTGGTCATGGGCGCGGTCGTGATCCCGCCGCTGCTCGGCCGGCGCGGACCGCTCCAGGGCGGCTCGGCCGGCGGCGATCCCGCCGAGCGCAAGACGGCCGAGCTCGCGGCCGTGCTCGGCGAGGCAGGCCAGGTTCATCTGACCGACCCGGGCGGCGTGCCGCCCGGTGCCTACGACCGCGTGGTCCGGGTGGTGTCGTGGGTCTTCATCCTCGCGACATCGACGATCGTTGCGCTGACCGGCCTGTGGCGCGACACCCAGCCGGCGATCTTCGCCCTGCTCGGCGCCGCCGGCCTGTTCGTCCTCGTCGTCCACGACCTCCTGCCGTCGAACGCCCTCGGAGCGGCGAAGTTCCTCCTGGAGGGCAGCGTCGCGGTGACGTTCGCGACGCTCCTGGTCGTCCTCACCGGGCGCGATGCCAGCCCGTTCTTCTTCACGTTCCCGCTCATCGTCGGCGGTGCCGCGCTCGTCGTGACGCCGCGGGTCACCTTCGGGCTGGCGGCTGCGGCGTCCGTCGCGTACATCTTCGCCATCGCTCCGCCGGGCTCCGGCGGCTTGCCACCGATGACGGTCGCGATCGTCGCGATCAACATCACGGCCCTGATCCTGCTCGCCTACGTTGCGATGGTCATCGCCCGCGAGCAGCGCCGGGCGCGCGATGCCGCGATCCGCCTGTCGACGATCGACAACCTCACCGGGCTGTTCAACCGGACATTCTTCTTCGCCGCGGTCGAGCGCGAGATCGCCCGGAGCGCGCGATCCGGACGCGGGTTCTGCCTGCTGATGATGGATCTCGACGAGCTCAAGCTGATCAACGACCGGCATGGCCATTTCTTCGGTGATCGCGTCCTGCGCGGAGTCGGCGAGGTGATCCGGCAGGGTGGCCGGCGGATCGACACCTCCGCCCGGTACGGCGGCGACGAATTCGTCGTCCTCCTCCCGGAGACCGATCCGACCGGCGCCTACGTCCTCGCCGAGAAGATCCGGCTCGGCGTGGCCGAGCTGCGCGTCGATGTGGCCGGCTCGATGATCCAGCCATCGATCTCGATCGGGGTCGTGAGCTACCCCGAAGATGGTCGGACCAGCGACGAGCTGATGATCACCGCCGACAACTCGATGTACCGCTCGAAGCGGGCCGGCAAGAACCGGGTGACCGGCGTCCCGGTCATGGACGAGGCGGTGGTTGGGCGGCCGGTCGACGAGGGCCCAGCCGCTGGGCAGGCGAACGAGCCCCCGGACCCGCCCCGCGAGCTCACCGACGCGACCCGCGAGCCGGCTGACAAGTCGGTGTAGCATCGGCCGCAGCATGGCCGACCACGACGCCCGACAGCCCGACGCCCGACACTCCGACGCCATCTCGCCGCGCGGCTTTGCGACGCGGGCGATCCGGGCGGCCCATCGCCTGCCGATCGTCGACCAGTCGCCGACGTCGGTTCCGATCTACCAGACGGTGACGTTCTCGGCGGAGGACGCCGCCGAGCTCGGCGCGGTCGCGACCCGCGAGATCCCGGGCTACGCCTACGGCCGCCTCGACAACCCGACGGTCGTCGCGTTCGCCGCCGCGGTCGCCGAGCTCGAGGGTGCGGAGGCCGGGTTCGCCTTCGCGTCGGGCATGGGCGCGATTCACGCGGCGCTCGGAACCGTGCTGTCGGCCGGCGACCGGGTGGTCGCGACCCGCGCCTCGTACGGCACGACCCGGGCCCAGCTGACCAACGTATTCGGCCGGCTCGGCGTCACCACCGAGTTCGTCGACGTCACCGATCTGGCGGCAGTCGAACGGGCACTTGCCGCCGCACCGACCCGGATCCTGTACGCGGAGACGATCGCCAACCCGACGATCGTCGTGGCCGACCACGTGGCCCTCGCCGATCTCGCCCACCGGTTCGGCGCCCTGTACATCGTCGATAACACGTTCGCCTCGCCCTACCTGTGCCGGCCGATCGAGCTCGGGGCCGACCTCGTCGCCGAGTCCGCCACGAAGTACCTGGCCGGCCACAGCGACGTGATGGCCGGCGTCGTCTGCGGCGGGCAGAGCCTCGTCCACCGGGTCCGCGACTTCCAGGTCGACACGGGCGCCAGCCTCGACCCACACGCCGCGTTCCTCGCCATGCGCGGGCTCTCGACGCTCGCCCTCCGGATGGAGCGGCACTCGGCGACGGGCGCGGCGCTCGCGGCCTGGCTCGAGGCGCAGCCCGGCGTCCGCAGGGTCTGGTATCCGACCCTGCCGACCCACCCCCAGCACGAGGTCGCGCTGCGCGAGCTGGCGCGTGGCGGCGGGATGCTCGCGTTCGAGCTCGACGGGGGACGCGCGGCCGGTGCCGCCGTCATCGACACGCTGACCATCCCCGTCCGGACGGCCTCGCTCGGGAGCGTCTTCACGATCGTCAGCCACCCGCCCTCGACGACCCATCGCCAGCTCGACGACGACGCCCTGGCCGCCGCCGGAATCACGCCCGGCCTGCTCCGCTGCTCGGTCGGGCTGGAGGACCTCGACGACCTCGTCGCGGACTTCTCCCGGGCGCTCGAGGCGGCCCGCGCGGTCGCCGATCGCGCGAGCGTCGGCGGCGATCCGGCAACCGCCACCGTGGGCGATGCGTCCACGGACCGGGTCACGGCTCCGTCGCCGGCCGAACCGACCCTCGTCTGACCTCCCGGAGGACCTCGCGATCGCCAGCCCCGTGACGACGTGGGCCGACACGGCCCGGCCGCCCACGCCCGACGTGTTCGAGCGGATCGGCCGCGCCGTGCTGCGCCTGTTCACCTCGGTCGACTTCGCGGTCGTCCAGATCATCGGCCTGTCGCTGCTCGCGCTGGTCGGGATGACGCTCAAGCAGCTCCCGACGTTCGCGTTCCGGACCGCGGGCGACTACGAAAACGCGATGGCCGTCCTCCACGCGCGGTACGACCCCGCGTTCGGCCGGGGCGTCGTCGACGCCCTCGAGCGGCTCCAGCTCTTCCACGTGTTCACCTCGACCTGGTTCACCATCGGACTGATCGTCCTCGTGATCTCGATCGTCATCTGCACCCTCGATCGGACGCCACGGCTGTGGCGCCAGTCGAAGGAGATCCGGATCATGCAGCCCGAGGCGTTCTACGACCCGACCCTGCCTGACCGGGCGGAGATGCGTGGTCTCGATGCGGACGCGGTTCGCGCGGCCCTCAGGCGCCAGCGGTTCGTCGTCCGCGAGGCCGAGGTCGAGGGCGTCCGGTTCCTGTACGGCGATCGCCATCGCTGGACGAAGCTCGCGACGCTGCTCAGCCACATGGGCCTGATCCTGTTCATGATCGCGGGGGTCGTGACCTGGCAGTTCGGCGATGAGCAGGGCCTGATCGTGGCCGAGGGCGACACGCTCACGGTCCAGCCGATCGGGACGCCGGGGCTGCTGCTCGTGAAGAATTACGACTTCCAGGCGCCCGGCTTCCTCGAGACCGGTCAGGCGTCCGACTTCACGACCGATCTGGGGGTCTTCCGGAACGGCATCGAGATCGCGCGCAAGACGATCCGGGTCAACGACCCGATCGAGGTCGATGGATACACGTTCCACGAGAACGGCTTCGGGGCGGCACCCGACATCCTGATCAGCGATGCCGCGGGCAAGCCGCTGTGGGATGGACCGGTGCCCCTGACCGACATAGCGGACGGCCTGCCGTACGGCACACTGTCGGTCCCGGGCCGCGACATCGGGCTGAGCCTGCTGCTCAAGCGCGATGCCAACGGGCTTGGCGTCCTGATCGTGGCGCCGTACCGGGTGTCCGGCGTCGGGACCGACGGCTCGCCGACGATCCAGTATCTCGACACGAGCGCGATCGCCGTCGGCGCCGGCGAGGCCGACGTCCCGTCCGGGCTCGACTTCTCGGTCGGCGTCCGGAAGTTCAGTGACTACGTGCTGCTCATCGCCAAGAAGGATCCGGGGCAGGGCATCATCTGGACCGCGTTCCTCCTGTTGATCATCGGGATCTCGATCACGTTCTACCTGCCACGCCGCCGGATCTGGGCCCGGCTCGCGCCGTCCGGGGAGCTTCGGCTGGTCGCCCGGTCCGATCGCTACGTCGACCTTGAGCGGGAGTTCGGGCGCCTGCTCGACGATCTCGTTGCCCATCGCGAAGTGTCCGGAGCCGGCGTCGGATGACGGCCTCGGTTCCAGCGTCTCTCCGCGCGACACGGGCCTGATCGTCCGTGGCGACCCTCGAGGACCTGCGCTCCGCCGTGCTGCCCGGCGCGCGCTGGCTGGCGGCCGGCCCGGACGTGGCGCCGTCGACGGCGACCAGCCTCGACCTGGCCTGGGTCCGCCTGATGCGGGCCCGGGTGCCGGCGTTCGACGCGCTCGAGCCCGGCGATCTCGCGATCGTCCCGCGGGCGGCGCTGGCCGTCGTGGCGCCCGACGGTGACAGCGTCGTCGCCCTCGTCCGAGGCTGCATCGATGCCCACATCGGCGGGATCGTTCTCGTCACCGATCCGCTGGCGCCGGCCGCCGGCGCGACACCGGCCACCGACCCGACGCTCGGACAGCTCGTCACGACCGCCGCCCACGCCGGCCTGCCGGTCCTCGACGCCGGTCCGACCGACGCGAGCGCCGTCGAGCGCAGCGCGATCGGGTTCCTCGTCAATCACCGGGCAGAGCTCGAACGGCAGGCGACGATCCTCGAGACCCGGCTCGAGCAGGTCGCGCTCGGCGGCGGTGGGCCCGATGGGCTGGCCGCGGCGATCGCCGGCTTTCTCGGCCGCCCGATCGCGATCGAGGGCCGCCGCGGAGCGACCCTCGCGGTCCACGTCCCGCCCGATGTCCCCGACGCCGGGCCAGCGGTCGCCGCCTACCACGACCGCCGGCGCGCCGCGGCCGCCCGGATCCCCCTGCCGATCCCCGGCGAGCCCGCCGGGAACAACGGGGCGCTCGTCCTGCTCGGGGAGCGGCCGGCGTCCGAGCTCGAGCGGGTCGCGACCGCCCGGATCGTCGGGCTCGTGGCGCTCGAGCTCGCTCGCGATGAGGCGCTCGGCCGGGCGCTCGAGACAGCCCGCCGCGAGCCGCTGCCGTCCGATGGGCCACCGTGGGTGGTGATTGTCGCGCGCCAGGCGCCGGCCGAGCCGATCCCGCCGACGGAGAACCGTCCGGTCGACGGCGCGCGATCGGATCGGGGCGCGCCGGCCGACGATCCGGCCGAATCCCAGCGACGCGAGGCGCAGCGGCGTGAGGCGCTCCGGCGCGACCTGCGCTCGCTCGCCCCGGCCCGCCGCCTGGCCCTCCGCGGCGACGCACTGAGCGTGGAGCTCCGGATCGTCGCCGCGCTCGACGGGGCCGACCCGGATGGAGCGGGGATCGGCGGCCGGATCGCGGCGTTTCTCGGCCGGCTCGTCGCGGTGTCGCGGCCATTCGCGGATGCCGCCGGACGGTCGGCCGCGGAGGCGGACGCCCGGGCCACGCTCGAGGCCGCCGAGGTTCTGGCCAGCCCCCCGCCGGTTGCCCGGGCCGATCGCCTGCCCGCCTACCGGCTGCTGGGCAACCTGCACAACGTGCCCGATGGGACGCGTCAGGCCCGGGCGCTCCTCGCGCCGCTCCTGCGCGGCAGGCCGGACGTCCGCCGCGAGCGCCTGGCGACGCTGCGGGCGGTGCTCGACGAGGCCGGCCTGGCCGAGGCCGCCGACGCGCTGGGCGTCCATCGCAACACGGTCGCCTACCGGGTGCGCCGGATCGAGGAAGCGACCGGCTGGCGATTGGCCGACCCGGAGTTGCGGTTCCCGCTCGCGCTCGCGCTACGACTTGTGCAAGATGAATAACTTGGGTATTGCTCCGCAACCTTCACCGCCCCGGTACCGGGCGGTATCCTGACGACACCCCGTCCCGCGACCGAGAGTCGTGCGATCCGCACAAGACGCCGGGGCACCCGCAGGTCAGTCGAACGGATCAGAGGAGCCCGGATTGGTGGTCATCGCCCGCGAGGAAGTCGACGGAGCCGAGACGATCGCGGCCGCCAAGGCCGGTGGGATCCGGTTCGTCCAGCTCCAGTTCACCGACATCCTCGGACTCGTCAAGGCGGTCACCATCCCGATCCACCAGCTCGAGGGATCGGTCCGCCACGGGACATGGTTCGACGGCAGCTCGATCGAGGGCTTCACCCGGATCGCCGAGAGCGACCAGTACCTCATGCCGGACATGTCCACCTTCTGCGAGATCCCGTGGCAGACGGGCTCCGGTCCACGCGGCACCGCCCGCGTCATCTGCGACGTCTTCACCCCGACCGGCGAGCCGTTCGTCGGCGACCCGCGTGGCGTGCTTCGCCGCCAGGTCGAGCGGGCGAGCAAGCTCGGCTTCGTCGTCAACACCGGCCCCGAGCTCGAGTTCTTCCTGTTCCGACGCGACGCGAACGGCGGGATCGAGCCGCTGCCCCATGACGAGGCCGGCTACTTCGACTTCTCGACCGACCTCGCCCAGGAGGTCCGCCAGGACATGGTGGACGCGCTGGAGGCGTTCGGGATCCGGGTCGAGGCAGCCCATCACGAGGTCGCGGCCGGCCAGCACGAGATCGATTTCGAGTACGCCGATGCGCTCAAGACCGCCGACAACGCGATCACGTTCAAGTTCGCCCTGAAGGCCATCGCCCAGCAGCACGGCCTCTATGCGACGTTCATGCCCAAGCCCATCCACGGGATCAACGGCTCGGGCATGCACACCCACCAGAGCCTGTGGTCGATCGCCGACGCGCGCAACGTATTCGCCGATCCGGACAACAAGTACGGACTGTCCGACATCGCCCGCTCGTACATGGCCGGCATCCTGGCCCACGCCCGCGGGATGATCGCGATCCTCGCCCCGCTCGTGAACAGCTACAAGCGGCTGGTCCCGGGTTTCGAGGCGCCGACGTACCTGACCTGGGGCCGCACGAATCGCTCGGCGCTGATCCGCGTGCCGAAGGTGTCGCCCGGCAAGTCGATCGAGGGGACCCGGATCGAGGTTCGCTGTCCGGACCCGTCGTCGAACACGTACCTCGCCTTCGCGGCGATGATCGCTGCCGGTCTCGACGGGGTCCAACGCGGCCTCCCGCTCGGCGAGCCGGTCGAGGAGAGCCTGTTCGAGATGGACGCGTCGCGGATCGCCGAGAAGGGGATCCGGGAGCTGCCGGGCACGCTCGGCGAGGCGATCGATGAGCTCGAGGCGGACCCGGTCATCGGGGCCGCCCTCGGCGACCACGTCCTGTCCCACTACGTGTCCGCCAAGCGGGCCGAATGGGACGAGTACCGGACGCAGGTATCAGCCTGGGAGCTGGACCAGTACCTGGAGAAATTCTAGATGTCACGCCAGCGCTCAGAGCAGGAGACCCCATGACCGCACGGCAAACGGCCATCTCGGCGATCTCGGAGTCCCGGGTCGCGTCGACCCAGGACTACCTGGAGCACGCCGGACAGGCGATCTACGGCCAGTACGTCTTCCACGAGAACGCCCAGCGCGAGTACCTCGCCAAGCCGATCTTCAAGCGGCTGCGGCGCACGATCGAGGGCCTCGAGCCGTTCGACGAGGTCATCGCCGACGCTGTCGCCCACGGCGTGAAGGAATGGGCGATGGCCCACGGCGCGACCCACTACACGCACTGGTTCGTGCCGATGACCGGCTCGACCGCGGAGAAGCACGACTCGTTCCTGAACCCGACGAGCGACGGCCTGACGATCGCGGAGTTCTCCGGCAAGAACCTGATCCAGGGCGAGCCCGACGCGAGCTCGTTCCCATCGGGCGGGATCCGGGCCACGTTCGAGGCCCGCGGCTACACCGCCTGGGATGTCACGAGCCCGATCTTCCTCCAGGTCGAGCCGAACGGCGTCACGATGACGATCCCGACCGCGTTCGTCTCGTATACCGGCGAGGCCCTCGACCACAAGATCCCGCTCCTCCGCTCGCAGGAGGCGCTGGGCAAGCAGGCCCTCCGAGTCCTGCGCTGGTTCGGCAACGAGACGGCCGCCCGGGTGTTCACCAACATCGGCCCGGAGCAGGAGTACTTCCTCGTCGACCGACGGCTCGCCCAGCAGCGGCCCGACCTCGTGCTGACCGGTCGAACCCTGTTCGGCGCCCCGTCGCCCAAGGGTCAGGAGCTCGACGACCAGTACTTCGGCTCGATCCGCGAGCGGATCCTCGCCTTCATGATGGATCTCGACCGCGAGCTCTGGCGCCTCGGCATCCCGGCCAAGACCCGCCACAACGAGGTCGCGCCCGGCCAGTTCGAGATGGCCCCGGTCTACGAGCCGACCTCGGTCGGGTCGGACCACAACATGGTCGTCATGAGCATGATGCGGCGCCTCGCCCTGCAGCACGGCCTGATGTTCCTGATCCACGAGAAGCCATTCGCCGGGATCAACGGCTCGGGCAAGCACAACAACTGGTCGATGGCCACCGACGAGGGCGAGAATCTGCTCGACCCGGGCAACGACCCGCACGCGAACGCCCAGTTCCTGGCGTTCCTCGTCGCGGTGATCCGGGCGGTCAACGTCCACGCCGACCTGCTCCGGGCGAGCATCGCCGATGCCGGCCAGGACCATCGGCTCGGGGCAAATGAGGCCCCGCCGGCGATCATGTCGATCTTCCTCGGCTCGCAGCTCGAGGACGTCATCGAGCAGCTCGGCCGGGGCGAGACATCGGGCTCCAAGAAGGGCGGCTCGGCGAACCTCGGCGTCACATCGCTGCCGGTCCTCCCGAAGGACGCGACCGATCGCAACCGGACGTCGCCGTTCGCCTTCACCGGCAACAAGTTCGAGTTCCGTGCAGTCGGCTCCTCGGCCCCGATCTACTGGCCGCAGACCGTTCTCAATACCGCCGTCGCCGACTCGCTCAAGCACCTGGCCGACAAGCTGGAGAAGCTCGAGACGGGCGACTTCGCCGGACTGACGAGCATCCTGTCGGAGATCGTCCGGGCCAACAAGCAGGTCCTCTTCGAGGGCAACGGTTATTCCGACGAATGGCACGCCGAGGCCGCGAAGCGCGAGCTGCCCAACAACCGGACCACGGTCGACGCGCTGCCGTCGCTGACCACGGCCAAGGCCAAGAAGCTGTTCGCGGGCTTCGACGTCCTGTCCGAGCGCGAGCTCGAGGCTCGGGTCGAGATCTACTGGGAGCGCTACGTCAAGGTCGGCAACATCGAGGCGAACTGCGCCCTGGACATCGCGAAGACGATGATCCTGCCAGCGACCGCCCGGTTCATCGCCGAGCTCTCGAGCGCCTCGTCCGCCTCGCGAGGGATCAACCAGACCTGCGAGAAGGTCGCTGGGCTGGCCAACGACCTCGTCGATGCCGTCAATTCCCTCGAGCACGCCCAGCACGAGGCCCACGAGTCCGACTCGGTCGAGGTCGAGGCGCGGGCGTTCGCGGACCACGTGATTCCGGCGCAGGGCGCGCTCCGGGCCGTCGTTGACGAGCTCGAGACGCTCGTCTCCGATGAGCTGTGGCCGCTTCCGAAGTACCGGGAGTTGCTCTTCGCGTACTGAGTCCGCGGTTGCGCACGGGGTCCGGGGTAGGCGCGAGCTCCGCGCCGGAGCGCCGTTCGCCCCTGAACGAGCCTCCGCGCCGGAGCGCCGTTCGCCCTCCGAATATTCCGAGGAGGCT
>JANMCU010000185.1:0-9542 GCA_031361415.1 Chloroflexota bacterium | reverse complement strand
AGCTTGTGGCGGTAGCGCGACGTCAGGCACAGGTAGCGGAACGCCAGCGGATCGATGCCACGCTCGGCGACATCGGCGATCCGCTCGATGTTGCCGGCCGACTTCGCCATCTTCCGGCCGCCGACATTGAGGAACTCGCCGTGGACCCAGACCCGCGCCGGCGGGCCCCCGACGATCGGCGCCGACTGGGCGATCTCGTCCTCGTGATGAGGGAAGACGTTGTCGATGCCGCCGCTGTGGACGTCGAACCGCGGCCCGAGATGGCGCAGAGCCATCGCCGAGCACTCGAGGTGCCAGCCCGGGAAGCCCTCGCCCCAGCGCGGGGTCGGCCATTTCAGCATCCGTCCCTCGCCGGCGACCTTCCAGAGGGCGAAGTCGGCGGTATCGCGTTTGTCGCTCTCGATCTCGCCGCGATGACCGGCCCGGAGCTGGTCGAGGGTGTTCCCGGACAGCGCCCCGTAGTCGGGAAAGGACGCGACCGAGTAGTACACGTTGCCGGCCTCGCTGACATAGGCGTGGCCGGCGTCCACCAGCCGCTGGGCGAGCTCGATCATCTCGGGGATGTGCTCGGTCGCGCGCGGAAAGACGTGGGCAGGCAGCAGGTTCAGGAGCGCCGCGTCGGCGTGGAATGCCGCCTCGTAGGCGTCGGCGATCTCGGCTGCGGTCTTGTGCTCCAGGCCCGCGGCCACGAGCATCCGGTCCTCGCCGCGATCGAACCGCTCGTCGCGGAGGTGTCCCACGTCGGTGATGTTCTGGACCGCGAGGACCGGGACGCCGTGGTACACAACGACCCGCCGGATCAGGTCCGCGAGGAGGAAGGTCCGGAGGTTCCCGACGTGAGCAAAGCGGTAGACGGTCGGACCGCAGGCGTACATCCGGAGACGTTTGCCGTCGGCCGGCTCGACGGGCTCGACGGTCCGGGTCAGCGTGTTGCGGAGGCGGAGAGTCACGCCGACATCGTCCCGGATGTTCGCCTCGGGCGTCCGCCGCCAACGGAGCGGGCGCCCGCTCCGCACACAAATTGCGGTAGACACCCAGATTCTCGCCCGCCCGGCGACGTGGTTGCGGGATTCGCACGATCCGCCCTAACGATTCAGGACTCGCGTCGTTCACTGGATAGAGGCCTCGCGGCAATGCATCGTTCCCCCGGCGGTGTGACTTGCGAGGCCTCATTTCCTGCCTTCCGGGCGTCGAGACGACCCGCCCCTATACTCCCGCCATGCGTCGCTGGGTCTGCATCGTCGCCCTCCTCGCCGGCTTCGCCGGGGATGACTACGTCCGTGGCGTCCGTCTGCGCGAGCCCGTCGCGGTCGAGCGCCTGATCGACACCAGCCGGCGCCCGACGCGCGGCCTCGTACCCACGGGGGCGTGGTGGTCGCGCCTGGCGGGATGAGCCGCGGAGGCGGCGCAGCCCGGCAGGTTCGGGTCGGCGTGGCCGCCATCCTGATCGCGATCCTCGCACCGCTGGCCGGACCGATCCCGTCGCCGGTTCGCCCGGCGCCCGCGCGGGCCGCCGCTGCCGACACGGTCCGGATCCTGCTCGGCAGCGCGGCCAGCCTCGATCCGGCCAGCCAGGGCGACATCGGCAGCGCCGCGGTCTCGGCCCAGCTGTTCGAGAGCCTGACCGCGATCGATGCCCAGCTCCAGACGCGCCCGGCCCTCGCCGCCTCGTGGGACTTCCGCGACAGTGGTGCGACCGTCGCGTTCCACCTCAGGCCGGGCATCGTCTTCAGCGACGGCACGCCGATCACGGCGGCCGACGTGGTCCGGAGCTGGTTCCGGATCCTCGATCCGGCCCACCCGTCGCCGCTGGTCAGCCTGATGGGCGACGTTCGCGGGGCCCTCGCGTACGCCCGCGGCGAGGTGACCGACAAGGCCTCGGTCGGGCTGGCGGTCGAAGGCGCCGACGTGGTCGCCAGCCTGAGCCGGCCGGCGACGGACTTTCCGACGATCGTCGCAAGCCCGACGTTCGCGATCGTGCCAGCGTCGATCGATTCCGGTCCGTCCGCCCTCGATCCGGGTCCGACCTTCGTCGGCAGCGGGGGGTACGTGCTGACCGCCGAGACCAGCACGATGACCACGCTCAGCGCGAACGACCGCTACTGGGCCGGCCGGCCGGCGATCGGCACGGTCGAGCTCGTCCACGACATCGGCGGACGAAGCTCCGTCGCCGCGTTCGAGGCGGGCGACCTCGATCTGACCGATGTCTCGCCGTTCGACGCCACCTGGCTCGCCTACGACGACACGCTCGGGCCACAGCTCCGGCGGACCGACAGCCTGTCCCTCCAGTACTACGGCTTCGACACGTCGCGTCCGCCGTTCGATGACGTCCGCGTTCGCCAGGCGTTTGCCCGCGCCGTCGACTGGCGACGACTGATCGGGTTGTCCGCTGCCGGCGCCGCGACACCTGCGACGGGCATGGTCCCACCTGGCATCCCGGGCCGGAGCGTCACGGACTTCCTGCCTGCCCACGATCCGGATGGGGCTCGCAAGCTCCTCGCCGACGCGGGGTTCCCCGGCGGGACAGGCTTCCCGACCGTGACCATGCTCGGCGGCGGCGCGACCGATCGCGCGTTCGCGGCCGAGATCAAGCGCGAGCTCGGGATCACGGTCCAGGTCGAAGTCCAGGGGGCCGGGTTCTTCGACCGCCTCACCGCCGATCCCCCGCAGATCTTCTCGATGGGCTGGGTCGCCGACTACCCGGGCCCGAATGACTTCCTCGGGATCCTCCTCGGGAGCCGGGCGTCGAACAATTACGGACGCTGGTCGTCTGCCCCGTTCGACCAGGCGATCACCGACGCCCTCGCCGCCACCGACCCGGTCGCATCTCGCACGGCCTTCGACCGGGCCGAGGCCATCGTTCGTGACGATGCTCCGACCATCCCGCTGACGTACGACGTGAGCTGGTCATTGGCGCGGACCGGATTGCTCGGTGCCTATCAGAACGGGCTCGGGATCATCAGGATGGCGGGGCTGGCGTGGCAGCGCTGACGCCGACTCGCCGCGTCGGGCTGCTGGGTGCGCTCGTCGCGAGCTGGGCCCTGATCGGCGCAGTCGGGATCGCCAACGCGGCCGATCCGGTAGCGTTCGGCGTCCCGTCAGCAACCTCGACCTTCGGCAAGACGGTCGAGTTCAAGCAGCCCGTCACGCTCGGCGCGGTCCCGCGCCGGGTCGAGGTCCTGATCGCGACGCCCGGTGACATCGGCCCGTCGGTCGTCCCGCTCCCACCTCCGACGACGAGCGGGGCGTCGACCCTCGACTACCAGCTCGACATGTCGGCCGGCAACATCGTCCCGAACACGACGTTCACGGGCCGCTGGCGGGTGACCGATGCGACCGGCAAGGCCTGGCTCGGGCCGCCGCTCAAGCACGTCTATGTCGACGATCGGTTTGCCTGGCAGTCGCTCGACGGGAACGTGGTCCGCGTCCACTGGGTGAAGGGTGACCAGGCGTTCGGCAAGCGAGCGCTCAAGATCGGCGACGACGCGGTGGCCGCGACCGCGAAGCTGCTCGGCGTGACTGAGTCCGATCCGATCGACTTCTTCATCTATGCCGACCAGCAGTCGTTCTATGACGCGCTCGGCCCGGGCACCCGCGAGAATGTCGGCGGCCAGGCGCACCCGGACATCCGGACGCTGTTCGCACTGATCACGCCGGACGAGATCAACGCGAGCTGGGTCGAGACGGTCGTGCCGCACGAGCTCACCCACGTCGTGTTCCAGACCGCGGTCGACAACCCGTACCACGATCCGCCCCACTGGCTGAACGAGGGGCTGGCGGTGTACCTGTCCGCCGGCTATGCCGACTCCGACCGGTCCCAGGTCCGGCAGGCCACGGCCGACGGCTCGATCATCCCGCTCGACGGCCTTGCCGGCGCGTTTCCGACCACGCAGCAGCGCTTCTTCCTGGCCTATGCCGAATCGGTCTCAACGGTCGATCGGATCGTCCGGGTCTACGGCCGGGACGCGCTGGTGAAGCTGATCCGCTCGTACGCCTCGGGCGTGTCCGACGACGATGCGTTCAAGGCGGCGCTGGGTCGTGATGTCGCCGGGTTCCAGGCGGACTGGCTGGCCGAGCTCGGCGCGAGGCCACCCGTCCGCGTCGGGCCGAAGCCTGCCCCGGTCGGTCCGCTCCCGTCAGGCTGGGACGGACCCCAGCCGAACCCGTCGTTCGAGGTCCTCGGGACGCCGCCGCCGGTGGTGCCCAGCGCCCCGCTCCCGGGCCCGGGCGGCGATCAGGGTTCGTTCGCGCAGTTCATCGTCGCCCCGCTGGCGACGATCGGGCTCGTCGTGATCCTCGTGAGCGCTGCCGTGGGCGTGCGCCGGGCTCGCCGCCGGACAGATCCGGCGACCTGGGCGGAGTCGGGCGACAATCGGCTATTCGGCCGCCCGCCACTGGTCGAGCCGCCGACCTTCCAGCCGCCGTCCGACGAGCCCGCCGATGGCACGCCGAGCTCATCGCGTCTGTGGTCGGCCCCCGACTGGTCGCTGCCGCGGGACCCTTCGGAGATTGCCGGCGGCGGTCCAGCCGGAGCCGGCGACACGATCCCGAAGGCGCCCGACCCGACCGATGACTCCGCCGGACGATCGGGGCCGGACGACCCGCCGACCGGCGCGTGACCACGATCGGAGCCCGGATCCGGGCGATTCCGTCGTGGCAGGTCACGCTCGGCCTCGCCCTGCTGGCGCTCGGCTTCCTGATCGCCGCCCAGCTGGCGGCCGAGGGCCCGCGCGTCCGCTACACGACACAGGAGCGCTCGCCCCTGGTCGAGACGGCGCTTGCGCTGCAGGCCCAGCAGACCGACCTGAAGGCGCGGATCGTCGATCTGCGCAAGCAGATCCAGCTCATCGAGCAGCAGGGGGCCGGCTCGGCCGCCGTCGTCAAGGACCTCAACACGCGCCTGGACGAGGCTCGGAACGCGGCCGGCCTGATCCGGCTCAACGGCACGGGCATCGTCATCAAGCTCGAGGATTCGACCGAGCCGGTCCCGCCCGGCGGAAACGACGCCGACTACCTGGCCGGTGCCCGCGACCTGCGGACGGTCGTTGCCCTGCTCTGGCAATCGGGCGCCGAGGCGATCGCGATCAACGGCGAACGACTCACGTCGTCGAGCGCGATCATCGACATCGGTGGGTCGGTCCTCGTCAACGCCGCCTACATCGCGGGCCCGTACCAGGTCGCGGCGATCGGGCCGACCGACCTGTTCGCCCGGCTGTCGGCGACCCCGGGCTGGGAGGAGTTCGTCCGGACCCGGCGCGGCTCGTTCGGGATCGGCATCTCGTGGGCCGAGCCGCAGGTCGTCGACATGCCGGCCTTCGCCGGTTCGGTCACGCTCAGCGAGTCGCGCTCCGTTCCGAGCCCGACCCCGCTGCCGTCCGCGACCAGCCCGGCCGGGAGCGCCCCGTGAGGCCGGCCATGGGCGACATCCGGAGCCAGCTGACCGTGGCCGCGGTCGCTGCCATCCTGGGCCTCCTCATCGTCGTCCAGCTGCGCGGCCAGACCGGCGGATCCGAGCTCCAATCGAAGTCGGCCCAGGAGCTGACCTCGATCGTCGCCAATCAGAACACCGAGAACGACCGCCTCCGGACCGAGGTCGCGACGCTCCAGACCCAGCTCGGCGAGCTCCAGGTCGACCGGGCGACCGGCGCGACGTCGGTCGGCCAGCTCGAGTCCGATCTCGGCCGGATCCGGGCCTGGGCGGGGCTCGATCCGATCGCCGGACACGGCGTCCAGATCACGATCAGCGGCGAGATCGCCGGCGCGGCCGTCGACGACCTCGTCAACGAGCTCCGGAACGCGGGTGCCGAGGCGATCGCGATCGACGATCTCCGGGTGATCGCCCGGACCTCGGTCAGCGGCGTGCCCGGCTCGCTCGACGTCGACGGGTACCTGCTCCGCGACCCGTTCACGATCCGGGCGATCGGCCGGCCGGAGACCCTCGTCGGCTCGCTCACCCGGGTCGGCGGGATCATCGCCCAGCTGTCGGCGACCAACCCGGCCGCGGTCGTCGACGTGAAGCCGGTCGACCAGCCGATGACCCTGCCGGCATCCAGGCGGGACCTCGTCCCGGCTCATGGTCATCCGGCTCTTTGATACCCTCCGGCCGATGACCGTCCGGCCCGTCCTGACCCTGTACCTCGGCGATGTCGTCCGCCTCCGGCGACGCCATCCGTGCGGCGGCGACACGTGGCTCGTCGATCGGCTCGGTGCCGACATCGGCGTGCGCTGCCAGACCTGCAATCGCCACGTCCTCCTCGAGCGACCCGCGATCGAGCGTCGCGTCGTCGACTTCGTCCGGCGCGGCGACCCCGTCCTGAGCGCGGCGGCGGCACCGCGGCCGGGCGCCTCGTGACCGAGACCGGGGGATCGTCCGTCGCCGGAGCCGAGGCTGCCGGGGCGCCCGCCGGCAGCGCCATCGACGTCTTCCGGAACCGGCCCTTCCTGCTCCTCTGGCTGGCCCAGGCCGCCACCCAGATCGGCGGCAACATGGTCATCTTCGGCCTGACCGTCATCATCTCGAAGTCGACCGGCTCGACCACGGCGGTCAGTGCGCTGATCCTGACCTTCCTCCTGCCGGCGGTCCTGTTCTCCGCCCTCGCCGGCGTGTTCGTGGATCGTCTCGATCGGCGGATCGTGCTGATCCTGACGAACGTCCTGCGCGGGCTGGCATTCGTCGGCATGTTCTTGATCGGGACCAACCTGGTCCTGATCTACGTGTTGAACATCATCGTGTCGACGATCACGGTGTTCTTCGCCCCGGCCGAGGCGGCGATGATCCCGATGCTCGTTCCGCGCAAGCAGCTCCTGTCCGCGAACAGCATCTTCACCCTGACCCTGAACGCGGCGTTCGCGCTCGGGTTCACCCTCATCGGACCGCTCATCGTCAAGATCTTCGGCGCGCCGGCGCTGATCGTCGTCGTCGCCGCCCTGTACTTCGTCGCTGCCGGCTTCTGCTCGACGCTGCCGTCGGCGCCGCCCCCGTTGAGCGACGTCCCGCCGATCGGTGCCCGCGGTCGTGTCCGCGAGGCGGAGAACGCGGTCGGATCCGTTCTGCTCCAGCTCCGGGAGGGTCTCGACTACATCCGCCGTCACCGGGAGATCCGCTGGTCGCTGACCTACCTCGGGATCGCTGCGTCGCTGGTCGGCGTGCTCGGCGTCCTCGGCCCGAACTTCGCGCAGAAGACACTCGGGCTCGGTCCGGAGGACTTCGTCGTCGTCGTCCTGCCGCTCGGCGTCGGGATCGTGATGGGGATCCTCCTCCTCAACGCCTATGGCCGGCTCCTCCCTCGGCGGAGGGTGATCGAAGGCGGCTTGATCGCGCTCGGCTCGTTCCTCGCCGCGATGGCCCTGTCGGGCCAGATCAGCAGCTTTCTCGGCAATACGGCCAACCGGACCGGCGTCGACCTGTCCCTGTTGACCTCGCTCCTGTCGATCGTGGTCGCGGTCGCGTTCTTCGCCGGGATCGCCTACGCCGCGGTTGCGATCCCGGCCCAGACGCAGCTCCAGGAGGACCTGCCGGAGGATGTGCGGGGTCGGGTGTTCGGGGTCCTGAACATGCTCGTGTCGGTCGCGAGCTTCCTGCCGATCCTGGTCGTCGGACCGATCGCGGACCTCCTCGGGACGACGATCGTCCTCGTCGTCGTGGCGATCCTGATCGGCGCTTCGGGTGTCGCCTCGATCTACCTCCGCGGGCCATTGCGGGCTGTCGAGCGGGATTCGCGCGCAACCGTCGGAACCGACCGCGATCCATTCGTCACCGCGCTCGGGGTCGAGTCGCGGCCGGGTGCGGTCGAGTTCGACGGCGAGCCGATCGCGGCGTTCGACGGCGCGCCGATCCGGACGGTCGACGCGACCAGCGATCCGTCGCCGGCGCCCTCCGTTGGGCCCGCCAGCGTGGCGCTCACGGGCGCTGCGGAGACCGTCGATCGCGACGCAGTGACGCGGGCGATCGAGGTCGATCCGGCCGCAGCGGACGGCGATGGCCGCGACCGCGGGCCGTCGGCCTGAGCCGCTCGATGCCGCGCGTCGCCATCGTCTTCACCGGAGGGACGATCAGCATGCGCCACGATCCGGTCGCCGGCGGCAACGTCCCGGCGCTCGGCGGCGCGGCGCTGCTCGACACGGTGCCCGGCCTCGACGCGATCGCAGACCTTGTCCCGATCGACCACGGCCTGATCCCGGCGAGCCATTTCACGTTCGCCGATCTGTTCGCGATCTCGGCCACCGTCGGGAACGCGCTGGCGGATCCTGCGGTCGACGGCGCCGTCGTCGTCCAGGGAACCGACACGATCGAGGAGACGGCATTCTTCCTCGACCTCCTCCACCGTGGGCCGAAGCCGATCGTCGTGACCGGCGCGATGCGCTCCGCCAGCGCCGCCGACTACGACGGCCCGGCGAACCTGAGCGCGGCCGTGCGCCTCGCCGCGTCACGCGAAGCGGCGGCCGCCGACCTCGGCGTGGTCGTCTCCCTGGCCGGCTCGATCGAGGCCGCGGACGACGTGACGAAGACGCACGCGTCCGCCTTCGATACGTTCCGCGGGCTGAATCGGGGATCACTCGGCCGGATCGAGCAGGATCGGGTCGTCCTCGGCGCGGTCCGCGGAGCACGCCGACAGGTGGCAACGGAGCGAGCCGCCGGGCGGGTCTTCCTGGTCACGACGACGGTCGCGACCGACGGCACGCCGATCGCCGCGCTCCACGCCGCCGGCGCAGACGGGTTCGTGGTCGCCGCGACCGGGGCGGGGAACACGGCCCCCGCTCTCCTCGTCGCGGCCGAGGCGGCAATGGCCGACGGCCTGCCCGTGGTCGTCACGACCCGCTGCCCGATCGGAGCGGCCAGCGGCGATTACGCGTTCCCGGGCGGCGGCGCAACCTGGCGGCGAGCGGGCGCCATCCCGGCCGGTCACCTCGGCGGCCCGAAGGCTCGGATCGCGCTCGCGCTCGGGATCGGTGCCGGGCTGGATCGGGCGGGCCTCGTCGAGCTCCTCGCGGATCCGCAGCTCCTTCATGATCCGGATCGCTATTGGGCGGACCGCTGATGCCGCTCGACATCCTCGTGACCGGCGGCCGGATCGCGACGCTCGCGGGCGAGCGGGGCTTCGGTTGGGTCGACGCGGTCGGGATCACCGCCGGCCGGGTCGCCTTCGCCGGGTCGGCGATCGAGCTCGAGACCCGGGCCGACCCGCATACGCTCCGGATCGAGCTCGACCCGGACGAGGTCGCGATCCCCGGCCTGACGGACGCCCACCTCCATCTCGCCGAGGGCGGACTCGCCCTCGACCGGGTGGACCTGACCACGAGCCGGACGCTCGACGAGGGCCTCGCCGCGATCGGGCAGTCGAACGCGGAGCTCGCCGATCCCGACGCCTGGCTCGAGGGGCACGGCTGGCACAACGACCGCTGGGGCGCGTGGCCGACCGCCGACGACCTCGAGCGTGTCGCGCCCAGCCGCGCGGTGGCCCTCTGGGCGCACGATCACCACGCCTTGTGGGTCAGCCGACGGGCGATGGAGATCGCAGGCATCGATGCCGGTCGCGGCGATC
>JANMCU010000162.1:0-13695 GCA_031361415.1 Chloroflexota bacterium | reverse complement strand
GATCGAACCGCGCTTCGCCTGGCGGGTCGTCGAGGCCGTTGCCCCGACCTCTGACCTCGTCGATGCCGGTCGCCGGCTCGGGCTGGGCGCCCGCGCGATCGACCTGCTGGCCGGTCGCGGACTGTCGACCGCGGCCGAGCTCGAGGCGTTCTTCGCCGAGCCGGTCGCGGGTCTCCACGACCCGGGCCTCCTGCCTGACGCGGGGCTTTTCCTCGTCCGGATGCGCGCGGCGCGCGCCGCCGGCGAGACGGTGATGGTCTTCGGTGACTTCGATGCCGACGGCCTGACCGGGCTGGCCATCCTCGTCCGCGCCATGCGCGCGTGGGGGATGGAGCCGCTGCCATACGTCCCGAGCCGGCTGGACGAGGGACACGGCCTGTCCACGAAGGCGATCGACGCCGCTCGGGCGGCCGGGGCGACACTGATCGTGACGGTCGACTGCGGCTCGACGAGCCTGCCCGAGATCGCCGCCGCCCGCGCCGCCGGGATCGACGTCATCGTCACCGACCATCACCGCTTGCCGCCGGAGCTGCCGGTTGCGGTCGCGATCGTCAACCCCCAGCGAGCGGATAGCCACTACCCGGAGCGTCGGCTCGCCGGCAGCGGTGTCGCGTTCAAACTGGCCCAGCTCCTCCTCGCCGACGAGCCCGGCGGACCCGCGGCGGCTCTCGACCTGTCCGATCTCGCGACGATCGGCAGCATCGCCGACCTCGTCCCGATCCTCGGCGAGACGCGCTCGATCGTTCGGCTTGGGCTCGCCCGGATCGCGGCTGGCCCGCGTCCAGGGATCGCCGCACTCCTGGCCGCTGCGTCCGTCGCCCCGGCTGCCGTCGACGCCGAGACGCTGTCGTTCGCGGTCGCGCCGCGGATCAACGCTGCAGGACGGGTCGGCGAGTCGGCCGCGGCAGCCGCACTGCTCCTGACCGACGACCGGGCGGAGGCGGACCGCCTCGCGTCCGAGCTCGAGAGCGCGAACCGCACCCGGCGCGACCTGACCACCCAGGCGATGAGCGAGGCCCGGGCGGTGATCGCCGGCCTGGCTGAACCGGCGACCGTCGCGGATCCGATCCTCGCGGATCCGGCGACGCTCGCAGTGCCCGGCAACCTGCCAGCGATCGTGCCGGACCCGCTCGCGACGAACGTGACGATCGTCCGCGGGCCGTGGCCGGTCGGGATCGTCGGGCTCGTCGCGTCGCGCCTGGTCGAGGACCACGGCCGGCCGGCGATCGTCGGAGCCGAGCTCGGCGACGTGATCCGGGCCTCGTGCCGGAGCGACGGCCGGCTCGATCTCGGCGCGACGCTCGACGCCTGCGGACCGCTGTTCCTGCGCCACGGCGGCCACGCCGGCGCCGCGGGCTTCGAGATCGAGGCATCGCGCTGGGCCGAGTTCGTCACGACGTTCGACGCACTGGCCGCCCGATCGGTCCCGGCCGACCCGCGCCTGCCGCTGGCGATCGACTTCGCCGTGCCCGCCCTCGAGATCGACTATGCCCTCCACCGCGACCTGCGCCGACTCGACCCGTGGGGCCAGGGACACCCGGAGCCGCTCCTGATCGTCGAGGGCCTGACCGTGACCCGCGTCCGTGTCGCCGCCGGCGGCCACACCCAGATCACCCTGCGCCGCCGACTCGACGTGCTCGACGGGATCGCCTTCGGGCGCCCGGACCTCGCCGAGACCGTCCAGGCGGGGGATCGCGTCGACGTCGTCGCTCGGCTCACCAGCCGGACCTTCGGCGGATACGAGTCGCTCCAGCTCGACATCCGCGACGTCGCGAGCGCCGGGCTCCACGCGGCGAGCCAGCCGGACGGGACACACGCAGGTGCCGCCCGCGGTGCGACCGCGGTCGCGAGCGCGCCGCCCGCGGGCCGACTGCTGCCGGTGGCAACATGACTCGGCGGGGAGCCCCGGCCCGGCCGCCGGCGCCACGGGACCCGTATGGCATCGGACCCGCCTCCGGGTACGTGGGTCCGACCCTGGCCGTCCTCGCGCTCGTCGTGATCACGGTGTTCACGGTGAGCCTGATGAACGGCCAGATCCCGTTCGTCAATTTCAAGAACAACAACGGCACGAATGGCAACAACCCGAACGGAGGCCCGACACCGAGCCCGGCCCCGCCGAACGTCGTCATCCCGGATCCCGGGATCGTGTTTCCCGGCTCGATCGTCTACGCCAAGGCCGGGAACATCTGGATCCAGACGGACAAGGACGTCCATCAGCTGACGAACAGCGGCAACGACTCGATGCCGACGTTCTCGGCCAACGGCACGTCGATCTTTTTCGTCCGGGTCGTGCCGGGCGGCGGCAAGTTCGCCCTCGGCGGCAACGGCCGGACCTGGTACGACCTCGAGACCCCCGGCCTGATGCGAATGAACGCCGACGGGACCCGGGTCCAGCGCCTGCTGAACGGCTCGTACGTCCAGGGCGGCAACACCTGGTTCTACTGGCTGCGCCAGCCCGTCCCGAGCCCGGATGGGAAGACCATCACGATGATCTCGGACGGCCCGAACCCGCTCCAGAGCGACATCGTGCTCCACAGCTTCAACATCGCAACCAGGAAGCTCGTTTCGCTGAACCTGCCCGAGTCCCTCCAGCTCGGTCATCAGGATCCCGCCTGGCGCCCCGACGGCCGCTACCTCCTGTATGTCCAGAACGGCCGTGAGCTGACCCGCGGCGCGCCCGAGATCGTCCGCTACGACCCGGCGACGAAGAAGACCCGGGTCCTGACCGGCCCTGGCTACATCCAGCCGGCGTACTCGCCCGACGGGACGTGGATCGCCGCAACGAAGACCGACGCCTTCGGGACCGACGTCGCGATCCTCGACCAGGCGGGCAATGAGGTCCTGCGCGTGACCGACGACGGACACTCCTTCGCCCCGATCTGGTCGCCGGCCGGCAACGCGGTCGCCTTCCTCCACCTCCAGGGGACGATCGTTGACCTCGACATGGCCACGCTCGACGATTCGACCGGGCGCTGGACGGCCGCGGATCCGGTCGCCCTGACCAAGGTGTCCGCGCTCGACGGCACCTCGCGACCGACCTGGTACGCGTCGCCGTCGGAGCTGCCCGCCGCGAGCAGCGGACCGAGCGCCGGATCCTCGGTGGCGGCATCGACGGCGCCTTGACGCCGACACCGCCGCCGAGCGGCACCAGCGACGGAGCGATGACCGACGCGGGCGACGCGTCGTACCTCGGCCGGCTGGCGGCCCGATCCGCGGCCACCGGCACGGTCCTGTGCCTCGGCATCGATCCGCACCCGGACGCCTTGCCCGCCGGGTTCAGCCGCGATCTCGGTGGGGTCGAGGCATTCGCCCACCTCATCCTCCAGGCGGCCGGTCCGAGGGCCGCGGCCGTCAAGCCCAATCTCGCCTTCTTCGAGGCCTTCGGGTCGGCGGGGATCGCGGCCCTCGAGCGGCTCCGGGCTGCGGTTCCCTCGAACCTGCCGGTCATCATCGATGCCAAGCGCGGCGACATCGGGACGACGGCCGATCGCCAGGCGGTCGCGCTGTACGACGGCCTCGGCGCAGACGCGATCACCGTCAGCCCGTATCTCGGCGAGGAGGCGGTCGCCCCGCTCCTCGCCCGATCGGATCGCTTCGCCTACGTGCTGTGCCGGACATCCAACCCGGGCGCCAGTGAGCTGCAGGGGCTGGTGGTGCCGGCGGACCCTGAGCTCGACGCGCCGGCGGAGCCTCTCTGGGCCCGAGTTGCGCGCCGGGCCGCGCGCTGGGG
The DNA here is from genome assembly GCA_031361415.1 of Chloroflexota bacterium. Lineage (GTDB taxonomy): Bacteria > Chloroflexota > Limnocylindria > Limnocylindrales > CSP1-4 > CF-46. Next base: position 9,965 of record JANMCU010000162.1, on the reverse strand, counting down.
ACCGGGGGGCACGGTCGGGCTCGTGGTCGGCGCGACGGCGCCCGCCGAGCTCGCGGCGATCCGCCGCCTGGCGCCGGGACTCGCGTTCCTCGTGCCCGGCGTCGGGGCCCAGGGTGGCGACGAGGCCGCGGTCCTGGCCGATGGTCGGGCGACCGCGGCGCCAGCCGGAGCCCGGCCTGGTGGTGGGCTCCTCGTCAATGTGTCGCGCGGGATCGCGGGAGCGGCCGCGGGACGGCCAGGAGCGCCCGACCCGGCAGACCCGGGCGAGGCGATCGCCGCGGCTGCGCGCGACTGGGCCGCCCGCCTGCCCGTGCTACCCTAGCCAGCGCGCGAGCCCCGATCCCGGGGCGCGTCACGGAACCGAGGTCGAGACCAGACAGCATGCCTACCCCCGGGCCGCTAGAACTCGTCATCATCCTGATTGTCGCGCTGTTGATCCTCGGCCCCGGCAAGCTGCCGGAGGTCGGTGCGGCCCTCGGCAAGAGCATCCGCGAGTTCCGCAAGGCCTCGTCGGACATCGCCGAGGCGACTCGCGTCGACACCGCGCCGTTGCCGCCGACCGCCGCTCCCATCGCGACGCCGGTGCAGTCGGTCCCCGTCCCGGAACCGACGGCCGCGCCGCCGGCACTCGCGCCAATCGCCGCGCCGCCGGCACTCGCGCCCGTCGCCGCGTCGCCGGCACCCGCGCCCATCGCCGTGCCGCCGGCTCCCGCGGTTGACGAACCGACGAACCCGCCGGCCTAGCGTCCGCCCCGCCTGATGGCCGATACCGACGCGGTTCGCGGGGCCGGCCTTCCGGATCGCCTGCCCGCGGTCCAGACGCCGTCCGATCCGGTGCCGCCCGCCGCCGAACCCGAGCGGGTGATGACCCTCGTCGATCACCTGACCGAGCTCCGCTCGCGGATCGTCCGCGCGATTCTCGCCATCATCATCGGGACGGTGGTCGGGTTCCTGGTCGCGACGAACATCAAGGAATTCCTTGTCGCCCCGCTGCCCGCGAGCGCCCTTCCTCTCCAGGTCCTGGCGCCCGGCGACGCCTTCTCGATCCAGCTCCGGATCGCGATCGTGGTGGGGATCATCCTGGCGATGCCGGTGCTGCTCTACCAGCTGTGGGCGTTCGTGTCGCCGGGCCTGACCGCGACCGAGCGACGCGCACTCCGTCCGTGGATCCCGCTGGCCCTGTTCTTCTTCGTCCTGGGCGTGACGATCGCGTACCTGATCCTGCCCTTCGCGATCGCCTTCCTGCTCGCCTTCACCGACAGTGTCGTGGTGGCCCATCTCGCTGCCACGCCGTACTTCGACTTCGTGACGACGATGTTCCTCGCGTTCGGGCTGCTGATGGAGTTCCCGATCGTCCTCTACGCCCTCGCCCGCGTCGGCATTCTCAGCTCGGCCCGGCTGTCGTCGTCACGGCGGTTCATCTTCCTGGGGATCGTGATCTTCGCCACGATCGCCACGCCCGGTGGCGATCTCGTGAGCCCGACGATCCTCGGCGGAACGATGTACATCCTGTTCGAGTTGACCCTGCTCGCGATCAAGCGAGGCGGCCGCTGATGATGCCGGACCGCGATCCCGGAGTGATCGTGGATCCCGATCGACCGGTCGATGCGGAGGTCGACGCCGACATCGTCGACGCGGCCGCGGGCGGGGAGGCTCAGCACGTCGTCCTCCTGAGCGGCCTGTCGGGTGCGGGCAAGACGGCGGCGGCCAAGCTCTTCGAGGACCTCGGCTACACCGTTGTCGACAACCTGCCCGGTGAGCTCCTGCCGGAGCTGGCGGAGCTGGTCGCCGACGAGCCCGGGCGGTTCGGCAAGGTGGCGATCGTCCTCGACGTCCGCTCGGGCGACGCACCGATGGCCTTCGGGGCGATGCGCGGCGCGCTCGAGGGCCGTGGGATCCGGCCCCAGGTCTTCTTCCTCGAGGCGCGCGACGAGGTCCTGATCCGGCGGTTCTCGGAGACCCGCCACCGTCATCCGCTGGCCGACCAGCGGGGGATCGCCAGCTCGATCGTGGCCGAGCGCCGGCTGCTCGATCCGGTCCGGAGCGAATCGGACGTCGTCATCGACACGAGCGACCTGCCGTTGCGCGAGCTCCGCGAGCGGATCTTCACTCGTCTCGGCGAGGCGGCCGATCCGGATCGAATCGCGATCCAGCTGATCAGCTTCGGGTTCAAGTACGGCGTGCCGCTCGAGGCCGACCTCGTGTTCGACGTCCGGTTCATGCAGAACCCGTACTACATCGACGAGCTTCGCCAGCTGTCGGGCCTGACCGACGAGGTCAGCGCGTTCGTGCTCGGCCAGCCGGTCGCCCAGGAGTTCCTTCGCTACCTGCGCGACTTCCTGGGGTTTGCCCTGCCCGCCTACACCGGCGAGGGCAAGACCCGGCTGACGATCGCGCTCGGCTGCACCGGTGGCTACCACCGCTCGATCGCGCTGACCGAGGCGCTGGCGAGCTGGCTCCGCGAGCGCGACTTCGGGCCGGTCGCCGTCTTCCATCGCGAGCTGGACCGGACTTGAGCGACTCGGGACCGGTCGACCGGCGCGACCCGCTGACTCCCGGCGCGCCCGACCCCATGACGCGGACCGCGCCCGAGACGGTCCGGCGCGAGCCGCCGGCCAGTCGCCGTCTCGATGCCGAGCGGCTGGCGACGGCCAACCTCCGGCGCTGGCTGACGCCCGGGATCGGCGTCAAGCGCTGGCTCCTCCTCGCGTTCGCCGGCCTGCTCATCCTGTCGCTCGGGGCTGCCCAGGTCATCCGCCAGGTGACGCGCGACGTCGGGCCCGGCGGCCTGACCGCTTCGATCCTCGATGCCGTGACGTTCCAGTTCCTGCCGTACCCTCTGCGCGGGCTGATCGTCGGGATCGTGGGGCTCGGCCTCCTCGGGTTCGGCGCCTACCGGATGATCGGCGCCCTGACGGCCCCGTTCCGCCCGTCGCGCGGCGGCGGCCGGCTCGTCGAGCTCATCTACCAGCGGAAGTCGCTCGCGCGCGGCCCGCGGGTCGTGGTCATCGGCGGCGGGACGGGCCAGTCGACGATCCTGCGCGGGCTCAAGGAGCACACCAGCAATCTCACCGCGATCGTCACCGTCGCCGATGACGGTGGCTCGTCGGGGGTCCTCCGCGAGGAGCTCGGGATCCCGCCCGTCGGCGACATCCGGCGCTGCCTCGCCGCCCTCGCCGACGCCGAGAACCTCGTCGGCGAGGTCCTCGAGCACCGGTTCGCCGGCTCGCCGACCGATGCCGCTCCTGCCGGCCGTGGCGCTCTTGGCGGGCATCCGGTCGGCAATATCCTCCTCGCCGCGATGACCCAGCTCGAGGGCGGCGACTTCGAGGAGGGGATCCGCCGGGCGAACCGTGTTCTCGCGGTTCGCGGCCAGGTCGTGCCGGCCGCGGCGACGCCGCTGACCCTCCATGCCCGGACCCGCGACGGCGCGCTCGTCGACGGCCAGTCGATGATCACCCGGACCCGCGGGATCGAGCGCGCCTGGGTGACACCGGCCGGTGTCGCGGCCTGCGTGGACGCCCTGGCCGCCATCGCCGATGCCGATCTGATCATCCTCGGCCCGGGATCGCTGTACACGAGCCTGCTGCCGAGCCTGCTCCTGCCCGAGATCCGCGATGCGGTGCTTGCTTCAACCGCCCTCAGGATCTACGTCTGCAACGTGGCGACCCAGGACGGCGAAACCGCCGATCTCGACCTGGCCGGGCACGTCGAGGCGCTCGTATCCCACGCCGGGGCGGGGATCGTCGATGTGGTGCTGGCCAACAATCGGCCCAGCGACGCGGCGACGCTCCGAGCGCCGTCCAAGCCGGTCCGCCTGACCTGGCCACCGGCGATCCCGGCCGCGCCGAGGGTCGTCCTCGACGACGTGGTCGACTCGGCGGCCGCCCAGCGCCACGACCCCGATCGACTTGCGGCCGCGGTCATGCGGATCCTCGAACGGGAGGGGGCCGCCCGACGTCGTGCAAATGCGTCGCGAACGGCCTGACCGCGCGGTGTCGGGCGCCGACGGATCCGGTCCCGCACGTGTGAACGGCACGCCATGAGCGGCAGCGATCGCGACCTGGTCCTCGCCCTCCGCTCGGAGCTGGCGGCGATCGATCCGTCGCGGCCGTGTGATCGGCGGGCCGAGGCACTGGCGCTCGCCGACGTCGGCGTTGCGCGCGACGGGCCGCTCGCCCGCCTGCTCCTCAGGCTCGCCCGTGAGCGAGCGGTCGTGCGGGCGGCCCGGGATGCGGCGGCCCCGGAACGGGCAGCGCCGGACGCAGCGGCCCCGGAGCCGGCATCAGTGGACGCGGCGGCCCCGGAACCGGCAGCGCCGCCCGACGCTGCAATCGACGCCGAACCGACCGGACTCGCCGCCTTCGACTGGGCGTCACTGTCCGATCACTGCCGCCTCGCGTGGCTGCGCGGGCTGTTCCTCGGCCATGGTTCGCTCAGCCTGTCCGGCGGCCGGACCCATCTCGAGTTCCTCGTCGCGGCATCGGACGCGGCGCTGCTCGCGAGGTGGTTGGGCGAGGCCGGCTTGCCCGCCTCGTGGCGGGTCCGTCGTGGCCGGGGGGTCGTGACCTGGAAAAACGGCGACGTGGTCGGCCTGTTCCTGCGCCGGATCGGCGCGACCGGGGCGCTGCTCGAGGTGGAGGCGCGCCAGGTCTCGCGGGCCCTGCGCGGCGACTTGAACCGGGTGATCAATGCCGAATCCGCGAACCTCCAGCGGGCCGTCGGGGCGGCCGGTCGCCAGATGGCCGCGATCGAGGAGCTGACCGCGAGCGGCGAGCTGGCCACCCAGTCGTATGTCGTTCGGTCGGTGGCGGAGGCCCGGCGCGAGACACCCGAGGCCACGCTCGGCGAGCTGGCCGAGCGACTCGGCATCCAGCGCTCCGCCGCCCAGCGCGCCCTCGAGCGGATCGAACGGCTCGCCCGATCGCCGGACCATGGGGAAGGGGATCGACGCCGGCCGCACGATCGCGGACGACCACCGTCGGCGCGGCCGACAATGCCGGCCTGAGCCCCGGCTCGACCGACTTCGTGCCTTGCGCGGCTCGCAGTCCCGGGAATAGCGATCGGGTTGGCATCGGAGTCGTCATGAACTGGCATCATCACCCGATGCGCCCTGTCGTGATCGCCGCCAACTGGAAGATGAACACCACCCCGGCCGACGCCGGCGAGCTGGCCGTGACGATCGCGGGCAGGACCCGCGTCGAGGGCGTCTCCCGCGTGATCTGTCCGCCATTCGTGTCCCTGGCCGTGGTCCGGGACGCCCTCGCCACGGCAGATCCGAGCGTCGCGGTCGGCGCCCAGGACGTCCACCACGAGCTGGCCGGGGCATATACCGGCGACATCTCCGCGCCGATGCTCGTCGGGCTCGCCAGCTGGGTCATCGTCGGCCATTCGGAGCGGCGACGGGATCACGCCGAGACCGATGAGCGGATCGGGCGCAAGCTCGCCCGAGCGATCGAGTCCGGCCTCCGCCCGATCCTGTGCGTCGGTGAGCAGCTCGAGGACCGCGATGCGGGTCGGGCCGTGGCCGTCGTCGATACGCAGCTCGGCGGCGCGCTCGCGGGCCACGACCCCGACGCCCTTGCCAGCGCGGGAATGGTCATCGCCTACGAGCCGGTCTGGGCGATCGGAACCGGCCGCAACGCGCTCGGCTCGGATGCGGCTGCGATGGCCGAGGCGATCCGCGCGATCCTCGCCCGGCTCGGCTGGGACGCCGCCGCAGGCGAGGTCCCGATCCTGTACGGCGGGAGCGTCACCGCAGCGAACATCGGCGAGTTCCTCGCCGAACCTTCGATCGACGGCGCGCTCGTCGGCGGCGCATCGCTCAAGCCCGACGAGATGGCGGGCATCGTCGGCCGGGCGGGCGTGACGGCGGCCGCGCGACTGGCCGCGACGGCGTGACGCCTCGCGCCGGATCGCCAAACGGGGCAGGGGGCCGTCCGCGCCCGATCGTCCTCGTCGTCATCGATGGGTTCGGGCTCGGCCCGGTTCCGGCCGACGACGCCATCGCCGCGGCCGAGATGCCCGTCTGGCGTGCGCTGCTCGCCCGCTGGCCGCACAGCGTCCTGCGCGCGTCCGAGGATGCGGTCGGGCTGCCGGCCGGCCAGATGGGCAACTCGGAGGTCGGTCACCTGAACCTCGGCGCCGGGCGACCCGTCCTCCAGGACCTGCCCCGGATCGACGCCGCGATCGCCGACGGCTCGTTCTTCGAGCGACCTGCCCTCCTCGCCGCCTGCGACCGGGCCGCGGAGCCCGACAGGCGGCTTCACGTGGTCAGCCTGATCGGACCGGGCGGGGTCCATGCCAACGACCGTCATCTCGTGGCCCTTGCCGAGCTCGCCGCCCGGCACCGCGTCGGGGAGGTCCGGGTCCATGCCCTGCTCGACGGCCGGGACACGCCGCCGCGATCGGCCCTGGACTTCGTCCATGACCTCGAGGCCCGGCTGGCGGACGCTCATCCCGACGCACGCATCGCGACCATCGGCGGTCGCTACTACGCGATGGATCGCGATCTGCGCTGGGAGCGGATCGCGCTCGGCTACCGTGCGATCGTCCACGGCGCGGGCGAGCACGCGTCGTCGGCAACGGCCGCGATCGAGGCCGGCTATGCCCGGGGCGAGAACGACGAGTTCCTCCTGCCGACGATCATCGACGGGGTCGACGGCCGGGTCCGCGACGGCGACGCCATCGTCCACGCCAACTTCCGCGCCGATCGCGCCCGTCAGCTGAGCCACGCCCTGGCCGACGGCGACAGCTTCAGCGGGTTCGACCGCGACGTGCCGGCACCTCGCCCGCGCGACCTCCTGATCGTGACGATGACGGCGTACGAGTCTGATCTGCCGGTCGAGGTGGCATTCGGCCCGGCGGAGGTCCGTTCGCTGGCGCACGCCGCGAGCGACGCGGGCTGGCGCCAGCTCCACGTTGCGGAGACCGAGAAATATGCCCACGTCACGTACTTCTTCAACGGCGGCCGCGAGGCAGCGCAGCCGGGTGAGGACCGCCGGCTCGTGCCGAGCGCAAAGGTCGCGACCTACGACCTCCAGCCGGAGATGAGCGCGGAGGGGGTTGCCGACGTGATCGTCGACGCGATCACGGGCGACACGTACGACCTGATCGTCGCGAACTTCGCCAACCCAGACATGGTCGGCCACACCGGCGTCTGGGAAGCCACGGTGCGGGCGGTCGAGACGATCGACCGGTGCCTCGCCCGGCTGGTCGACGCGATGGACGCGATCGACGCGATCGACGCCCGCAATGCCGCCGACCCTGACGGCCAGGGCAGCCTTCTCGCGATCACCGCCGACCACGGCAACGCGGACGTCATGCGCGACGCCGGCGGACAGCCGGTCACGGCCCATTCGCTCAGCCCTGTACCGTTCCTCCTGCGCGGCCGGTCCGTCGCCGGGCGTTCGCTCCACGACGGGGTTCTCGCCGATGTCGCGCCGACCCTGCTCGAGCTGGCGGGGCTGCCGCGCTGGGACGGGATGACCGGCCGGTCCCTGCTCGATCCGGGCGGCGAAGGTGAGGCGGAGCCCGTGCTATCATCCGGCGCCGTTCCCACCGGAGGAAGTCCCTCGTGAATGCCCCCCTGGCCATTGGCCAGATCATCGTCAGCATCGCTCTCGTGGCCGCGATCCTGCTCCAGGCCCGGGGCACGGGTCTGTCGGGCACGTTCGGCGGCGACTCCGCGGTGTATCGGAGCCGGCGGGGCATCGAGCGCCGACTGTGGCAGTTCACGATCCTCCTGCTCGTGCTCTTCGTGTCGTTCTCCCTCGGGTCGTATCTCTTCCAGAAGATCTGATCCGCTCGGGTCCGGCTGGGCGCCTGGGGCGCGCTCTGCAGACGACCCACCGAAGACCTGATGACCCCGATGACTCGATGAACCGGATCGACCGCGCCGTCATCGCGGTCCTCGTCCTTGTCTTCGCGGTCGCGGCGATCGCGATCGGGGGGCCGGCGCTGACGTCGAAGCTCCAGATCGTGAGCTCCTCGGCGAACCCCAGCGGCCCGGCCGCCGAGCCATATCGCGAAGGCGTGCTGTCGCGGCCGTCGAACGTGAACCCGCTCGCCGCACGAACCCAGGCCGACCGAGATCTCATCGCCCTCGTCTTCGAGGGGCTCGTCGCGCGGTCAGCCGACGGCCAACCGAAGCCCGCGATCGCCCGCACGTGGTCGTCGAGCGAAACCGGCGATGCCTGGACGTTCCAGCTCGACCCGGATCGTCGGTGGCAGGATGGCGAGCCGGTGACCGCGGCCGACGTCGTGTTCACGATCGCCACGCTTCAGGACCCTGCCTACCGCGGGCCGGGCGCGGGATCGTGGACGGGGATCACGGTCAGCGCCGTCGATGCTGAGACGGTCCGGTTCGAGCTGGCGACCCCGATCGGCGGCTTCCTCGAGCTCGCGACCCAGCCGATCGTGCCGCGTCACCTCCTCGTCGACACGGCCCCGGGCGCGATGGCCGACGCGGCCTTCGGAAGGGCGCCGATCGGGTCCGGACCGTATGCGATCGACCAGCTCGATCGCGACCATGCCGTGCTCCTCCGCTCCGCCGGCAGCGCGACGCCCGCCCTCGCGAGCGGCGCACCGGCGCAGTCACCTTCCGGGGATCCGCTCGTGACGCCCGTGCCGACCCATCGCCCGGGCGGCGCGAACCTCGGCCTGGATCGCCTCGAGCTCCGCTTCTTCGACGACGCGGGCACGCTCACGACGGCGTTCCGGAACGGAGAGCTGGACGTCGTCTCGGGCCTCGATCCGGCGGCGGCCACCGCCCTGGCGGCAACGCCCGGAGCGCGCTCGATCGTGTATCCGACCACGACCCTCGCGGCCGTGGCCCTCAACCTGCATCCGACGGAACCGGCGTTCGCCGATCCGCGGACCCGGCTCGCCCTCCTCGAGGCGATCGACCGCCCGCGGATCATCCGGGTCGCGTATGGCGGCGGCGCGGCACGGGCCGATGGACTGATCCCGCCGACGTCGTGGGCCTTCGATGCCGTGGGCAGCCCGCCGATCGCGCGCGACCTGAAGGCCGCGGTGAAAGCACTCGGCCAGGCTGGCTGGAAGAATGCCAAGGACGGCTGGCACCAGGCCGCCGCGCCGACGCCCCGGACGATCGAGCTGCTCGTGCCGGATCCGAAAGCGAACCCGATCCTCTTCGCGGCGGGCAGCCAGGTCGCCGCCGATTGGACGGCCCTCGGGTTCAAGGTTGACGTCGTCCAGGAGGATCCGGCGACGATCGCGACGGACCACCTCCGGACGGGTCAGTTCGAGGCTGCGGTGGTCGGCATCGCGATCGGCCATGACCCCGACCTCTACCCGCTCCTCGCCTCGAGCCAGATCCGGACCGGCGGCGCGAACGTCATCGGGCTCCAGGACCCCGTGCTCGACGACCTCCTCGTCAAGGCCCGCAAGCCGGCCCCCGACGCGGCCCGGACCGCGGCCTACGCGGCCCTCCAGGCACGCCTCGCCGGGGGGACGTATGTGCTCCCGATCGCCTGGCCGGACGAGGTCGTCGTGGTCGCAAACCGGCTCGTCGGACTCGCTCCGCGGGAGGTCGCCGACGGGTCGGAGCGATTCGCTGATGTGCTAACATGGCGCCTCGCTGACGACCGGTGAGCCCTTCGGGCGGGCCGGCCGACGGGTCGACGCCGAGGTGGCGAAATTGGCAGACGCGCTAGCTTCAGGAGCTAGTGCCCGCAAGGGCGTATGGGTTCAAGTCCCTTCCTCGGTACCACCTCCTCCCTCCGGACCCGTCGAAGCGAACGGCACACCTGCCCAGGTGGCGGAATTGGTATACGCGTACGTTTGAGGGGCGTATGAGGCAACTCATCCGGGTTCAAGTCCCGGCCTGGGCACCACTCACCTGATCGTGATCCGACCGCCGGCCCGTCCAGCGGTCGTTCCATGTTCGTCCCCATCGGGCGCCCCACGAGCCCCGGACGACGCTGACCGGCGCAGGTTGCGCG
>JANMCU010000144.1:0-5408 GCA_031361415.1 Chloroflexota bacterium | reverse complement strand
CCGTCGTCGGTGACACCGTGGGAGACCCGTTCAAGGACACCGCCGGCCCGTCGCTCCACGTCCTCGTGAAACTCCTGGCCACCATCACCCTCGTCCTTGCTCCGCTGTTCATTCGCTAACCCCGATCGACTCCAGGTCGTCGCGCATGACCCGTCCAGGCCAAGGCGACGCCGAGCACGCGAGGGAGCGCACTCGGACGTGCGTGAGCGAGCGCGCGCAGGCGTCAACGCCGGCCTGGACCGCCAGGCGCGGCAGCCGTAGAAGGTGGCACTGACTCCATGGATACGCTGATCGCCGCGGCCATCATGGGCATCGTCCAGGGCCTCACCGAGTTCCTGCCGGTGTCCTCGAGCGGGCACCTGATCATCGTCCCGTACCTGCTCGGCCCGTACCTGCCGGGCATGAAGGACCCGTTCATCACGTCCCTCGCGTTCAGCGTGATGCTCCACATCGGGACACTTCTGGCGCTGCTCCTCTACTTCCGGTCGGACTGGCTGCGTCTCGTGCCGGCATTCCTTGGCGCAGTCCGCGATCGATCGCTCCGGGGCGATCCGGATCGGCGCCTGGCGGTCCTGCTCGCAGTTGCCACGGTGCCCGCGCTGATCATCGGCTTCCTCCTCCATGACCTCGAGGACGCGTTGCGCGAGCAGGTCGGGCTCGTGGCGGTGATGCTCGTGGTCGGCGGGGCGATCCTGTGGCTGGCCGAGCGGACGGGTGCGCGCCGGAAGGTCGCCCTGGACCTGCCATTCAGCCACGCTCTCGCGATCGGCGGGGCGCAGGCCCTGGCCCTCGTGCCGGGCATCAGTCGATCCGGGATCTCGATCTCGGCCGGGCTGTTCGCCGGTCTGACCCGCGAAGAGGCGGCCCGCTTCAGCTTCCTCATGGCGACCCCGGTCACGGCCGCCGCCGCCGCGTACGAGGTCCTCAAGGTCGTCCGCGGCGAGAGCGTCGCGATCGAGACCGGTCCGCTCGCGGCCGGCCTTCTGCTGTCCTTCGTCTTCGGGGTGCTCGCGATCTCGGTCCTCCTGCGCCTCCTGCGGACTCGATCGACCGACATCTTCGTCGCCTACCGGGTCGTGCTGGCCGCGATCGTCCTGGTCATCTGGCTCGGGTAAGCGGTATCTGCCAGTCGGCCGGCTCGACCGGTCGACGGCCCGCCCGGTCCGCGCGGTACCCTCGCGGACGATGGAGGTCATGAAGCAGCTCCGCCACCGGGCGATCCGGGACCTCGTGTCGACGCGCCCGATCCGGACCCAGCAGGAGCTTGCCGGCGCCCTGCGCGAGCGCGGCTTCCGGACGACCCAGGCGACGATGTCGCGCGATGTCGCCGAGCTCGGCCTCGTGAAGGCCTCTCGGGACGGGATCCAGGCCTACGCCGTGCCGAAGCGCCTCATCGACGCCGAAACGTCGGGCGAGGACCGGCTCCGGGCGTTGCTTCGGGAGCTGCCGATCGAGATCCGTGAGGCTGGCCTGCTTCTCGTGATCCGGACCCTGCCGGGCTCCGCCCACGCGATCGCCGCAGCCCTCGATCGGGCCCGCTGGCCCGAGGTCGCGGGCTCGATCGCCGGCGACGACACGGTGTTCGTGGCGTGCCTTGACCGGACGGCCCTCCGGCGTGTCGCCGGCCGGGTTCGCGAGTACGCCGGCTGACCGATTCGGAACCTCCGGGAGGCCGAGCTCCCCGTTTCTGCCTCGACAGTCGCCACGGGACTGTGTGGGCAGGTTTCGGCTCGGCGGGGCCGACGCTCTCGACAGCCCGTTCCTTTGACACCGATCGACCCGTCGCGATACCCTGTCGGCCGGTCGAACTTCAGGCGCGTCGAGTCGAGCGCAGCCTGGAGTTCTTTCCTTTATCTGAAGCCCGCGGACGCGGCCGACCGGCCCCGTCGACCATGACTCTGGGGGCGCCCGACCCATGAACAGCAAGCCGACCTACCTCTCCAGGGATGGCCTCGACAAGCTCCGCACGGAGCTCGACGAGATGACCTCGGTCAAGCGGCCGGAGGTCGCCCAGCGGATCCACGACGCGAAGGAGCACGGCGACCTCAGCGAGAACGCCGAGTACGAGGACGCCAAGAACGAGCAGGCGTTCGTCGAGGGCCGGATCCAGACGCTCCAGGCGCTGATCAAGAACGCCACGATCATCGACGAGCACCACTCGACCGACCATGTCCAGATCGGCTCGACCGTCAAGGTCGCCAGCGACGACGGCGAGGAGTCGTTCACGATCGTCGGCTCGACCGAGGCCCGCCCGACCGAGGGCCGGATCAGCAACGAGAGCCCCGTCGGGCGCGCGCTGCTCGGCAAGAAGAAGGGCGAAAAGGTCGTCGTGAAGGTGCCCGCCGGCGACTTCACCTACAAGGTCGTCAGCATCAGCTGAGCGCGGTTCGGGCCCGCGGCCCGTCGGGCCGATGCCCGAGGAGGTCATCGTTCCGTGGACTGGGCCGACGAGCTCGCTGCCAGCGTTTCCGGACCGCAGGTCGTCAACGACAGCAAGACGCCGTCGGGGACCGTCCACGTCGGTTCGCTCCGCGGTCCGGTCATCCTCGACACGATCTGGCGCGCCCTGCGCGCCCGCGGCCTCGAGGCCCATCTTCTCTACGGCGTCGACGACCTCGACCCGATGGACGCCCAGGCCCTCCTGACCCCCGACGCGATCGACCGCGAGATGGGCCGCCCGCTCGCCCACGTTCCGGATCCCGCCGGCGACTGCCACGCGAGCTACGCCCGCCATTTCGCCGGGATCTTCATCGACACGTTCCGCGGGCTCGGGATCGTCCCCGAGCGCTACTACTGGATGAGCGACATCTACCCGACCGGGCAGATCGACGGCTTCATCCGGACGGCGCTCGATCGGGCCGCGACCGTCCGCGAGATCTATCGTCGGGTCGCCAATGTGCAGCACCCGGACAGCTGGCATCCGGTCAGCGTGATCTGCGAGAGCTGCGGCAAGGTCGGCACGACGATCGTCACGAAATGGGACGGCGAGCGCGTGTTCTACGAATGCCGCGAGACGCTCGTCACTTGGGCTCGGGGCTGCGGCCACTCGGGCTGGGTCGCGCCGTTCGGCGGCCGAGCCAAGCTCCCGTGGAACCTCGAGTGGGCGGCCCAGTGGTCGCTCTTCGGCGTGACGATCGAGCCGTGCGGCAAGGACCTCTCGACCGCGGGCGGGTCCCGCGATCGGTCGGACGCGATCGCCCGCGAGATCTTCGAGCGCGAGCCGCCGCTCAACGTGCCGTATGAGTTCATCAACATCGGCGGCAAGAAGATGTCGACGTCCAAGGGGCGCGGCGCGGCGGCCCACGAGATCGTCGAGGTCATCCCGCCCGAGCAACTCCGGTTCTTCTTCCTCCGGCCGAAGCCGAACAGCGCCGTCGACTTCGAGCCGAACCAGACCGACGCGGTGCCGCGCCTGTTCGACGAGTTCGACCGGTTCGCGGCGGCAACCGCTGGGAAGGACGTCCGCGGCGAGATCGCACCCGGGTTCGCGGGCACATTCCGCTACTCCCTCCTGGACGCCGCTGCGGACGTCCCGGCCGAGGCCGCCCTGTTCCGGCCCGCGTTCTCCCATCTCGCGCTTCTCCTCCAGATCCCGAACGTCGACGTCCGCGCCCGGGTCGAGGCAGAGAAGGGGAGCGCCCTGACCGGGCGCGAGGAGGTGATCCTCGACGAGCGCGTTCACGCCGCACGGGCCTGGCTGGACGCCTATGCACCTGAAAGCGCGCGCGTCGCGATCGTTCGAGATCGCCTCCCCGAGCTCGCCGCAGAGTTGACCGACGACATGCGCGCATTCCTCGGAGCGATCGCCGACGAGGCCGAACGAGACTGGCCGACTTCAGGCGAGTCGTGGCAGAACCTTATCTTTCGAGTGGCCGCAAACTTGGGCATGGCAACAAATCGACGATCGTTCGCCGCGATCTACACGGCGTTCCTCGGGCGAGAGAACGGTCCGCGCGCTGGCTGGATCCTGGCTGCGGAGCCGGACCGGGAGTTTGTTCTCGATCGGTTGCGTGCGGCGGCCGCACCCCAGGTGCCGGCATGAGCGTCGGGCTGCAGCGTCTGCGCGAGGACGCGGACGCGATCCGCCGCGGGGCCGTCGACAAGGGCGAGGACCCGACGATCGTCGATCGCGCGCTGGAGCTCGACACGCGTCGTCGAACCCTGCTCGGCGCGGGCGACGCCCTCAAGGCCGAGCGCAACGCGACGAGCAAGCGGGTCGGCGAAGCGATCAAGGGAGGCGCGCCACCGAATGGCCCGGAGGTCGCGGCGCTCAAGGCGGCGTCGGTCGAGGCAGGCGGCAAGATCGAGGCGATCGACGCCCAGCTCTCGATCGTCGAGGCCGAGGTCGAGCAGCTCCTCCTGCGCATCCCGAACCCGGCCGATCCCGACGTGCCGGTCGGTGGCGAGGAGGCCAATGTCACCGTCCGGACCTGGGGCGACCTCCTGCCGCTCGACCAGCCGGTCGTGGGCGAAGTCGGCGCGGACGCACCGATCGGCGGCGCGACATGGCGCCGCCGCCCGCATTGGGAGATCGCGACCGAGCTCGACATCATCGACAATCCGCGCGGCGCCAAGATCGCCGGCTCGGGCTTTCCCGTCTACAAGGGCGCGGGCTCGGCCCTTCAGCGGGCCCTGATCAACTTCTTCCTCGACGTCCACACCCGCGAGAACGGGATGACCGAGATCTGGCCGCCGGCCGTCGTCAACACGGCGTCGGCCACCGGCACCGGCCAGATCCCGGACAAGGAAGACCAGATGTACGTCGTCACCCGCGATGAGCTGTACCTGGTCCCGACCGCCGAGGTCCCGGTCACCAACCTCCACCGCGACGAGATCCTCGAGGCCGACGAGCTGCCGATCCGCTACGCGGCGTACTCGCCCTGCTTCCGGCGCGAGGCGGGAGCCGCCGGCAAGGACACGCGCGGCATCCTCCGCGTCCACCAGTTCGACAAGGTCGAGATGGTCTTCTTCGAGAAGCCGACCGAGTCCTCGGCCGCCCTCGAGTACATCACGGAGCGGGCGGAGATCCTGCTCCAGCGGCTCGGACTCGCCTACCGCGTGCTCCTGATGGCGACCGGCGACATGGGCTTCACCCAGGCGAAGAAGTACGACCTCGAGGTCTGGGCGCCGGGCGTGGAGAAATGGCTCGAGGTCAGCTCCTGCTCGAACTTCCGCGACTACCAGGCGCGCCGCATGGCGATCCGCTGGCGGCCGGAGCCTGGCGCGAAGCCCGAGCTGGTTCACACCCTCAACGGGTCCGGGCTGGCGCTCGCCCGGGTCGTCGCCGCCATCCTGGAGACGTACCAGCGGCCCGACGGCTCGGTCGAGGTGCCCGAGGTTCTGCGGAGCTATCTCGGCCGGGACGCGATCGGCCCGCACGACTGAGTCGGGGCCGATCCGCCCGATCA
>JANMCU010000143.1:0-3929 GCA_031361415.1 Chloroflexota bacterium | reverse complement strand
CGTGGGGGAACGCCCAGGCGCTCCACGACGCGGGTGCGGAGGTCGGCTTCTCGTCGATCGAGTCGCTCATCGAGAAGCGGGTCCAGCCTCTCGCCGACTCGATCGGGTCCACCGTTGTCGAGCCGGGCGATGTCCAGGTCGATGCCGACATCGAGCGCGTGTTCACCCGCTGGAGCGAGACCCACGACGGGCTCGACATCCTCGTCCACGCCCTCGCCTTCGCCAAGCGCGAGGACCTGACCGGGCGCTTCGTCGAAACCTCGCGCGACGGGTTCGCCCTCGCCCACGACGTGTCCGCCTACTCGCTCGTGGCGATCACCCGGGCCGCCCTCCCCCACCTCAGGCGCGGTTCGTCGGTCCTGACCCTTACCTACTACGGGGCCGAGAAGGTCGTCGCCAATTACAACGTAATGGGCGTCGCCAAGGCCGCGCTCGAGGCGTCGGTCCGCTATCTGGCTGCGGACCTCGGGCCCGACGGGATCCGGGTCAACGCGATCAGCGCTGGGCCGGTCCGGACCCTCGCTGCGGCGGGCATCGGCGGCTTCAAGGACATGTATCGCGGGTTCGTCGACATCGCCCCGCTGCGGGCGAACATCACGCCCGAGGATGTCGGCAAGACCGCGCTGTACCTCGCCTCGGACCTGTCGTCGGCGGTGACGGGCGAGGTGATCTACGTCGACGGCGGATTCAGCGTGATGGGCGTCCCGAGCGGCGACTGAGCGGCGGTCGGCGCCGCGGCCGCGACGGCGCCGCGTCCGCGACGGCGCCGCGGTGGCCACCCGATGTCGCAGGTGCATCAAGCGCCTACGAAAGAGCACGGCCGAATCGCCCGGACGACATGATCCGGTCGAATGGGCGATTTGGGCACGCTCGTTCGTTGCCATCTGATGCCGCTCAAGGATCACGATCCCGACTGGCGCCGCGAGGGGGGCGTGAGGCGGTCAGGTCGCCCGGGTGAAGTCCTTGACCATCGCCGCGTGGTAGACCTTCGGCCGCTCGAGGACCTCGCCGTCATCGCCGCCGGCAGCGTCGTCGAGATCGATCCACGTCACGTGGGCACGGTTCACGAGGATCGTCTCGACATGCTCGGAGGTTGGGACGTCGACGCGGTCGTAGGTGATGGTCGCGTCGGTCAGCGCGACCAGGATGTCGCGGCCGGCGAGGACGAGGGTGGGATTGCCCGAGGCGAGGTGCTCGGCCGATCCGACCGGGACGTGGAGCTTGCCCGACACGACGAACCGGGTCAGACCGACCCGCGCCGGGTGGAGCTCGGTCTTGCGGCGCCGCGAGTCGACGCCTCGCCGGCCCGTCACGAGGACGGCGACGATCGAACCGACGGCCAAGGTCAGATCGGCGGTCTCGGGCGGGTAGCCTGCGACGAGATCCTCGATCACCGCCCCGCGCATGACGATCCGTGGCACGGAGTTGAGCATGTCGCTGACGCGGTCGTCCGCGAGCGGGATCGCGCCGCGGATCCGGCGGTCGGCGGTGAAGGCGATCAGGTCGACGGGCATCGTTGGGCCATCCTGCGAGGCGAACGGGCGCTCGGCAACGACACGATGGTCCTGGGCCGCGCGGGCCTCTACTCGGCCGCGCGGATCTCGTAGCTGGCGAGCCGCCACGACGCGAGCGCGGTCACCACGACGATCGCGACCGCGGCGAACAGGAACCCGTAGCCACCAACGACCGATGTGATCGTGCCGTGCGGGCCGAGCACCGACGCGATGCCCCGGATGTACTCGCGGACGCTGAACAGCTGGGTGCCCTTCAGCGCCCCCGACAGCAGGCCCTCCCAGAGCAGCGAGTAGGCGAGCCCGATCACGAGCCCGCGGCTCGTGGCCGCGCTCAACGCGACGAAGATCGCGGCATAGACGAACGACCCGATCAGGACAGCGATCGCGAATGCGAAGGTCAGCCCGAGCTCGCGGCTGCCGAGCCCGCCGATGAGCACGCCCGAGATGATCGTCGACGGGAACAGCAGCAGCGCGGTCAGCCCGCCCGCGACCGCCACCTTCGGCACGACGATCGCCCAGCGCGGGATCGGCTTGGTCAGGATGTGGACGGCGGTTCCGTCGTCGAGCTCGCTGCCGAGGGCGGCGGTCCCGAACACGAGGGCAACGAGCGGCAGCACGCTCGACACGACCAGGCCGTCGAGCGCGTTCGGGAGCGCATTCGGCCGGGTTCCCCCGAGCCGGACCAGGAGCCCGAGCAGGATCGGAGCTCCGGCCAGCAGGATCATCAGGATCGTCCGGCGCCGCCCGAGCAGCGAACGGCCGGTGACGGCCGCAATCGTGAACACGATGTCGACGAGGCTCATCGGCGGCTCACCAGGTACTCGCTCATCGGCGGCTCACCAGGTACTCGAACACGCTCTCGAGCGAGTCGTCGGTCGGGGCGACCTCGAACAGCCGGACGCCGGCGTCGCGGGCGACCCGCGCGACGATCCGGGTGAAGCCCGAGAACTCCGAGACCTGGACAGCGAGCCGATCGTCGCGCAGCTCGGCGCCGAAGACCGCGGGCTCGGCGAGGAACCATGAGGCGAGCCGCCGGTCATTGGACGAGCGGACCCGGAAGGTGTGCGGCCGGTCGGTCATCAGGCGGCGGATCTCGCGATAGTCGCCGGCCGCCGCCAGTCGCCCGGCGTAGATGACGAGGATCCCGTCGGCGAGGCGCTCGACCTCCTCGAGGATGTGCGAGCTGAACAGGATCGTCCGGCCGGCTGCGGCCATCGACCGGAGGAGATCCATCATGTGCAGCCGCTGGCGCGGGTCCATCCCGTTGAACGGCTCGTCGAGCAGGAGGATCGGCGGCTCGTGGACGAGCGCCGCGGCGATCTTGACTCGCTGGCGCATGCCCTTCGAGTACGTCCCGACGGCCCGGTCGGCGACGGCCGCGAGGTCGACCGTCGCGATCGCCCGTTCCGTGGCCGCGGCCGGGTCGGGCAGCCGTTGCAGCCGGGCGGCGAGGTCGACGAACTCGCGCCCGGTCAGGAACGGATAGACGGCTTCGCGCTCCGGCACGAGCCCGATCTGGCGATAGGTCGACGGCTGGTGCCACGCGGGCCGGCCGGCGATCAGCACCCGCCCCGACGACGGCCGGAGGAGGCCGGCCAGCATGTGCAGGAGGGTCGACTTGCCGGCGCCGTTCGGACCGAGCAGGCCCGTGATCCCGGACCCGAGGCTGAAGCTGATGTCGTTGACCGCGACGACGTTGCCGTACCAGCGCGAGACACGCTCGAGAACGATCGCCTGGCTCGGGTTGATCGCCTGGCTCGGGTCGATCGCCTGGCTCGGGTCGATCGGGCCACCCGGCGCCGCGGATGGCGGTCCTGGCGCCGCCGCCGGCGTCGGCGGGTTCGCTTCGGGCTCCGTCATATCGTCAGCCGGGCGAAGCGGCGCAGGATCAGCGCGACGACCAGCCCGACCTCCACGATCGCGGCGACGAGGAACGCCCACAGCGGCAGGTCGATGAAGAAGTACTCCTCGCCGAGCGAGCGGCCGAAGAACAGCGCGTTCGTGCCGTCGATGACCGTGTTCGGGCTGAGGAGGACGAGCCACGTCCCGACGAAGCTCGAGCCGATGTGGATGACGATCCCTGCGACGAGCCCGGGCAGCACGAACAGGGCGATGATCCCGGCCGTCGCGTAGGCCCGCCGCGGGGTGTAGGCCGAGATCGCCATCGACAGCCCGCCGTACAGGGCCGCGATGACGAGGCCCTGGGCGATGACCGGCAGGACGTTCGGCACGTTCTTCCCGAACGAGCCGCCGATGTCGGTCGACAGCAGCACCTTGCCGAGGAACAGGATCGTCATCGGCAGGAGGAGCACGAGGAGCACGGCGAGGACGAAGCCGACGAGCCGACCGAGGGCATAGTCCGACCGGCGCAGGGCGCGAGCGAAATACAGCGCGATCACGCCGTGGCGCTGGTCG
>JANMCU010000141.1:0-3911 GCA_031361415.1 Chloroflexota bacterium | reverse complement strand
CCGGCCGGGCGTTCGTCCGCTTCCGGCTGCCACGACCACGGGCCATAGAGGCGCTCGATCGGCGTATCCGAGATCGTGCTGAAGCGCGGCTTCCGCTCCGGTGCGCGCTCGACCGCGGCGGCGAGGCGTTGGGCTTCCCAGGCGCGCTTCCGGGCCGACCAGGTCATGGCGCGGACCTTAGCACGGGGTCCGTCGATGACCGGCTGTCAGGTCCGGGTCGATGCGGGTCGAGTCCGTGGCGACGAAGTGTCGGGCACCCCGGACGGCGGCGCCGTGCGCGAGGCCGATGGCACGTTGACTCGCGTCTTTTTCGACCGGTTCCGGATCCCGCGCACGAACAACACCGCTTCGATGATGGTGACGATCGGCAGGATCCGCCGCGGGAGGACGCGCAGGAGCAGGAATCGCGCGGCGGTCTTCAACATGTTGCGAGGATGCCGGACCCGGGGTCCCGCAGACGGTTCGCGCTCGGCGACCGGCGTGACGGATGCGTTGCGACTTCTCACAGCCGGATCGGAGCGGGCGGATCGCTGGCCGGGCTCCGGTCAGCCGGCGAACGCGTCGACGGCGGCGCGGACGACCGCGTCGTGGGCCTCCCTGGTCTGGATCTCGCGGACGAAGTCCGCGACGAGGACGACCGCGACCCAGCCGTCGCGCTGCCAGACCACGACCGACTGGAAGGACTCGCCGTTCAGGACGTCGATCCGCTGCGCGTTCGTGGACCCGGACACCGGATACGCCGCCGTGTCGATCGACTGGACGTTCTTGCCCTGCGCCGCCGAGGCCGCATAGAACTCCGTCATCCAGGCCGGATCAAGGGTCGGGCCGTCCTGATCGAGGAACACGGCCAGGCTGATGCCACTATCGGTCCCGGTCGACCAGATCCCGCCGGCGTAGCGCAGCTCCTTGACGCCGTGACCGGCGAGCGTGGCGAGACCGGCGGCCGTGCAGGCCCTGCCCGAATCGAGCTGGGTCGGCTGCGCGCCCTTGTAGGTCGTCGGGACGGCCGCTTCGAGCGTCGGATAGGCGCCGGGGGCACTCCCGTCCGCCGTGCACGGGCCAGTCGGGTCGAAGCTCGATCCGCAACCAGCCGCCACGAAGGCCAGCACCACCGTGGCCGTGATGATGGCCACCCGGCCGACCCGGAACCGGCCAGTCACGGCCGCGCTGCCCGCGCCGCCCGCGCCGATCCCGTCGGGTCGTGGGCGCGTGGCGGTTCGGGCGCGCGGGTGGGGGAACATGGCGCGATGATACGGCGCGATGCCGCCCGAGCCCGCCAGGTTCCGCCTGCGTGCCACCGACCTGCTGCCGCCGACCGCGGATGTCGTGATCGTCGGCGCCGGGGTCGTCGGCTGCGCCACGGCCTTCCGGGCCGCACGGGCCGGCCTGCGGACCGTGGTCGTGGACGCCCGGCCGCGGCCCGCGACGTTGACGACCCCGGCAGCGACGGGCGCGTTCCGGCTGCAGTTCGACAATCCGGAAGAGGTCGCCCTGGTCCGGGAAGGGCTCGAGCTCTACTCCGCATTCGCCGACCGGGCGGGCCTGCCCGGCTACGACATCGGCCTCCGGGCGCAGGGCTACCTGTTCTGTGCCCGCGATGACGCCGCGACCGGGCGCCAGCGTGAGCTCGTCGCGCGCCAGCACGCATTCGGCCTGACCGACGTCGAGCTGCTCGACGGCGACGAGGTCCGGCGGCGCTTCCCGTACATCGCACGATCCGTTGTGTCGGCCCGCTTCCGGGCCGGCGACGGCTTCATCGACCAGGTCCGGCTGGCCTGGGGCTACGCGCTTGCGGCCAGCGCGGGACCGGGTGTGGAGCGTCCGGCCGGCGCGGCTGACGCGACGTTCGCGCTCGGCCAGCGCGTCACCGGCCTGCACGTGATCGGCGGGCGGATCGCGGCCGTCGAGACTCACGATGGCACGATCGCGGCACCGATCGTGATCCTCGCCACCGGCCCGTTCCTCGCCCGGACGGCGGCCCTCGCCGGGATCGACGTCCCGATCGCCCCCACGCGCCGCCAGAAGGTCGTCGTCCCGGACGCGCCGGAGGTCCCGCAGGATGCGCCGATGACGATCGACGAGGGGACCGGCGCCCATTGGCGTCCGGCCCTCGGGGGCGCCGCGGTCCTCCTGACCGAGCGCGAGACCCCGCCCACGGATCCGACCTGGAGCGTCCCGACATCGGCCGATCATGCGTTCCGTCTGCTCGATCCGTCTTCCGACGACGCCGTCGCCCATGTCGCACCGTTCTGGGCCGACATCTGGGAGCGCGGCGTCAACTGGGTCCTCCAGGCCGGCCAATACGAGTACACGCCGGACCATCGGCCGTTCGTCTCGGCGACGGCCGTCGACGGCCTGTGGCTGAACGGCGGCTGGAGCGGGCACGGCGTCATGGGCTCCGGTGGCGGCAGCCGCCTCCTGCTCGATGCGATCACCGGCGGGGCCACCGGGCCTGCCTGGGGCCTCCGGGTCGATGCCATCGACGGCAACCCGTTCCGGCTCGATCGGCCGATGGAGATCGGACGGCACGACGTCCTCTGACCCGCGCCGCCGGCGTGCGCTGTCGGCGCGACCTGTGGTCGGCCAACGACGTTTCATGTGCATTGCAAACCGGTCCGGTGCGTCCGGGCACCTGGTACGGCCGTCCCGGAATGGTGCGCGAATGCGCCCAACCATCGCCGCGTACGGTTCGGGACGAGTCGGTCATTCCACTCGGCTCGTGACAGCGCGTACGGTTCGTGTGCGCCGTAACGCGATCATCCCGGGAACCACCTGGGGCGTCGGTCACGGATCAGGAAACGGCCTTCGGTCACTCGATGACGGTTCGAGCGCCGGGGATCCCGGGTCCAGGTCACGAGCCGAGTAACCACGGATCATTCGGCCAGCAGGCCTGGGCCGCGATACGGCAGAGCTCATCCGGGGTCATTCGTTCGCGCTTCTTCGATCGCTCTCCGGGTTTCCGGGGGGCGATCGTCACGTTCCGGGCCGCAGGTTCGCGCTGAATGCGCCGCACGTCCGGCCCGCAACCACCCCCGCGATTGCCCCAGCTCAGGCGGTGCGGCCGCTCCCGGCGACCTCGTGTGCCGCTCTCGCCCGGCGGGCGACACCCTTCCGATCGAGCTCATCGCGAACGACGCGCGCCGCCGCGGTCAGGTCCGGATCGCGGGTGATCGTCGTCGCAAGCCAATCGACGTACGACGGCTCGAAGGACGCCACCTGGCCGAGGGTGTGGCCATGGAACTTCCCGAAACCAAGCTCAAGGTCGAGCGCATCCTGAAGCGACGGCGCGGCCGGCCGGCGGAAATCGCGAACGCGCGATCGGGCCAGCGGACCGGTCGGGGTGCTCGCCCGCGGCGGCTCTCGGTGGGTCGTCGCGCTGCGCAGCGGCGGCTGCCCGCGCAGGAGCGGTCCGGCGGCCGCGCCCGTCGCCTGGTGGAGCGTCTGGTTGCGCGGCCGGACGTTGCCGGTCGTGTCGACCCGGGCAGTGACCGGTCGGGTCGCCTTCGGCTTGGGCGGGCCGCCACGCTGGGACTTCGCGGTGCCGCGCCCGGCATTGCCTGCCGGCCCGGCGTCGGTGGCCCCGACGTCGGGACCAGCCCAGCGCGTTCCCAGGCGTCCCCCGTCGCGGGTCAGCGCGGCGTAGGCGTCGTTGATCGCGGCCATTCTGGGTCGCGACCCGCGACGCGGCCGGATCATCGCCGGTCAGGTCCGGGTGGTGGGTCCGGGCAAGGCGCCGCCAGGCCGCCTTGATCTGGGTGGGGCTGGCGCCCGGCTCGACGCCGAGGACGACATGGGGATCGCGGTTTGGCACGGTTCGAGTCTATCGGCCGGACGACGACCGGGCGGCCCGCTTGACAGGTCGGCTGGCCGGGCCGTCCCATAGACCCGTGACGTCCCTTCGTCGCGCCGGT
>JANMCU010000136.1:0-9976 GCA_031361415.1 Chloroflexota bacterium | reverse complement strand
CGCGCAAGAATAGGGCGGCGGCGAAGACGGCATCGGTAGCGCGCGGGATCCGGCGGACGCCGGCGACGCAGCCGACCAATCGAACGAGCTGGCGCGTGAACTCGAGGATCGCGCGACGAAGCTGCGGGCGATCGCGAAGTGGTCGACGCGCTCGAGACCGATGCCGCGACGGCGCGGCAGATCGCGCCTGCTGAGCTGAGGGCAGCCCGGCGTCTGATCCGAGCGCAGCGCCTCCGCGTAGGCAGAACCCGAGTCGACGTCTTGGCTGAACAGCGACACGACGACCCGCGCGGAGGCCAGCCACCGCTACCAGTGCGCCCTCGACGGGTCGAGGGGCCGTCGACGCGGCGCGCCAGCGGAAGCGCAAGCCGCGAGGTTTCGAACCCCTGACCTTCGCACCCAGGTCGCTTGCCCAAGACCGAGTGAGCGAAGTCCCTCGGATCGGTGAGAACGATTGCCCGTTGTGCGACGCGCATGCACCGGCGCGCCAGCGCGGCGCGCCGCCCGTTCGGGATCGATCTCGTCCCGCGTCATGCAGGCCGCGACCCGCGTGAGCGCGTCTGCCGCGTCGAGCGGATCGACGGGAAGCTCGAGGTGCTCGCGGCGTCCGGAGGTGCTTTACCTGATCGCCGGGCGTACGCACCCGCAGTCGAGACGCTCGCGATCTCGCTGACCGCGGAGCCGCGGCTTGGCGGCGAACCGTCGCGAGACCTCTCGAACGCAACAAGGCGCGCCGAACACTCGCATGCCCTTTATTTCGACTGGAACTGTGCGAGCAGAACGGCAGTTGTTCGTCGCATCACACTGACCGCCGAGCGTCTGCATGCATCAGGATCCCGCGAGACGGACAGCGGATCGCAACGGAGTGGGCCACGCGGTAGCGTCTCCGATGCCTTGGGAGAGAAGCGTTCGGCTCGACGTTTTTACGGAGCGCGTGGCGGTAGGATCGGCGCGTGAGCATCACGAAAGGCGTGGAGGTGGAGGGTCGGCGAGATGCCATCGGCGAGATGTACTCGACCGTGCAGTCCGCCGGCGATGCTGCTCGTCCGCCGGGATCACGAGGGGCGCCGTGATGTGCTCTTGTTTGGCACCTTCGCCGCGAGCATCTCGACAGCGTGCCGAAGCACGCCGAGTGTTGACGCAGCGGTCCGGCGGCGCCGGTGTGAACGGGTTGATCGGCCCGCTTACTCGCCCGTCGTACACGACGCCGCGTCTGATGCTGGATCGTGAGCGCGCGTGAATGAAGTCTTCGACGTCGTGATCGTCGGCGGGGGAACGTCCGGCTGCGTGATCGCTCGCCGTCTCGCCGACGACCCGGCCCGACGCGTCTGTCTGATCGAGGCGGGACCGAGCGACGAGCACGAACCGCGAGCGCTCGAGCTCATCCGCTGGTCGGAGATGCTCGAGGGCGAGTACGACTACGACTATCGCAGCATCCCGCAACCGCACGGCAACTCGGCGGTCCGGCAGGCCCGCGCGCGCATCCTCGGCGGGTGCTCGGCACACAACAACATGATCGCCTGGCGTCCGCCCGTGGCCGATCTCGAAGAGTGGGTGGAGCTTGGCGCGACGGGATGGGGCCCCGCCGAGTTCCTTCCGCTCTTCGATCGCCTGCTGACGCGGATCGAGCCGGTCGCGCCCGAGCATCGCAACCCGTACCTCGTGGCGTTCCTCGAGGCGGCCTCGTCGACACTTGGCGTACCGTTGCTCGACTGTTTCGACGCGCAGGCCACGCGCGAGGGCGCCGGGTTCTTCTCGCTCGGCTACTCGTCGGCAACGGGGCGCCGCTCCTCGGCGTCGGCTGCGTATCTCCACGGGGCCCTGGATGCGCGGCCGAACCTCGAGCTGAAACTCGAGACACGCGCGCTCCGGCTGCTGTTCGATACTCAGCGCCGGGCGAGCGGCGTCGAGCTGCGCCATCGCGACGGCAGCGTCTCGGTCGTGCACGCAGACCGCGAGGTCGTGCTCTGCGGAGGAGCGATCGACTCGCCGCGCCTGCTTCTCCACTCGGGTATCGGACCGGCCGCGCAGCTGCGCGAACTCGGCATCGACGTTGTCGCCGACGTGCCCGGGGTCGGCGAGAATCTCGTCGACCACCCGGAGGGCTTAGTCGTGTGGGAGCTCGCGAAGCCGCTCCCGCCGATCGCCGCGAGCCAGTGGGACGCCGGGATCCTGCTCTCGCTCGGCGGAGGGCGCGACGCTCCCGATCTGCTCTGTCATATCCCGCTCCTCACGTTCGCCATGCACCCTGAAGTGCTCGGCTTCGCAACGCCCGATCTGAGCGCGACCTTCACGCCGAACGTCGCGAAGCCGCGAAGCCGGGGCCGCGTCTTCCTCAGCTCGGCTGATCCCGATCTCGCGCCCGGCTACGACCCGCGCTACCTCAGCGATCCGGCTGGCTACGACCTCGCGACGCTCGTCGAGGGCGTGCACGTGGCACGCCGGATCGCCGCAGCACCCGAGCTTTCCGAGTGGATCGTTCGAGAGTCCTTTCCCGGGCCGGATGTCGACGATCCGGACGAGCTCGCAGCGCTCGTCAGAGCCACACACCACACCGTCTACCATCCGTGCGGGACCTGCCGGATCGGCCGGGACGACGATCCGCTGGCCGTCTGCGACGCCGAGCTGCGTGTCCGTGGCGTCCGGGGTCTGCGGGTTGCCGACGCGTCGGTATTCCCGACGATCACTGCCGTGAACCCGGTCGTAACGGTGCTGATGGTCGGAGAGCGGGCCGCCGAGCTGATCGCAGCGACGTGAGTGGGCGTTCTCGGATCTAGACGGAGCCTTTCCATCCGGCGGTCCGCCCGCCGTCGACGGTAACGACGCTGCCGGTCGTGTATCCCGAGTTGTCCGACAGCAGGAAAGGCGATCGTATCGGCGATCTCCGATGCTTCTCCGACTCGCCCGAGGGGGATGTCGGCTGCGAGCCGCGGGCCGATTTCGGGATCGTCGAGATACCGTGCCGTCAGCTCGGTCCGCACATCAGGGCGCTCCGGTGCTCGAGTGCAGAACGCCGGCCCGCTTGTCTCATTGGCGAGCAGGCAACTCGGGTCGGGGCCCGCCCCCGCGCCGGCGCACGGCGATCGCCGAAAGCGCCTCCAGGACTATCCGGTGCGCGACGAGCGCAGTGACGCCCGAGGGGTCATAGGGAGGCGAGACCTCGACGACCTCCATGCCGGCAACGGGAAGCTCGAGGCAGACGCGCCGGACGACAGCAAGAAGTTCGCGCGGCGTGAGACCGCCCGGTTCAGGAGTGCCTGTGCCGGGTGCAAACGCCGGGCACATGGCGTCAACGTCGACTGAGAGGAAGACGTGCTCTGGCAGATCGCGGGCATCCTCCATGAGCTCATCGAGGCAGACGCGGAAGCCGCGGTCGTCGATGTCGTAGATCGTGTGCCACCGCATTCCGACCGAGCGCATCCAGTCGAAGTCGGCCGGATCAGGGAAGTAACCGCGCAGACCGAACTGAAGGAAATGAGAGCCGCTGATCGAGCCGTTCTCGACCACCGAGCGCATCGGTGAGCCGTGCGAGAGCTCAAGGCCCCAGAGCGCGGGCGCGGTGTCCGCATGCGTGTCTAGGTGGATCACTCCGACCGCGCCGCGCCCGTAGCGCTCCGACATCGCGGTCATGTCGGGCAGAGCAACCGAGTGGTCGCCGCCGAGAATTACGGGGATCGCATCAGCCGCGAGGATCTCGTCGACGCGCTGCTTGATGGCCTGGTGGCTCGCCGCGAGGTCGCCGGGCATACACTCGGCGTCGCCGTAATCGACGACGTCAAGGACCGCAAAGGGGTCGATCCCGAGTCCGAGATGCGGCCGAGTCGGCGGTGAGAGCGGGAAGTTGTCGGCCTGGCGGATCGCGCGCGGGCCAAACCGTGTTCCGGGACGGTTCGAGACTCCGTCGTCGAACGGCGCTCCGACGATCGCGACATCCGCACCTGCAAGCTCGGCCGGATACAAGGCGAGAGGCACCTTGCAGTAGGTGCTGAGACCCGCGTACCCAGGTTCACGTTCGCGGTTGACATTCGTCAAGGGTTGCGATCCTGACATCGGCGTTTTCAGAGTCTGCGACCGTCGCGCGGGCGCATATGCGGGTCCGGGCTCGCCCGGCTATGCCGCTGAACATGACTGACTGCCTAAGCGTAGCGAAGACGTAGATCGCGGGCAGTCAGACGAGCCGACACGCGTGGGCCAGGTCTCCGGGGTGCCGGCGGCCGTGACCGCGGAGGCACGAATTCATATCGTCGGGATCATCGCGGCGCGGGGATTCGCTGTGCCAGGCGGCGTCCAGCTGAATGGTGCCGCCCTCGAGCATGCCGGGGCCTACGGCTGCTGAGCACCGCCAGTGGTGGCTGGCGAAAACTCTCAACTTCTGCCTTCTTCCCTCACGGAGCGTAACGTCCCGTGCGGTGCGAAGTTCGCGCCGGCGTTTCGCGCAGCGAGCAGGCGAAACTGCTTCCCTGCGCGCTGCGACGTGGGGTCGGGTATCGTCTGCACCCTCTTGTCCGAAGGGAGCAGGTCATGGCCGGTTCGTGCGGTGCCGTAGGGCTTACACGTCGTGAAGTGCTGGTGTTCGGAGGGCTCGCCGCTGCCGGGCTGGGTCCAGTGCCCCAGGCACTCGCGGCCGGGGGTGCTTACGAGGGGAAGCTGAATATCTACAGCTGGGCCCAGTATCAGGATCCGGCCAACCTGAAGGCTTTCTCCAAGCAGGCGGGCGTGACGGTTCACTCGACGTACTACACGTCGAACGAGCAGCTGCTGACGCAGCTGCAGACGACGAAGGGTCAGAAGACCTACGACATCGTGGTGCCCGACGGCGATCACGTGCGCATCGAGAAGGGCAACGGCGGGCTGGGTCTGCTGATGCCGCTCGACCATTCGCTGATCCCGAACCTCAAGTACCTCGGCGCGCAGTGGCGCAAGTTCCCCTACGACCCGGGCAACAAGTACTCCGTGCCGAAGGACGCCGGCGTGACGGCATTCGCCTACCGCACCGACCGGGTCAAGTCGACGCTTCAGAGCTGGAAGGACTTCTTCGCCTTCCTGCCGCACGCGAAGGGGTTGCACGTGAACTTCATCGAGAGCCCGGCCGAGGTCATCGGCATGGCGCTCGTCGCCCTCGGCTATTCGATGAACACGAAGAGCGACAAGGAGCTCGCCGCCGCCCAGAAGCTGCTGATCTCGGTCAAGCCGTTCGTCACGACCATCAACGAGGTCTACCAGGACGACTTCTCCTCCGGCAAGATCGATCTCGGCATCACGTACTCCGGCGACGCCCTGCGGATCCAGGCGGCACGCAAGGCTAAGAACGACTTCCGTGTCGTGCTGCCAACCGGCGTGTCCGAGCTGTGGATCGACAACTGGGCGATCTCGGCCGACGCGCCCCATCCCAAGGCCGCCCACGCCTGGATCAACTTCGTCCTGCAGCCGAAGGTCAACGCGGCGGAGATGCGCTATGTCGCCTACGAGGTGCCGACCCCGGCGTCGTTCCCGCTGGTGGGCGCGGCGGCCAAGAACCCCAAGATCGTCTTTCCCCCGCGCGTGTTCAAGGATTACGAGATTCTGCAGACGACGCCCGACGGGTTGCAGAAGCGCGTCAAGATCTGGGACGAGTTCAAGGCCGCCTGAGCAGGCGCGTGGCGATGACGGCACAGGCGTCCGGCAGCGAGCTCGACGCCGAGTTCGTCGGGGTCGTGAAGCGCTTCGGCGCGGTCGCGGCCGTCGACGGCGTGGATCTCGCGGTGCGGCGCGGCGAGTTCCTCTCTCTGCTCGGCCCCTCGGGCTGCGGCAAGACGACGGCGCTGCGGCTGCTCGCCGGTTTCGAGCAGCCGACCGAAGGGTCGATCATGATCGGCGGCGTCGACGCGGTAGGCATCCCGCCCTACCGCCGCAGCGTCAACACGGTCTTCCAGCACTACGCGCTCTTCCCCCACATGACGGTGCTCGAGAACGTCGCCTACGGGCTCAAGCAGCGCAAGACGCCGCGCGGCGAGCGGCAGCGGCTCGCGGAGGAGGCGCTCGACCTCGTGCAGCTGCGCGGCTACGCGGCGCGACGGCCACGCGAGCTGTCGGGCGGCCAGCAGCAACGGGTCGCGCTCGCGCGCGCGCTCGTGCTGCGCCCGCGCGTGCTGCTGCTCGACGAACCGCTCGGCGCGCTCGACCTCAAGCTCCGCCGCGAGATGCAGATCGAGCTCAAGCGCATGCAGAGCCAGCTCGACCTCACGTTCGTCTACGTCACGCACGACCAGGAGGAGGCGATGTCGATGAGCGACCGCATCGCCGTGATGTCGCGCGGGCGCATCGAGCAGCTCGACCGCCCGCAGGTGATCTACGACCGGCCGGCGAGCGCCTTCGTCGCGGCCTTCATCGGCGATATGAACTTCGTCGAGGGCGAGATCGCCGAGACCGATGCGAGCGGCTGGCGGGCGCAGGCTGGGACGCTCAGCATCCGCGGGGGCGGCGACGCACGGCGCGGCGCCCCGGCGCTGATCGGCGTGCGGCCTGAGAACGTGACGATCGCGCCCGGATCGGCTCCCACGGAGAGCAACCAGTTCGCGGCGACGCTGGTCGCGGCGATGGTGCTCGGCGATCAGCTGCAGCTCATCGCCGAGCTGCCCGGAGGCAAGCAGATCGTGGCGCGCGAGCAGCGGGCGCTGGCGGGCGTGGCGGTCGAGCGGCTCTCTGCGGGAGACGCCGTGATCGTCCACTGGGCGCCCGAGGCGTCGATGCTGCTTGAGGGCTCCCCGCCGGCGGACGAGACCGCCGTATGAGACGCGCGCGCTCGTTCGCCCCGCGCTATCCGCGGCGGCTGACGCTTCCGGTGCTCGTCTACGACGCGGTCTTCTTCCTCGGGCCGCTCGCGATCCTGATCGTCTTCTCGCTGGCCAAGACGGTCGGGTTCGGTCAGGTCTCCTACGCCCTCAGCGGCGGCAACTTCCGCCAGCTCTGGGACTCGCTCTACTTCGGCATCTTCAGGACGACGCTCGAGATGGCGACGATCGGAACGGTGCTCACGCTGCTCGTGGGCTATCCGATGGCCTACTGGCTGGCGCGCTCCGTGGCCAACGCGAAATCGCTCGCGCTGATGCTCGTGATCGTGCCGTTCCTGACCTCGTTCCTGATCCGCACCTACGCCTGGTTCATCATCCTCGACCCCCAAGGGTTCCTCGTGAGCTGGGTGCACGATCTCGGGCTGAGCGGCTGGCGGCCGCTCTACTCCACGCAGGCGATTGGCATCGGGCTCGTCTACAACTACCTGCCGCTCCTGATCCTGCCGGTCTATGCGTCGCTCGAGCGGATGGACTGGAGCCTCGTCGATGCGGCCCTCGACCTCGGCTCGTCGCCGTTCAAGGCCTTCCGGCAGATCACGCTCCCGCTCAGCCTTCCGGGCCTGGTGACGGGCGCGCTACTGGTGTTCATTCCCATGACCGGCGAGTACGTGATCCCCTCGCTGCTCGGCGGGGGCAAACGCGAGTTCGTCGGCAACGCCGTCGGTGATCAGTTCCTGGTCGCGCAGAATTGGCCGTTCGGCGCCGCGATGGCGATCGCGCTGATGCTCGTGCTGAGCATCTTCCTGATCGTCTATCTCGCGTTCGCGACGCGCGAGGAGCAGTTCGGTGCCTAGCGTCCGGCAGCGGCGCATCGACGGCGGACGCGTGCTCACCGGCTGGGCGATGCTCGTCTACACCTTCCTCTACGCGCCGATCGTCGTCGTCGTCATCTTCGCCTTCAACAGCAACCGCCAGGTGACGGTCTGGCAGGGCTTCACGACGCACTGGTTCGGCGACGCCTGGAACAACCAGATCTACCGCAGCGCGCTCGAGACGAGCCTCCGCATCGCGCTCGCCAGCTCCATCCTCTCGACCGTTATCGGAACGGCCGCGGCCCTCGCCCTGGCACGCATGCGCCGCCGCTGGCGGGTGCCCTTCGACGCGCTCGTGTACCTCACCCTCGTGGTGCCGGAGATTGTGATCGCGGTCGCCTCGCTGATCTTCTTCGTGCGCTTCCACGCCCGCGTAGCGACGTTCCCGGTGCTCGGCCAGACGACCATCCTGCTCGGCCACACGGTCTTCAACGCATCGCTCGTGACGCTCATCGTGCGCGCCCGCTTCGTCGGCATGGGATCGACCCTCGAGGAGGCGAGCTTCGACCTCGGTGCCGGCCCGCTCTCCACCTTCCGCCAGATCACCCTGCCGCGCCTCTACCCCGCCGTCGTCGCCGCCGCCATGCTCTCGTTCGTGTTCTCCTTCGATGACTACGTGCTCTCCGCGTTCACGGCCGGCGGCACCACGCAGACCTGGCCGATGGTGGTTTTCGCGGCCGTGCGCTTCGGCGTGACACCGGCGATCAACGCGTTCGCCACCCTCATGCTGCTGGTCACGCTCAGCGTGCTCGCGGTGACCGGGCTCGTGCTGCGCCGCGCGCGCGCCACGGGCCCGGCCGAGGGCGGACTCGGCGAGACGCTCGGGCTGGGCTGACGGGTGTCGACCGCCCACATGCACGTCCTGCGGCTGAACGACCACCTCCTCGGTTTCTACGAGGGACGAACGCCCGGGATCGGCGACGACCCTGCCAGCGGCTGGGTCGAGGACGGCGCGCTCTCGCTCGGCATCTGCAGCTACGCGCTCGTTGACGGCGCCGAGGCCATCGTGTACGACACCCACGTCTCGGTCGACCGTGCGCAGGCGATCCGCGACACCCTCGAAGGACTCGGCGCTCGCCGCATTCGCGTCGTCCTGAGCCACTGGCACCTCGACCACATCGCCGGCACCGAGGCGTTCTCCGACTGCGAGATCATCGCCAACCGCGCAACCGCCGAGCTGCTCGCCGAGCATCGGACGGCGATCGAGGCGGGCGCGCTTAACGGGCCGCCTGCGATCGCCCCGCTCGTGCTGCCGACCACGACGTTCGCCGACCGCATGGACCTCGACCTGCCGAACCTGCGCGCCGAGCTCGTGCAATTTGCTATCCACAGCCGCGACGCGACCGTGATCCGTGTGCCCGCGCTCGACCTGATGCTCGCGGGCGACACGCTAGAGGACATGATCACCTACGTGAGCGAGGCCGATCAACTCGAGCTGCACCTCAACGAGCTCGCGCGCCTGCGACAGCTCGGTGCCGCCCGCATCTTTCCCAACCACGGCGGTCGCCATCGGATCGAGCGAGGCGGCTACGCCCCGACGCTGATCGATGCAACCGAGCAGTACGTCCGCGACCTGCTGAACACCGCCATCATGCCCGCGGAATCGCAGTGGGACCTGCGAGCGTTCGTCGCCGCGCAGCTTGACGCCAGCTGGATCGAATGGTTCACCCCGTACGAACGCGTGCATCGCAGCAACGTCGAAGCGATTCGAAACCGCTAATCGCTTGCCTTTCTGAACGCCATGGTCGGTGCCGGGAGAGCGGGCGCGGGGAGATCGCGCGAATGGCGCCCATTCCATTGAGCACGCCGAGTGGGTGATCCTGCGGGAGCACAGTCTAGGAAGCTCCGGCAGGTGGAGCAGTATCCAGCTTCGAGCGCTGGCGGTCATCGATCGCGACCCTGAGCGTGATGAACTCCGAGAAGAATCGCGACCCGCGAGCCGCGCTCCGTCGGCGTGCCACGACGATCAGACCTGCGTAGGCGATGATCGCAGCGAGCGCAGCGACGACCCGAGCGCGCCCCAGGCGTGATTCGCCACGAACAGCGCGACCGCGCCGAAGACGGTCGCAGGAAGGACCATGCAACGAACGAGTGCTCGGCGGACGCGGCTTGTACCGTCAGCGGTGCGCATCGTTTCAGACCGCCGCGGCGTCGCTGAAGCTCGAAAGCACGGAGCGGACAGGAGATCCTGGCGAGCGGCGATCCGGACGAGGTCTTTGGGCGTCCAGGTCCCGGTGGGCGCGAGCGTGGCGAGGAACGCGATCACGCTGTCCGTCGCCACATCAGCAGGTGTGCTTCCAGCCCGATCCCCGGCCGACGCGCGTTCTCCGCGTG
>JANMCU010000135.1:0-20800 GCA_031361415.1 Chloroflexota bacterium | reverse complement strand
CGATGGTCGCCGCGACCGACCCGGCTGCGGTCCTGTCCACGTTCCGCCACGCCGCCGTCGCGCCGCGACTGGCGACGATGGTCGAGATGGAGAGCCTGGTCAACGACGGCACCGGCATCGTCCTGTTCGCGCTCGCCATCGAGCTGCTCGGCGGCCATGGAACGATCGCAGGCTCGCTCGTCGTGTTCGCGGTCGCAGTCATCGGCGCGGGCGCGCTCGGGATCGGCGCGGGCTGGCTGGCCGCGCGGATCGTCGCCCGGGTCGACGACCATCTCGCCGAGCTGACGATCTCGGCCGTGCTGGCTTACGGCGCCTATCTCGCGGCCGAAGCGGCCGGCTTGTCCGGGGTGATCGCGACGCTGACCGCTGCCGGCACGTTCGGAGCGCTCGCCCGGGACGGCCTGACGCCGCGCGCAATCGACGCGATCGACGTGGTCTGGGAGTTCGCCGCGTTCGTCCTGACGGCGGGCGTGTTCCTCCTCGTCGGCGTGTCGATCTCGGCCAGCGCCCTGGTTTCTGCCGCGGGCGCGATCGGCTGGGGGATCGGCGCGATCCTGATCGCCCGAGCGGCCGTCGTCTACGGCGTCGTCGGCGGTGGATCTGCGATCGTCGGCCGGGTCGCGCGCGCCCGCGGCCGGGCGTTCGCCTCGGCCGAGGCGATACCGGGGCCCTGGTTGCACGTCCTCTTCTGGGCCGGGCTGCGCGGTGCCGTGTCGGTCGCCCTCGCCCTGTCGCTGCCGGACGCGCTTCCGAATCGCGAGCTCATCCAGGGCGTGACGTTCGGGATCGTGCTGTTCACCCTGATCGTCCAGGGCACGAGTGCCGGCTGGCTGATCCGGCGCTCCGGTGCGTCGACGGCGACCTGACGGCCGCCGGACGCTCGTCCGACATCAGCGGCGGCGGAACAGGCCGCGTCGCTCCTGGGCCTCTGCGGCCGCGCTCTTGCGCCGACCGGTCCGGCGGAGGATGACGTCGAGCTCGTCGCGGTACGTCCGGCCGATGGGCATCCGGTCGAGCCACTCGATGTAGTTCAGGTCGCGCCCGGCGATCTCGCCGAGCGACCAGCCGGCGTATCGCCCGAAGTTCAGGACCGTTCCCGACGGATCGCCCGGCGGCGGACCGGCCGCGCCCAGACCGTCGGGGGCGCCCATCTGGCTGGGGTCGTAGCCGCCGCCGTGGCTCGATCGGCCGCTCGTCCAGTCGTTGGAGACGCTCTCGGCGCGATGTGCAGACGGGCCCGGCTGGGCGCTGGCCGGCGGCCGGCCACCCGGCCCGCGCCCGGTGGTCGACGTGGGGGACGGCTGGGGCGCCGCGGGTCGGCCCGCCTGCGGCGCAGCTCGGGCTGAGGCGGCGCGCTCGGCGTTGCGAACGGCGAGCCGCCGGGCGAGGTCGAGCGCCGCCCGCCGGGTCGGATCGCGCAGGACCTCCCAGGCGGCATTGATCCCGGACATTCGCGCCGCCGCGTCCGGTCCGGCCGCGACATCCGGATGGTATTTCTGGGCGAGGCGGCGATAGGCTGCCTGGATGACCTCGTCCTCGGCTTCGGAATCGACCTGGAGGATCTTGTACGGATCGGGGCCGTCGGTCATGGGGCGGTTCGCGCGGTCGGGCGGGCAGGATCGGCGCCGACTCGCGGATGGACCAGCCCGGGCGCGTTTCGTGCCCCTGTCACCGGCGCCAACACCAGCTCCTCCATCGCTCGGGCAGACTAGCAGACGTGACCGGCCCGACCGACCCTGCGCCCGCCGAGCCGCGTCAGCGCTGGCGGATCACGTTCGCGCGCGACCCGGTCGCGGCCGACCAGGTCGGTCGATCGGTCCTCGACGCATGGCAGGACTGCCTCGTCGCGTCGGGTCTGCCGGTCGCCGGACTCGACGCGGGTGGCACCGGCCGGGCCCGCCTCGCGTTCGCCGCGCCCCTGCCGGCCGGCGCGCGCGGCGACGCCGAGCTCGCCGACCTGTGGCTGGTCGAGCGCCGTCCGCTGTGGGCCGTCCGCGAGGCCCTGGCGGATCGACTGCCGGCCGCCCATCGATGGATCGCTGCCGAGGACGTGTGGCTCGGGGCGCCCGCGCTCGCCGGGAGGGTCGTCGCGGCCGACTGGCGGATCGAGCTTGCGGGGCCGGCGATCGACCGCGACCGACTGGCCGACGCGGCACGGCAGCTCATCGGCGCCCGATCGCTGCCGCGCGTCCGGGTCAAGGGTGGCTCGGAGAGGCGCTACGACCTGCGCGTCCTGGTCGAGTCGGTCGAGCTCGACGCGGGGGTCGATTCCGTGTCGGGTCGGCCGGCAGCGGGCGGCGGGCCCGGTCTCGCCGTCCGGACGCGGTTCCACCCGGAGCTCGGGCCGGGGCGGCCGGACGAAGTGATCGCAGCGCTCGCGGAGGCCCTTGGCGTGCAGCTCGGGATCGCCGCGATCGCCCGGGTCCGACTCATCCTCGGTGACGAGTCGCCAACGCGGACTCGCCGCTGACAAAGTCGCTGTCCCCCTGGCTCGGACGGAATCGCTGTCCCGCGGCCGGCGCAGTCGCCGTTGATTGACGCTCGGCCGCCTCTCGCCATACACTCCGCGTCCGCGCTGTGGCTTCGGCCTGCGCCTCTCCATGTCCGTTGTCGCGGTCGGACCACGACCGCCAGCCATCTGTTCGAAGGGTTCCATGTACGCAGTCATCGAGACCGGCGGGAAGCAGTACCGCGTCGAGGTCGGCACCGAGCTCGAGGTCGAGCTGCTCCAGGCGGAGCCCGGCGACAACATCAAGCTCGAGCGGATCCTGCTCGTCGCCGACGGCGACTCCTCGACGATGGGCACGCCGATCGTCGCCGACGCCGCGGTCGAAGCCGAAGTCGTCCGTCGCGATCGGGGCGAGAAGCTCATCTCGTTCAAGTACCGCCCGAAGGCCCGCAGCCGGGTGAAGAAGGGTCATCGCCAGGAGCTGATGGTTCTCCGGATCACGGACGTCAAGCTCGGCAACAAGAGCGCCGCTGCAGACAAGCGGAAGCTCGACGCCGACGCCAAGACCGAGCGCCAGCGTCTCGAGGAGGCGGCCTCGAAGCAGGCCGCCGAGGACGCGGCTCTGGCTGCCAAGCTGGCTACGGCATCGGCCGCCAAGGCGCCGGCCAAGGAGTCGACATCAAAGGCCGACGCCAAGCCGGCCGCGAAGGCCACGACCAGGTCGACGGCCAGGTCCACGACGAAGCCCGCCACCAAGGCCTCGACCTCGAAGACCTCGAGCGCCAAGGCCGACGCACCGAAGACCCCGCGCGCGAAGACCCAGAGCGGCGCGGCGGACGCCAAGCCGGCAGCCGCAAAGCCAGCAGCCGCCAAGCCGAAGCCGCGCGCAACGAAGAAGGACAAGTAGACCCCATGGCCCACAAGAAAGCCGGATCCAGCTCGAAGAACGGGCGCGACTCGGTCGGCCAGCGCCTGGGCGTGAAGGTCGGCGACGGCCAGCTCGTCCCGGCCGGCTCGATCATCGTTCGCCAGCGGGGCATGACGTTCCTTTCCGGCACCGGCACCGGGCTGGGCAGGGATTACACCGTGTTCGCGACCCTGACCGGCAAGGTCAAGTTCGAGCACGCCACCAAGAACAAGAAGCGGATTCGGGTCGTGGCCGTCGAGGCCCCCGACGCGACCGTGGCTGCCAAGCCCTGACCGGCCGCAGTCAGTAGCCGGCGATCACCGGCTGGGCCGTTTGCCCGGCACGGACGACGTCGGAGGAGAGCACATCGTGAAGCCCGACATCCATCCCACCTACTACGAGGCCAAGGTCCACTGCGGATCCTGCGGCACCGAGTGGACCGTGGGGTCCACCCGCCCCGAGCTCCGCGTCGATGTCTGCTCGAACTGCCACCCGTTCTTCACGGGCAAGCAGACGATCATCGACACGGCCGGCCAGGTCGAGCGGTTCACCAAGCGCCTGGAGCGATCCGCGCGCGCCTGATCCTCGTTTCATCACTTGCGCAACGCCAAACGGCGGGTCTCCGGACCCGCCGTTTTCGATTCCCGGAGGGCTCGTCGGCCGGGGTTGGCCGATCGCCGCGGAAATCAACGTCGGGACGGCCGAGCGTGACGGATCTCGAGATCCGATGGATCTTGCCGATTTCATGCAGGGTGCCACGCGGATCGATGTTCCAGGTGATCTGCATGACGATCGCACGGTCGATGATGCTCAGCTTGGATCAATTCCACACGAACAAGCGTGGCCCAATCTACCGCACGACGGATCTGGTCGATCTGGGCGGTTCGAGCACGCTCACTCATCGTCTGGTGATGCTCCATGTGGACCAGCGGCGCCACAAGGCAGCCCTTGCGCGTGCAGTCGCCAAGAACGACCGCAAGCACATTGGCGAAGGAGAAATGAACCGGAGCGGGTGACGGTTTGGCGCCGGCAGGATTCTCGCAGATGACATTCACGACAGCCGTAACCACGGCGGGAGACTGATTTCGCCCCGTGCGGCCTCATTCGACAGTCACGTCAACGCACGAGCACCAACAGCCGTGAATGTAGCCGAGTGAGTGGATAGGGACGCCCCGGCTGTCAATTGATTGTCTCGGACGAGGGCCGAATGAACCGCGAGGCCCCCTTCGTACTCTGATGGGGTGAGTTGCGGCGAACGGCAGGGAGGCGGAGTATCCGAGCGGCTCGTCGAGCAGGCCCGGCGCGGTGATGCCGATGCGTTCGTTGCGCTGATCGAGGAGCGGCAGGTGGCCGTGACCCGGATGGCAACGGCGATCTGCGCGATCCGGCCGGCGTGGCCGACGCGCTCCAGGAGACGCTCGTGTCGCTCTGGCGGGAGCTGCCCCGACTGCGCTCGGTCGAGGCGTTCCCGGCGTGGGCCGATCGCGTGCTCGTCAACGCGTGCCGGGCTGGTGCTGCGACGGCGCGGTCGGCGGCGGGTGCACGAGATCGCGCTCGCGGACGGGCAGGCGGCCACGCGCGGACGCGGCCCCGGCCCAGGCCCGTCCGGCGTCGTTCGACATGAAGCTCGCCGAGCGGGATGCGTTCGATCGGGGTCCGCGTCACCGGCTGCGACCTGCTCGGGTTCGACGTGCGCCGATGCGATGCGTGGCTCGAGATCAGGAACCTCATCGTCCGCCGAGTCTCGTCGGCTACGCTGGCCGCGTGACCGACATCTCCGATGCGAGCCTCTGGCACGGTGACAGCCGTGAGCTTCTGGCCCGCGTTGCGGACGCGTCGGTCGACCTGATCTGCACCGACCCGCCGTACAACCTCGGCGGCTACTCGACCGGCAACATCGACATGAGCTGGCGCAAGTCGTTCAACAACGACGTCGCCGACTGGGACCAGCTCACGTTCGAGCCGGCGGCCTGGCTGGCCGAGTTCCGGCGGGTCCTGAAGCCGACCGGAACCCTCTTCGCGTTCACGAGCTACAACCTGCTCGGCCGCTGGCACGAGGTGTTCGACCCCGTCTTCGACACGTTCCAGTTCGTCGTCTGGCACAAGACGAACCCGCCGCCGAAGCTCCGCCGGGCAGGCTTCCTCAACTCGTGCGAGTTGATCGTCGCGTGCTGGGACAAGGGCCACACCTGGAACTTCGGGCGGCAGCGCGACATGCACAACTTCATCGAGGCGCCGATCTGCGCCGGCAGGGAGCGGACGAAGGATCCCGTCCACCCGACCCAGAAGCCGTTGCGCGTGCTGCGCCGGCTGGTCGAGTGGGGCTCGAACCCGGGCGATCTCGTGCTCGATCCGTTCATGGGCGTCGGCTCGACCGGGGTCGCGGCCGCGGAGCTCGGCCGGCGGTTCATCGGGATCGAGCTGGACGAGGGGTACGTCGCGGCTGCCCGCCGACGCATCGAGGCCGCCGAGGCGGCCGCTCGGGCGATGCCGCAGGTCGGCGCGATCCCCGTCACCCGGTAGACTTCCCGGATGCCTCGATACTCCTACGGTGGCCAGGCCCTGATCGAGGGCGTGCTCATGCGCGGCCGCGACGCGATCGCCGTCGCCCTGCGCCACCCGGACGGTCGGATCGTCTACGCGACCGAACGCCTCGACTCCGGCTTCCACGGATCGGGCTGGGCGAAGCTGCCGCTCCTGCGCGGACTGATCGTCCTGTACGAGACCCTGTTCGTCGGAACCCGTTGGCTTGTCCGGAGCGCGTCGCTCCAGGCCGCCGGCACAGGCGAGGACGGCGACGAGGGCGTCGAGCTCGGCAAGGGCTCGATCGCGCTGATGCTCGGACTCACGCTCCTGGCCGGCGTCGGGATCTTCTTCCTGCTGCCGCTGCTGATTGCCAGCGTCACGACCTCGAACATCCAGAACGGCCTTGTCCAGCATCTCGTCGAGGGCGTGATCCGGGTCGCGATCTTCCTCGGCTACCTGCTTCTCATCGCCCAGGCCGAGGACGTCCGGCGCGTCTTCCAGTACCACGGCGCCGAGCACATGACGATCCACGCCCTCGAGGCCGGCGACCCGCTGGTCGTCGACAACGTGCGCAAGTACCCGACCGCCCATCCGCGCTGCGGGACGGAGTTCCTCGTCGTCGTCATCGCCCTGTCGATCGTCACCTTCAGCCTCGTCGGCCGGCAGGAGCCGCTCGTCATGGTCGGCAGCCGGATCGCGCTGATCCCGGTTATCGCCGCGGTCGGCTACGAGATCCTCAAGTGGGGCGCGAAGCACCGCGGCAACGCCCTCGTCCGGGCGATCATGTATCCCGGCATCCTCGTCCAGAAGATCACGACCCGTCAGCCGACGAACGACATGATCGAGGTCGCGATCGTGTCCATGGAACAGGCCCTCAAGGCCGATGGCGAGACGCTCCCGCTTGGATCCGGCACGCTGCCGCGCGATCGGATGGATACGCCCGTGGCACCCCACGAGGCTCCCGCGGCGCCAGTCGTCGCCGAGCCGATCGCGGGCGGAGCGGCGACCGGTGGAGCAGCCGCGACGATCGATCCGCCGCTCCCGGGAGCATGAGCGGCGACGCCGACCGGACGGGGCTCGATGCCCGTCTCCGCGAGGTCGTCAGCCAGTATGAGGACGTCCAGGCGAAGCTCGTCAGACCGGAGGTCTCACGCGACCCGGATCAGCTCCGGACCCTCGGCCGCGAGATGTCGCGGCTCGAGCCGGTCGTCCAGGCGTTCCAGTCGCTCGAGGCGACCCGGACCGAGCTGGCCGGCGCCCGCGAGATGCGCGACGGGCCCGATGCCGATCCGGAGATGAAGGCCATGGTCGCCGACGAGATCGATCGCCTGTCGGCCGACGAGGACCGCCTGCTGGAGGAGATGAAGGTCCTCCTCCTGCCTCGCGACCCGAACGACGATCGGGACGTGATCCTCGAGATCCGAGCGGGCGCCGGCGGGGACGAGGCCGCTCTCTTCGCCGCCGAGCTCTACCGGATGTATGTCCGCTACGCCGAGCGTCACCGGTTCACGCCGGAGCTGATCAGCCTCAACGAGACGGGGATCGGCGGGATCAAGGAGGCGATCGTCCAGGTCCACGGCGACGGGGCGTACAGCCGGCTCAAGTTCGAGGGTGGCGTCCACCGCGTCCAGCGCATCCCGGCGACCGAATCGTCGGGCCGGATCCACACCTCGACCGCGACCGTCGTCGTCCTGCCCGAGGTCGACGAGGTCGAGATCGTGATCGACGAGGAGCGCGACCTCCGGATCGACGTCAAGCGCTCGTCGGGGCCCGGTGGCCAGTCCGTCAACACGACCGACTCGGCGGTCCGGATCACTCACCTCCCGACCGGGCTCGTCGTCGAGATTCAGGACGAGAAGAGCCAGCACAAGAACAAGGCCAAGGCGATGGCCGTCCTGCGCTCGCGCCTCTACGATCGGCAGCAGGCGAAGCAGCGCGAGGCGGACTCGGTGGCGCGTCGGTCGATGGTCGGCGGCGGTGACCGATCGGACAAGATCCGGACCTACAACTTCCCCCAGGACCGCCTGACCGATCACAGGATCGGGCTTGACCTTTCGGCCCTGCCGCGGGTCATGGACGGCGACATCGACCGCCTGATCGATGCCCTGGTCATGGCCGACCAGGCCGACCGCCTCGCCGAGATCACCGGAGGTGACCATGCCGCAGCGTCCTGACGCGCGCCGACAACGGACGGCGCCCGCCCACACGGCGGACGACGCCGCGACGCCGATCGGCGACCCGCCGGGCCATCGCGTTCCCGCGGCCACCGCGGCGGGAGTGCCGGCTGCGCCGAGCGGGCCGCCCGAGGTCGCCATGGCCCCATCGGGCGAGGGCGGCGGTGTCCGCCTCGTCGATGCGCGCCTCGTGCCGATCCATCAGGCGACCGACCTCGGCAGCGTCCAGGTCCTCAAGCATGGCAACCTCTACCTGCTGACCGACCCGTTCGGGGATATCCATCCCGATTCGCGCGGCCTCGGGCTGTATCACTCGGACACGCGGCTCCTGTCGTGCTGCGCCCTGCGCGTCGGCGGCGAGCGGCCGGTCATGCTCTCGGGCTCGATGGGCGGCAACTTCCGTGGCTCCATCCAGCTCACGAACCCGAGCGCCGATCGCAACCCCGACGCCAAGGTCCACCCCGAGCTCGACGCCGCAGGCAGGACGGTCGGGATCTCGCGCGACCGTCTGATCGGCAACGATGGGATGGAGGAGCGGGTCCGCATCGTCAACCATGCCGAGCGGGACCTCGCGTTCGCGGTCGAGCTCGAGCTCGGCTGCGACGCGGCGGACATCTTCGAGGTCCGCGGCTATCCCCGGCCGGAGCGCGGGACGCTGCTGCCGATCGCGCTGACCGCGACCCGCGCGACGTTTCGCTACGACGGCCTCGACGGGATGCGCCGCTCGACGCACCTCGCGTTCTCCGACGCGGCAGACGGCTTCGGGCGGATCGACGACCGCTCCGAGGACGCGGTCGCCCAGGGCGGTTCGGTCCGCTACCGCTGGGACGTCCGACTCTCGCCGGGCGAGCGGCGCGACCTCCAATGGACGATCTGGTCGACGACGATCCGGGTCGGCGAAGGCCGCGTCTCCGACGACGAGCGGGCCCAGGCAAGCGAACGCGCCCTCCGGGCGACGGAGGCGGAGGCCGGCAGCCACGTCAGCCCCGCTGTCCTCTTCCCGGAACCACCCCGGGTCAGCGCCGACGACGGCACGGCCGCCTATCTCGCCTGGAGCCGCGGCACGACCGCGATCCAGACCGACCACGAGCTGTTCAACCTGACCCTCGCCCGCTCGCTGGCCGACCTCCGGCTCCTGATCAACGACGGACCCGGACCGGACCAGCGCTACGTGTCGGCGGGGGTTCCGTGGTTCACGACCCTGTTCGGGCGCGATGCCCTGATCGCCTCGTTCCAGGCGCTTGCGTTCCGGCCTCAGATCGCGATGGAGACCCTGGCGGTCCTCGCGGCCTATCAGGCGACCGAGGTCGACGATTGGCGCGACGCCGAGCCCGGCAAGATCCTTCACGAGCTGCGGATCGGCGAGATGGCGGGCGCCGGCGAGGTGCCTCACACGCCGTACTACGGCTCGGTCGATTCGACGCCGCTGTGGCTGATCGTCTTCGGGGCGACGTTCGACTGGACCGGTGATCGGGCGTTCCTCGACCGCTACTGGCCGAACGCGCTTGCCGCCCTCGACTGGATCGACAAGTACGGCGACAAGGACGGCGACGGGCTCGTCGAGTACGAGCGGCGTTCGGCCCGCGGACTGCTCAATCAGGGCTGGAAGGATTCCGGCGACGCGATTCGCGACCGGGTGGGCAACGGGCCGACGATGCCGGTCGCGCTCGCGGAGGTCCAGGGCTACGTGTTCGACGCGAAGCGCCGGATGGCCGGGCTCGCCACAGTTCGGGGCGAGCTGGACCTTGCCCAGCGGCTCCTCAACGAGGCCGAGGCCCTGCGCGTCCGGTTCGAGGAGCGCTTCTGGGTCGAGGACCAGCGCTATTACGCGATGGCGCTCGACGGCGAGAAGCGCCAGCTCGACGCGATCGGCTCGAATGCCGGCCAGTGCCTGTGGTCCGGGATCGCGGCGCCCGCCCGCGCCCGCGATGTCGCCGACCGACTGATGGGCCCCGCGATGTTCTCGGGCTGGGGGATCAGGACCTTCGCCGAGGGCCAGCCCGGCTACAACCCGATCGGCTACCACACGGGGTCGGTCTGGCCTCACGACACCTCGCTGATCGCGGCCGGGCTCAAGCGCTACGGCTTCCAGGACGAGTCGAACCGGCTCGTCGGACGGGTCTTCCAGGCCGCCCAGCAGTTCGACGAGTACCGCCTGCCGGAGCTCTTCTGCGGCTTCGACCGCGAGCAGTCGGCCCAGCCGGTGCCGTATCCGGTGGCGTGCTCGCCGCAGGCGTGGGCCGCCGGGGCCTCGTTCCTGTTCGTCGAGACGATGCTCGGCCTGCGGGCGCACGCGCCGGCCCGCGAGCTGGAGCTGCACCATCCGAATCTGCCGGACTGGATCGGCAAGATCACGTTGACGAACCTGCGTGTCGGCGACGCCTCGGTCGACCTGCTGTTCCACCGCTGGCGGGGGACGACGAGCGCGGAGGTCCTGCGCAAGGTCGGCGATCTGTCGGTCACGATCCGCCTCTGATCCGGGACGAGGGAAGGACGGAGGGAACGGGGATGGCCACGATCGGTGACACCATCGCGGACGCGACGGCGCGTCTGCGCGACTCGGGCTCGGAGACCGCCCGGCTCGACGCGGAGCTGCTCCTGGGTTGGGCCATCGGGGCCGACCGGACCGCCATCGTCGCCCATCGCGACGCGCCGGTCGGGGCTGACGCGCTGGCCCGGTTCGAGGCGGCGATCGTGCGTCGTGCTGCCGGCGAGCCGGTCGCGTACATCCGCGGGATCAAGGAGTTCCACGGACTCGCCTTTGTCGCTGACGCGCGCGGGCTGATCCCGCGCCCGGAGACCGAGGCGCTCGTCGACGCGGCGATCGCCGAGGTCATGGCCCGCCTGGCGCGGCGGCCGGGTGAGGTCGGCGCGGGTCACGGCGCCGGCGGCGATCCGGTCCGGATTGCCGACGTCGGAACGGGCAGCGGGTCGATCGCGGTCGCCCTGGCGGTCGAGCTTCGCAAGCGCCGGGTCACGATGGGCCGGAACGTCACGATCGCCGCCACGGACATCTCGGCCGCGGCGCTCGACCTGGCCCGCGAGAATGCCGCCGGCCACGCTGCCGCGGACGGGATGCGGTTCATCGAAGCCGACATCTTCCCGCCGGTCCTGCCGGACAACGGCTCGCCGTTCGACATCGTCCTCGCCAACCTGCCGTACGTCCGCTCTGACGCGATCGACGGGCTGCCGATCGCAGCGTCGTTCGAGCCGCGTCTGGCGCTGGACGGAGGCGCGGATGGTCTGGACGTGATCCGGGAGCTGCTCGGCCGGCTGCCGGACGCACTGGCGCCTGGCGGGGTCGCGCTGCTCGAGATCGGCGCCGACCAGGGCGAGGCCGCACCTGCCGAGGTCGCCGAGTCGTTGCCCGGCTGGACGGCGACGGT
Organism: Chloroflexota bacterium; assembly: GCA_031361415.1. Classification (GTDB taxonomy): domain Bacteria; phylum Chloroflexota; class Limnocylindria; order Limnocylindrales; family CSP1-4; genus CF-46. The sequence continues at coordinate 9,358 of JANMCU010000135.1, read as the reverse complement.
CGAGCCGGACCTTGCGGGCCTGCCGCGGGTCCTTCGGGTTGCGCGGCCGTGACCGACCGTCGGCCGGCACCGGGGCGCCCGGCCGCGCGCCCGGCGCCTGCCTTCCCGATCGGCCTGATCGCCCTCGACCTCGACGGGACGCTGATCGGCGAGGATCTCGTCCTCGGCCCGCGGACGATCGCGGCGATCTCGGCCGCCCGCGAGCGCGGAGTCGCAGTCTCGATCGTGACGGGCCGGATGACGACGAGTGCGCTGCCCTTCGCCCGGACGCTCGGCCTCATCGATCCGATCGTGGCCTACCAGGGCGCCCTGGTCCGGGCGATGCCGCCGCGCGGCGCCGATCCCCGCCTCGGCCGGATCCTGGCCCACCGTCCGCTGGCCGCCGACGCCGCCCGCGAGGTCATCGCCTGGGCGAAGAGCGTCGGGCTCGAACCCCACGTCAACCATCTTGAGCGGTTCGTCATCCAGGCCGACGATCCGCGAGCCGAGGATTACTCGACGTTCCTCGGCGCCCGGGCGGAGGTCGTCGCCGATCTCCGCGCGTGGCTGACGCATCCGATCTCGAAGGTGATCTCGGTCGCCGCCGCCGGCGACCCGATCCCTGAGTCCGTGCTGGCCGAGGGGCGGCGGCGGTTCGCGGGTCGAGCCGCCGTCACGATCAGTCACCCGCGATTCCTCGAGTTCCTCGCCCCGGGCGTCTCGAAGCTGGTCGGTGTCCGCCACCTCGCTCGCCGCGCTCGCGTTCCGCTGCGGCGGGTCCTCGCGATCGGCGATCAGTTCAACGACATCGAGATGATCGCCGGCGTTGGCCACGGAGCGGCGATGCACGGCGCGCCGGTGGCGGTCCGAACGGCCGGCCGGTACGTGGCACCGCCGGTCGGCGAGGAGGGCGTTGCCCAGCTGATCGAGCAGCTCGTCCTCGTCTCCCCTGAGAGGGCGGCACGGAACGCCGATGCGCTCGCGGCCGAGCACCGGGCTGCCTCCGGAAACGTTGCGCCGGACGCGGCAAACGACGAAGGGGACGCCGACCAGCACCCCATCGAGCCTGATCCGGCCCTGATTGGCGCGTCCCACGCATGAATCGTCGATGGAAGCCGTCCCGAGAGGGTCGCGCCGTCTGCTCAGCCGCTGTTTGCCGCGCCCGACGCACCGGACGTGGTTCGGCGTGACGGCCCGGATCGTCGCCGACGACGCCGCTGGGCGGGTCGCCGCCGCCGAGGTCCTCCGCGCAGGAGGGATCGTCGCCCTGCCGACCGACACCGTTTATGGGATCGCGGTCGCGCTCGACACGCCCGGCGGGATCGAGGCGCTGTTCGCGGCCAAGCGCCGGCCGCCCGACAAGGGAATCATGCTGCTTCTCGCCGACGCGGCCCAGGCGCCCGGCATCGGGCAGTGGTCGGCGACCGCCGCGGCGCTCGCCGACGCGTTCTGGCCCGGCGGCCTGACCGTCATCGTCCCGCAGCATCCTGATGTTCCCTTGCCGTCCGCGCTGACCGGCGGCGCCGCGACGATCGGCCTGCGCGTCCCGGCTCACGATGCGCCGCGCGCCCTGGCCGCGGCCATCGGACCACTCCCGACGACCTCGGCCAACGTCTCCGGCCTTCCGGAGGCACGTGACGCCGCGGGGATCGTCGAGCAGCTCGGCGACGCGATCGCCCTCATCCTCGACGGCGGACCCGCCCATGGCGGTCCCGCGTCGACCATCGTCGACTGCACGGTCGACCCGCCACGGATCCTCCGGATCGGAGCCGTCCCGGTGGAGTCGGTCGAGGCGGTGATCGGGCGAGCGGTCGAGGTCCCCTGACGGCCGCCGAGCGCGTCCTCGGCGTGGGAAGATAGGCTCGACACACCCCCGGCGCGCGATCCCGACCGACCGCGCCCGGCACGGGTGGGCGATCGAGCGTTCCGGGCCCGCTGCGGCCCGCACCGAGGAGGCCTGGGAATGGCGATCACCGAACCCGTCCGTCCGGGCGCCACGATCGCCGACCTCGACCCCGAGCTGTGGGCCGCGATGGAGGGCGAGCGACACCGCCAGCACGACAAGATCGAGCTGATCGCGTCGGAGAACTACACCTCGGGCGCCGTCATGGAGGCCCAGGGCAGCTGGCTCACGAACAAGTACGCCGAGGGCCTGCCCGGCAGGCGCTATTACGGCGGGTGCGAGTTCGTCGACATCGCCGAGGAGCTCGCCCGCGCCCGCGCCCTGCAGCTCTTCCCGGGGGCCGAGCACGTGAACGTCCAGCCCCACTCGGGCGCCCAGGCCAACATGGCCGCCTATTTCAGCGTGATCGAGCCGGGCGACCGGATCCTCGGCATGAAGCTCGATCAGGGCGGCCATCTCACCCACGGGATGAAGCTGAACTTCAGCGGCCGACTGTACGAGGTCCATGCGTACGGCGTCCGCGAGGATACCGAGCGGATCGACTACGACGCGCTCGGGGCACAGGCCGCTGAGGTCCGCCCCAAGGTGATCGTTGCCGGTGCCTCGGCCTACCCGCGGATCTTCGACTTCGAGCGGATGGCCGCGATCGCCCACGGCGTCGGCGCGATCCTGTTCGTCGACATGGCCCACATCGCCGGGCTCGTCGCCGCAGGCGTCCACCCCTCGCCCTTCCCGCACGCCGACATCGTGACGACGACGACCCACAAGACCCTCCGCGGGCCGCGCGGCGGGATGATCTTCAGCCGTCACGAGCTGCCACCCGAGCTCGATCCGGCCGCCTTCCCGAACGTCAAGGGCGCGCCGTCGGCGTCCGGCGCCCTGGCGGCGACGATCGACCGGACCGTCTTCCCGGGTGTCCAGGGTGGACCGCTGATGCACGTGATTGCCGGCAAGGCGATTGCGTTCCAGCTCGCCCTCGGCGAGGAGTTCCGGCGCGACCAGCAGCGCACGATCGACAACGCCGCGACGATCGCGGCGGGGCTGGCGGCTCGTGGCTTCCGGGTGGTGTCGGGCGGCACCGACAACCACCTGATGCTCGTCGATGTCACGTCGCGCGGGGTCACCGGCAAGGAGGCCGAGCACCTCCTCGACGAGATCGGGATCACGGTCAACAAGAACCAGATCCCGTTCGACAGGCAGCCGCCGAACACCTCGTCGGGGATCCGGATCGGGACGCCCGCCGTCACGTCCCGTGGGATGGGCATCGCGGAGATGCGCGAGATCGCAAGCCTGATCGCCGACGCGATCGAGCAGCGCGAGGACGCGGCCGCCCAGAGTTCGCTGGCCGGCCGGGTCGCCGAGATCAGCGCGCGGTTCGCGGTGCCGGGCCTCGCTCGATGACGCTCGCGCGCCGCCGACGGGACGGACGGCGGACCAGCCGGGCCTGATGTTCATCTCCAGTGCGCTGCCGACCCTCCCGTATCTGATCCTGGCCCTCGTCGCGTCCGCAACGGTCTCGTTCCTGCTGACACCGGTCGTTCGGCGGCTCGCCATTCGGTTCGACGCGATCGACCAGCCGGACGCGCGCCGGGTGAACGTCCGGCCGGTCCCGCGGGGCGGCGGGGTCGCGGTCGCGATCGCGTTCGTCGCGGTCACAGGCGCCTTGCTCCTGCTCAACAACGTCACTCAATCCGTCTTCGTCCCGACCAACGTCGGGCTCGACGACATCGTCGGACTGCTCCTCGGCGGACTGCTCGCGACCGCGTTCGGGGTCGTCGACGACGCACTCGACCTGCGCGCTCGGTGGCAGTTCGCGGGCCAGCTCGGGCTGGCGGTGTTCGCGATCGTGACGGGCTACGTCGTCCTGGTCGTGACCAATCCCTTCGGGTCGTCGGATACCCTCCCCTTGCCGATTGCCATCGGGGCCGGGTTCAGCCTTCTGTGGATCGTCGGCATGATCAACAGCATCAATTTCATCGACGGCCTCGACGGGCTCTCGTCGGGCATCGGCCTCATCGCCTCGGTCACCCTCGGCATGATCAGCCTGACGCCGCAGGTCCCCCAGCCCTTCGTCGCGGTCCTGTGCTTCGTGCTGGCGGGCTCGCTCCTCGGGTTCCTGCGCTGGAACTTCCACCCGGCCACGATCTTCGCCGGCACGAGCGGGGTGATGTTCCTCGGCTACACGCTCGCCCTGCTGTCGATCCTCGGCACGGCCAAGGTCGCGGTCGCGATGCTCGTTCTGGGCGTGCCGATCATCGACGCCTTCTGGATCATCGTCCGACGCCTGGCCGAGCGCCGCTCGCCCTTCTCGCCGGATCGCGGCCACCTCCACCATCGACTGCTCGACGTCGGCCTGTCGCATCGCCAGACCGTTGTGCTGATCTACGGGATCTGCATCGTGCTCGCGGTCCTCGCCTTCTTCCTGACCGGCGCGACGCAGCTGTACGCGTTCATGGGCGTGTTCGTGGCGAGCGGATTGGTCCTGTTCATCCTCGCCCGCGGTGGCTTCGGTCCCGACGATCCCGACGCGGACGACCCCGCTGACAACGGGGGCGCCGGGGGTTGAACCGTGGCTCCACCGCTGTGCGGCTGGAGCTCGTCGGGCGGTGCGTCGGCGCGCCGTCGTCGGTTCGGGGCTGGACGTTCGGCGGTCGGCTGATCGGAGCGGTGCGATCCGGCCCGGATCGGGGAGATCGGCAGACACGTTGCCCGGTGCTAGGATCGGCCGGCCGGTCGCCAGATCCGGACGACCGTCGGCTCGGGGTACCCGTCACTCGTGGAACTGATCGTCGGGGCGCTCGTCGTTCTCGGCTTCGTCGCGATCCTGATCCGGTTCATCGCGCGCGACGCGACCGGCGAGGTCCGGCTGCCCCGGATCGTCGACGACTCGATCGGGATGTGGGCCCTCCGGCGGATCACCGGCCGGCGTCTCTGGGAGCGGCCGTGGGACGACGAGATCCCGGCCGATCCGATGCTCGAGGCGAACGCGCCGGACGCGACTCGCGCCGCGGTCGGCGCGAGCGCCGTGACCAACGCGTCCAACCCGAGCCGCGGCCCCGCCAAGGTCGCCCCGACGCGATCGGATGCCTCGCTCCGTCGCATCCAGGCGAACCCCTCGGCGACGGCTCCCGTCGCGAGCTCGACCCCCGTCGCGGACCTTCGACGCCGCCAGCAGGCCCGGCCGCGGCGATCGCCATGGTTGCCTCGTCTGGCGGCGCTCGGCTCCGTGGCCGCGGTCCTGATCGTTGCGGTCGTCGCGCTGGGCGCCGTGCTGCCGCGCTCGCCCCAGGGTCAGGTGCTCGACGCGACCGGCCGGCCGAAGGAATCGTTCCAGGCGCGCCGGTTCGAGACGGCGAATCCGACGAACTCTCCTGCAGTGGTCCCGCCAACGGCGACGATCACGCGTCTGGCCAAGGCGTCGATCCCTGGTCAGACGGTGCTCCGGCTGACCCTGACATGGAGCATCACGGACAACGGCTCGAGCATCGAGAATCAACTCGTCCAGTGGCGCATTGACGACGGGCCGTGGACGGCGATCCGTCGGGTAACGGCGTCGACCCGCACGGCCTCGATCCGGGTTCCGCGCGGCCACACCTACACATTCCGGGTCCGCGCGACCGACCGCTCCGGCCTGGTGGGGCCGTTCGCTCGGAGTCTGATCCGGATCTGAAAGCCGGCCGCGAGAGGTGATCCGCCGCCCGGCGAGGGAGGCCATCGCCGACGATTCGGCCTCCGTCCGAGTGCTCCGTCGCCCACGCCGAACCCGACGTCTGATCGGCCGGCCGGCAGCGGGCCTCTGCTATACTCCGCCGGCCTTGTCAGGACGTCGATGAACGAGCCCGGACGCGCCGGTGCCTACTTCGCCCTCTTCGGGGAGATGGGCTTCGCTCTTCTGGTCACGACCCTGATCGGCGCCCTCGGCGGCCACTGGATCGACGACCAGATCGGAACCAGCCCGGTTCTGTTCATTGTCGGTTTCCTGGTCGGCGCAGCGGCCGGGGCGCGGATCATGTACCAGCTCATGAACCGCTTCCTGGCAAAGATCGAATAGCAGCGGCAAGCGCCGCCGAACCGAGACCCGAGCGCGCCGGACGGCGCGCTCCGATGTGTGGAGCAGGACCCGATCGTGACCGACGCCCAGCCGACGACGGTGGACGCCAAACGGCCGTCACGGCGCAATCTCTTCATCGGCCTGATCGTGGCGGTCGTCGTCCTCGACATCGTCGCGGCGATCGTCGTCCCGCCCTATCCCAAGGACGAGCCCGGCAAGCCGATCACCGGCATCGGCGACCTGATCACCGCCAACCTGGAGCTGCCGGCGCCGCACGTCGTCTACGACCTTGCCCCGAACGACCCGGTCGGTGCTGCCCTCGTCTTCAACCATCCGAGCATCTCCGCGCCGCTGTTCACGATGTGGTTCGTCGTCGCATTCATCGCGCTCGCCGGGATCCTGATGACCCGCGGCCTGAAGCTCATCCCGGGCCGCGCCCAGAATGTCATCGAGTGGGCGTACGAATCGCTCGAGAACTGGGCGGTCGCGCTCGGCGGCGCCGCTGCCCGCCGGCACGTTCCGCTCTTCGCGACGTTCTTCCTGTTCATCCTGTTCTCGAACTGGAGCGGCCTGCTCCCGTTCTTCGGCCGGATCGAGGCATTCCGGGCGCCGACGAGCGACGTCAACGTGACCCTCGGCCTGGCTCTCGTCGCCTTCGTCTACTTCCACTACCAGGGATTCCGGGCGCTCGGCGTGCGCGGCTACCTCGGTAAGTTCTTCGTGTTCAGCGGGTTCAGGGAAGGCCTCGGTGCCGGGCTCATCGGCCTGTTCGTCGGCCTGATCGAGTTCCTGCTCGAGTTCATCAAGCCGATCACGCTCTCGATGCGCCTTTTCGGCAACATCTTCGGCGGCGAAGTCGCCCTCGGCGTGATCACCGCCCTGACGATCGCGATCGTCCCGGTCGCGATGCTCGGCCTCGAGGTCCTGCTGAACCTGGTCCAGGCCCTGATCTTCTCGACCCTGGTCCTGATGTACACGATCATTGCGATGGAGGGCCACGACGAGGAGGCACATGCCGCCCCGGCCTTTGCGAACGACCCGGAAGGAAACATGGGACCGCCGCTCAGCGGTGCGCCCGCCAATCCGGCTCACTGACATCCGCCGGCTGCGGCCGGCATCAACCACGGCAAGACGAGCGTCCGGGCACAAGCCCGGAGCCCGAAGGAGGAAGGTCTACACATGGAACACATCGGCGCAGGTCTCGCGGCCCTCGGGGTCATCGGACCGGGCATCGGCATCGGCATCCTGACCGGCATGGCCGCCCAGGCGATCGGGCGCAACCCCGATGCCGCCTCGACGATCCGTGCCCAGTTCATCCTCGGCGCCGCGTTCGCGGAAGGCCTCGGCGTCCTCGCGATCGTCGTCGCCATCCTCGCGATCGTCCTGAAGTAGTCGGGCCGACCGTGGACCTGCTCGCGATCGGCGGCATCGCCCAGCGCGGCGCCGTCGCGCTCGCGGCGACGGAGCCAGCCGCGTCCGGCCTCCAGATCAACCTGTTCTGGATCGTCGTCGCCGCCCTGAACTTCCTGATCCTGCTCGTCATCCTGTCGGTGTTCGCCTTCGCGCCGCTGCGCAAGATGCTCGACGAGCGACGGGAGCGGATCGAGCAGGGCCTGCGCGACGCCGACCAGGCACGGCGCGACCGCGAGAGCGCGGAAGCGGAGCGTCTGGCCGCCCTTCAGGAAGCGCGTCGCGAGTCCAACGAGATCCTCGCCCGCGCCCAGAAGGTCGCCCAGGACAGCCGCGACGCCGATATCGCCGCGACGAAGGCCGATCTCGAGCAGATGCGCCAGCGCGCAGCGGCCGAGATCGAATCGGAGAAGCAGCGGGCGATCGCCGAGATCCGGAGCGAGGTCGTCGACCTTGCCCTGCGCGCGGCCGGCCGCGTGGTCGGCGAGACGATGACCGATGATCGCCAGCGCCGGCTCGTCAGCGAGTTCCTCGCAGAGGCCGCGCCGGGCGCGTCCGGCCAGGATCGCAACGCCTGATGGCCAAGCGCGACAGCGCCCCGCGGCGATACGCCGAGGCCGCCTTCCAACTCGCCACCCGTGACGGCTCGATCGAGACGTGGCGGCGCGAGCTCGAGGAAGCGGCCACGGTCACCGATGGCCAGCTGATGGCTGTCCTCGCCAATCCGGCCCTGCCGCTCGACGAACGACTGGACGCGGCCAATCGCGTCCTCGCCAATCTCAGTCAGTCCGTTCGCAACGTCATCTTCCTGCTCGTCCGCCGTCATCGGATCGAGCAGCTTCCCCGGGTCGTCGCCGAGTTCATCCGGCTCGACGATCGGCGCCAGGGGATCATCCACGCCAACGCGACGAGCGCCGCGCCGCTGACCGATCTCGAGGTCCGGGCCCTGACGGCCCGCCTCGAGCAGATGACCGGCGGCAAGATCGCGCTCGAGACCGATGTCGACACGTCCCTGCTCGGCGGGCTGATCGTGCGTGTCGGCGACCGACTCATCGACGGGAGCGTCCGAGGCCGCCTGGAGCGGCTGCGGAACCAGCTCGCATCGGGCGCCCTGTAGGAGACCCCGCTCATGGCCATTCGTTCCGACGAGATCACCAGCATCATCAAGGCCTCGATCGATTCGTTCGACGCGGCAACCGACACGCGCAGCGTCGGGACGGTCGTCGAGGTGGGCGACGGCATCGCCCAGATCTACGGGCTCGACGGCGCCCTCGCGTCCGAGATGCTCGAATTCCCGGGCGGGGTGATGGGCATGGCCCTGAACCTCGAGGAAGAGACCGTCGGCGCGGTCATCCTCGGCGACGCCCGGGCGATCAAGGAAGGCGACACGGTCAAGACCACGGGGCGCGTCGTCGAGGTCCCCGTCGGCCAGGCCCTGCTCGGCCGGGTCGTCGACCCGCTCGGACGGCCGCTCGACGACAAGGGCCCGATCGCCGCGAAGAAGACGATGCCGGTCGAGAAGATCGCTCCCGGCGTCATCGTCCGCAAGTCGGTCGACACGCCGGTCCAGACCGGCATCAAGGCGATCGACGCCCTGATCCCGATCGGTCGCGGCCAGCGCGAGCTGATCATCGGCGACCGACAGACCGGCAAGACGGCGATTGCGATCGACACGATCATCAACCAGAAGGGCAAGGGCCTCGTCTGCATCTACGTCGCGATCGGCCAGAAGCTCTCGACCGTCGCCCAGACCGTGGCCGTCCTCGAGAACAACGGCGCGATGGGCCACACGATCGTCGTCGTCGCCGGAGCCGAGGATCCGGCGCCGCTCCAGTACCTCGCGCCGTACTCCGGCGTCACGATGGGCGAAGAGGTCATGGAGAACGGCGTCGAGGTCGAGGGCGAGGGCCTCGTGAAGGACGCCCTGTGCGTCTACGACGACCTGAGCAAGCACGCCTGGGCGTATCGCGAGATGTCACTCCTGCTCCGCCGCCCACCGGGCCGCGAGGCGTACC
>JANMCU010000126.1:0-16360 GCA_031361415.1 Chloroflexota bacterium | reverse complement strand
CACGACGTGATCGCGTTCGTGAGCCAGGTCGCGGAGACGATCGGACCGGAGGGCCGCTACCTCCACCTCGGGCTGACGAGCAGCGACGTCGTCGACACCGCGCTGGCCCTCCAGCTGCGCGACGCGGGCGAGCTCCTGCTGCGCGACTGCGACCGGCTCCTGACCACGCTGATCGCCCGCGCCCGGAGCGAGGCCGACGCGTTGATGATGGGCCGCACCCACAGCGTCCACGCCGAGCCGATCACGTTCGGGCTGAAGCTCGCCGGTTGGGCGTTCGAGGTCGACCGCGGCCGACGCCGCCTCGCGACCGCCGTCGACGAGATCGCGACCGGCAAGATCTCGGGACCCGTCGGGACGTACAGCCACCTCGGGCCCGACGTCGAGGCCGAAGTCCTCGCCGAGCTCGGACTGCACGTGGACCCGTCGAGCACCCAGCTCGGTGTGCTGGAGGTTCCGGACCTCGGTCGCGAATCGCTCGAGCGAGCCGCCGAGGATCGCGATCGTCGTCAGGAGCGCGGCATGCCGGTCGCGCTGGACGATCTGGGTGCTCGAGGGGTCGACGTGGAGGTCGAGCTCGGCGAGGACCTCGGCCTCGACGTCGGGCCCGAGGTGGCTGTACGTCCCGACCGGCCCGGAGATCTTGCCCGTCGCGATCTCATCGACGGCGGTGGCCAGGCGGCGCCGGCCCCGGTCGATCTCGAACGCCCAGCCGGCGAGCTTGAGCCCGAACGTGATCGGCTCGGCGTGGACGCTGTGGGTCCGACCCATCATCAGCGTGTCGGCCTCGCTCCGGGCGCGGGTCACGAGCGCCGCCAGGAGGCGATCGCAGTCACGCAACAGGAGCTCGCCGGCATCACGCAGCTGGAGCGCGAGCGCCGTGTCGACCACGTCGCTGCTGGTCAGCCCGAGATGGAGGTAGCGCCCGTCCGGGCCGATGGTCTCGGCCACCTGGCTGACAAAGGCGATCACGTCGTGGTCTGTCGTCCGCTCGATCTCGGCGATCCGTTCGGGATCGACGGTCGCGCGAGCCTCGATCGTCGCGAGCGCCTCCGGCGGGACGACGCCGCGGGCCGCCTGGGCCCGGCTGACGGCAAGCTCAACCCGGAGCATCTGCTCGAAGCGGGCCTTCTCGGTCCAGATCGCACCCATCTCGGGCAGCGTGTAGCGCCGGATCATCGAATGGCTCCGACCGGTTGCGCCGGCTCCGAGGCCGCGCCGATATCGCGGCGGCGCTGCATCCCGGGCCAGGTGATCCGATCGGCGGCGGTCTCGGCCCGGTCGTGCGCCGCGGCGACGTCCGGGCCACGCTCCACGACCGTCAGGACCCGGCCTCCCTCGACTCGCCAGGTCCCGTCGTCGTCCCGCCGGGTGCCGGCGTGGAAGACGAGCGCCGAACCGTCGTTCTCGAGCCTGTCAATCGCCAGTCCCCGGACGGGCTCGGTCGGGTAGCCGGCGGCGGCCAGCACGATCCCGACCGTCGCGCCCGGCAGGACCGGCGGGGCGGACACGCCGGACAGCGCGCCACGGGCGGCAGCGAGAAGCACCGGCCCGAGGGGACCGGCGAGACGGGGCATGATCACCTGCGTCTCCGGATCGCCGAAACGGGCATTGAACTCGAGCAGCCGCGGGCCGTCAGCGGTCAGCATGAGGCCTGCGTAGAGCGCGCCGCGAAACGGTAGCCCGCGACGGACAAGCTCCGCGAGCACCGGGCGATGGAATGTGTCGAGCAGCTCGTCCGCGCGCTCGTCTGGCAGATCGAGCAGCGGCGAATAGGCGCCCATCCCGCCGGTGTTCGGGCCGGTGTCGCCATCGAGCAAGCGCTTGTGATCGCGCGAGATCGGCAGGGCGACCGCACGCAGACCGTCGCACAGGGCGATCACGCTCGCTTCCAGGCCCTCGAGCCGCTCTTCGACGACGAAGGCGTCGGGCTGAGCAGCGATCGCCTGTGCGGCTTCGTGGACCGAGTCGCAAACCGTCACGCCCTTGCCGGCCGCGAGTCCGTCCGCCTTGATGACGACCCGGCCGTCATGATCGAGCCCCATCGCATACGCAAGTCCCGCCGACGGGTCCGTCTGCGGGAATGCGCGGCCCTGTGCCATCGGGATGCCGGCTGCCTCGGCGATCTCGCGACAGAACGCCTTCGAGCTCTCGATCCGGGCCGCCGCCGCGCTCGGTCCGAAGACCGCGAAGCCAGCGTCCGTGAGGGCATCGGCCACGCCTGCGGCGAGCGGCGCCTCCGGCCCGATGACGACGAGCTCCGCGGCGAACCGCCGCGCGACGGCGACGACGGCCGCCGGGTCGAGCGGGTCGAGGGGCGTGCAGGTGACCCGGGGCTCTCGAGCGATGGCGTCCGATCCCGGAGCGACGAGGACCTCGTTCACGCCGGGTTCCGCGGCGAGCTTCCACGCGAGCGCGTGCTCGCGCCCGCCACCACCGACGATCAGGATGCGGGTCGGCTGGACGAGATGGCTCATCGCTCGGGCGCCTTCGGTCGGCGCGCGAGCAGCCGGTGCTCGTTGCGTCGCTCGACGGCGCCGCGCCGGTCCCGATTCGGCCGGTCCGACGCTGCCGCGAGCGGCCCCCGCTCCGCCCGTCGCCCGAACCGGCCGCCAGCCGACGCAACGAGCGTCTGCTGCTCAGCTGTCGGTCGCGGGCCGCGTGCGTAGACAAGCCGGCCGCTCATGCGCCGGCCACCACGCGGTGGCGCATCGGCCGCCACGCTCGCTCGATCGTCTGGGTGCGCTCCGGGCCGACCGACACGAGAACGATCGGCGCCCCGGCCGACTCCTCGAGGGCGGTCACGTACCGGCGCGCCGCATCCGGCAGATCGGCCAGGGCGCGCACGCCGTGGATCGGCTCCTCCCAGCCCGGGAAGTCCTCGTAGACCGGCGTCGCGCGCTCGAGCAGGATAGCCGACGACGGCCAGGCCTCGACCCGCCGCCCGTCGATCTCGTAGGCGACACACAGGCGGATCGGGTCGACGCCCGACAGAATGTCGAGCTTGTTGAGCATGATCGAGCTGACCGAGTTGACCGCGACGGCATAGCGCGCGGACACCGCGTCGAAGAAGCCGACGCGGCGCGGCCGGCCGGTCGTGGTGCCGACCTCGTGGCCTCGGGCTGCGATCCCCACGCCGACGCCGTCGAGGAGCTCCGTCGGAAACGGGCCCGAACCGACACGTGTCGCGTACGCCTTCATCACCCCGAAGACCTCGTCGACCTGGCGCGGACCGATCCCGCCGCCCGTGCACGCGCCGCCGGCGATCGGCGATGACGAGGTCACGAACGGGTACGAGCCGTGGTCGATGTCGAGGAGCGTGCCCTGGGCTCCCTCGAGCAGGACGTGGTCGCCGCGCCGCAGCGCGTCCTGGACCAGCCAGGTGACATCGGCGAGGTGCGGCGCCAGCCGGCGACCCCATGTCAGGCACTGCTCGACGAGCGGCTCGACCTCGAACCGGACCTCGGCGCCGAGGGCCGCAAGGACCGCGTTCTTCTCGGGCAGGACCCGCTCGAGCTTCGTCCTGAGCGCGTCCGCATCGAGGAGGTCCTCGAGGCGGAGACCGGTCCGCGCCGCGCGGTCTTCGTAGGCCGGCCCGATCCCGCGCCCGGTCGTCCCGACCTTCGCCCCGGCGAGGCGATTCTCGCGGGCGACGTCGAGCGCCTTGTGGTAGGGCAGGATCACGTGGCAGGCGAAGCTCGCTCGAAGCCGCCCGATGTCGATCCCGCGCGAGGCGAGCCCGTCGAGCTCATCGATCAGGGTCGCGGGGTTGACGACCACGCCCGGTCCGATGACCGGGACGATGTGCGGATAGAGGATCCCGGACGGGACGAGGTGGAGCTTGAAGACCTCGTCGCCGAGCATCAGGGTGTGGCCGGCATTGTCGCCGCCCTGGTAGCGGACGACGAGCGCGGTCTGCTCGGCCAGGAAGTCGGTCGTCTTGCCCTTGCCCTCGTCGCCCCACTGGAGCCCGACGATCACCGTGGCCGGCATCAACCGAACCTCGACGCGTGGCGGGTGCTGCCGTGAGGAACCCTCAACGTGAATCCGCCGCTCGCTCACTCGGGATCCGCTCCGAGGCGGAGCTCCGCGACGCCATCGGCCCGAGGTTACATATCTCCCGCGAATCTTCGCCGGCGTGCTGGCGAAGCGGGGCGTCGAAGGTGCTCATTCGCCTCACGGGACGGATGACGCGCCTTCCTCGAGCAACGGCGATCTCCTTGACAGTGCACGCGGGCTGCGAGGACGAGACCAGTATAACCGCCGAACGTGATCCCGGACGGCCGGCGGGCGGGCGGCGGGCGGGCGCCGGGCGGGCGCTGCCCGCATGGTGCACGATGCCTCCGCCGGGAACCTCACGAGGGGAAGAACCACGTCAGTGCACGCGCGCGACCACATGCGAGTCGACATCCAGGCGCTCCGCGCCCTGGCGGTCAGCGCCGTGTTCGCCTACCACCTGTGGCCGCGCGTCCTGCCCGGCGGGTTCGTCGGGGTCGACGTGTTTTTCGTGATCTCCGGGTTCCTCATCACGGGCAACCTCGTGCGCGAGGCGGATCGGACAGGCCGCATCCGGGTCCTCGGCTTCTGGTCGCGACGCGCCCGCCGGCTGCTGCCAGCGGCGCTGTTCGTCCTCGCCGTATCGACCGTCGGCGTGATCCTGTGGGTCCCCCAGAACCTCTGGCCGCAGTTCCTCACCGAATCGATCGCGGCGACGCTGTACGTCCAGAACTGGGTGCTCGCCGGGAACTCCGTCGACTACCTGGCCGCATTGAACGCTCCGTCACCGGTCCAGCACTTCTGGACCCTGTCGGTCGAGGAGCAGTTCTACGTCGTCGTGCCGCTCATCCTGATCGTCCTCCTCGTCGTGGCCCGCCGCGTCGGTTATCGGCGCCGGATCCTTGCAGCGGGCATCGCGGTGATCAGCGTCGCCAGCTTCATCGATTCGGTCTGGCTCACGGCGGCCAGCCCTCCCGCGGCGTACTTCGTCACCACGACCCGGGCGTGGGAGTTCGGGGTTGGGGCGCTGCTCGTGTTCTGGCCGCAGCCGAAATCGACCTGGGTCGCGCGGGCAGCGGTCGTCGTCGGGCTCGTCGGCATCGCCGGCGCCTGCCTCCTGATCTCCGGGCGGCTCCCCTTCCCCGGTGCGACCGCCGCCTGGCCGGTCCTGGCCGCTGCCGCCCTGCTGTGGGGCGGGACCGCGATCGGGCCGGCCTGGGACCGGATCGCAGGCCTTCGGCCGATCCAGTTCATCGGCGGGATCTCGTACTCGATGTACCTCTGGCACTGGCCGCTTCTCGTCCTGGCCCCGTTCGCCCTCGATCATGTCCTTCACCTCCGCGACCGGCTCGCGATCGTCGCCGCGACCGTCGCGCTGGCGGCGCTCTCGACCCGGTTCATCGAGGATCCGATCCGGTTCTCGGCGCGCCTCCTCGGGGGCGACCGGCGGCCACGGACAATCGGTGCCTGGTCGGTCACCGCGATGGCGGTCTCGGTCGCGATCGCCGGGGCCGGTCTGGCCAGCGCGAACGCCCGCCAGGTGCATGCCCAGGAAGTCGCGCGCATCGTCGTCCAGGAGACACCCCAGTGCCTCGGCGCGATGGCGATCCTGAACGCCGACCGGTGCATCGGCGTTGTGGCGGCCGACGTGCTGATCCCCGACCCCGTCGACGCCGGGACGGACTCCTGGAATGACCCGGCGTGCTGGGCGGGCGTCGACGACCCGACACTCCGCGTCTGCTCGTTCGGCCCGGCGGACGCGACGATCCGCCTCGCGGCGATCGGGGATTCGCACAACAACGCGCTCCTGGCCGCGTGGAAGGCGATCGCGGAGCGGAACGGCTGGCGGATCGACGTCGCGGGCCACAACGGCTGCTACTGGACCACGGTCGTCCAAACGAAGCCGATCCCCGCGATGGTGGACGCCTGCGAGGCGTGGAAGCGGAGCCTGAACGCGTACCTCGCCGCCACGCCCGTGTACGACGCGCTCCTCGTGACGAACGCCCGCTTCTCCCTGCCTCCCCAGGTCGGGCCCGGCCAGGACGTGACCGACCTGACGGTGGCCGGGCTCGTCGCCGCCTGGAAGGACCAGACCGTCCGAGGAGCCCGGATCATCGCAATCCGCGACAACCCGCGTCTCGGCGACGACGTCGTCGCCTGCGTCGTCAAGTACCGCGAGGAGTCGAACCGGGAGTGCTCGAGCCCGGCCACGAAGGCCCTGGGGCCACGAGACGCGCTCGTCGAAGCGGCGGCCCGGAGCAGTAACGCGAAGGTCGTCGACCTGACCGACATCTACTGCCCGGGCGATCGGTGTCTGCCCGTCATCGGGAATGTCGTGGTCTACCAGAACCGGGACCACATGACGGCAACCTTCGTGACGACCCTGGTGACCGTCCTGTCGGACCGGATCCGGGCTGCCCTGCCGTGAGCGGCAGGCTCCGCGGGAGCCGGGGCCGCGCAGGATGCTGCCGGGGCGGCGGTCGTTCGCGTCGGTCGGCGCCGCCGGCGGCCCGGTTGGGACGTTCGGTGAGGATTGGCAGGACCACCGGGAGGGACCAACCGGAGGAGGCCGGCCGGTAGCCTTGACCGCGATGATGCGTCTGCTCGGGGGGCTTGGACTCCTCGCACCGATTTCCCTGGCGGCGGTCTGGATCGCTTTCCCTGATTCTGTCAACTCGTGGACGGACGAAGGCACCCGATCCATCCTCGCCGCAATCGTGGCCGGCGCGATCGGCGTATCCCTGACTTCGGGGATCGTCTTCCTCTACATCCGCCTCCGGCTGCGCGCCCTGATCCGGGCGGCCGAGCGCCTCGCCGACGGCGAGCTCGACGTCAACGTTCGGTCGAAACCGACGGATCGCGGGCTCGAAGGCCGTCTCGGGCGGGCGCTCGACGCGATCTCGGTCGCGTTGGCAGAAACCACGAACGCCGCGACGTTCGACAAGCTGACTGGCGTCAGCAACCGCCAGGTCCTGCTCGCGAACCTGTTCGCGGAGGTCGAGCGGGCCAATCGCTACGAGCGGCCGCTGTCGGTGGCGTTCGTCGACATCGACCATTTCAAGAACGTCAACGACACGTACGGCCATGCCGCGGGCGACATCGTCCTGCGCGCCGTCGCCCAGAACCTGAAGGCCAACCTCCGGGCATCCGACCAGGTCGGCCGCTACGGCGGCGAGGAGTTCATGCTCCTGCTGACCGAGACCGACGTGGAGGAGGGCGCCAACCTCACCGAGAAGCTGCGCAACCTCGTCGCCCGCCAGAAGGTCCGGATCGCCGACGGCCAGGAGCTCAGCGTCACGATCTCGATCGGGATCGCCGGCGGGAAGGGCGGCCTGCTCCGGACCGACGCCCTCGTCCGCGACGCCGACGCCGCGATGTACTCCGCGAAGTCGCTCGGCAGGAACCAGACCTACATCTTCGCCGAGCCCGACGAAGACGCCCGTGTCCCGCGCGCGCCGATCTCGGCCGCCGGCCGGGCGCTCGCGATGGAGGTCGGTCGGGTCGCCCGCGATGCCGCCACTGCCAGCCTCACATCCGTCCTCTCGCCGCTCCCCCACTATCGCGGCAAGCCGTCGGCGCTGATCGCCTCGATCGTGGTGGCGATGGCCCGGACCCTCGACCTGCCCGAGGGCGAGGTCGATCGGATCCGGACCGCGGCACTTCTCCACGACGTCGGCAAGGTCGCGATGCCGAGTGGCATCCTCGACAAGCCCGCCGCTCTGTCGTCGGCCGAATGGCGGACCGTCGTCCAGCATCCGCGGATCGGCCAGGTGATCCTCGAGCAGGCCGCTGCGCTCAAGGACGCCGTGCCGATCATCCTCCATCACCACGAGCGCTACTCCGGCCACGGCTACCCGTTCGGGCTGCGCGGCAACGACATCCCGCTCGGCGCCCGGATCGTCGCGATCGCCGACGCCTACGACGCGATGACCAACGACCGGCCCTACAAGCGGGCGATGAGCCACGACAACGCGATCAACGAGCTCCGCCGGCACGCCGGGACGCAGTTCGACCCGGAGCTCGTCGCGCTGTTCTGCGACCTGTTCGCGGATCAGGCACCGGTCCCGGATGCGCTCATCCTCGCGATGACGGCTCCGCGCGACGCGCTGACGGCGGCTCACCCGGCACGCCGACGGCGACGTCGCTCGACCGACGTCGGGGCAGACGCGGGCGCCGCTCACGGGCGGAGCTCCGCCGCGAGCTGAGAGCTCCGCGTCGCGCTGCGGGCTCCGCGGCGAGCTGAGAGCTCCGCGTCGCGCTGCGGGCTCCGCGGCGCGCTGCCGCGGAGCCGTGAAGGACCCCTCGATGATCGCCCGCCAGGTGGGCGCTACGACGAACGTATCTGCGGCAGGCCCTCCACATCGGCCCGTCCGCCGTCGTCGTGCCCGCCGGGTGAGCAGATCGACGGTCGATCGGGTCGTCGGCCGCCGTAACGCCCGCCGAGCGGGCAATCAGCGCTCGGGTGATCGCCGGCCGGCGCGCATCCAGCGCTCGATCGCACTGCCCTGAATCGCCCGCCGGTCATTCTGACCGGTCTTCACGCACTACCGCGATCCGAGTAATCCACGGTGAAGGCTTCGTGAACCGGCGGTGCAGGGCTGGCTGCTACGTTCCGTCGTGCCCGCCAGGCAACAGCCGGTCCCGCCGAGCGACACCGTCCACGGTCCGCCGACCACCGATGGTCCACGACCCGCCGGATTGGCCCGACCGCCGGGGCCGGCGCCTCTTCCACCGTCCCGCCGCCCGTCGTGTTGTTCCCGCCGGAACGCAGGCCGCCGATTGACCGTCGGCCGGCCGAGAAGGAGAAACGGACCGTGAATCGGGTCCTCTTGACCGGTCGCCTCACGCGCGACCCGGAGATGCGCAGCCTTGCGAGCGGCAAGGCGGTGACGCAGTTCAGCGTCGCCACCAATGAGTACATCGGCCAGGGCAAGGAGAAGGCCGAGTACCACAACATCGTCACCTGGGACCGCCTGGCCCAGACGTGCGGCGAGTTCCTCGGCAAGGGCCAGCAGGTCGCGATCGAGGGCCGGATCCAGACCCGCTCGTGGGACGACGACAGCGGCAAGCGCCACTGGAAGACCGAGGTCGTCGCCAACCACGTCGAGATGTTGAGCGGTCGGCGGAAGAAGGACTACGCGGCCGAGTCGGCGGCGAACGGGCTCGTGGCCCAGGCCGCGGTCTACGGCGACGAGGACGAGGCGGACGACGGCGAAGCGGCGGCGATCGCGGCCGCGGCCGAGCCGATCACCGAAGCGGACGAGGAGGTCGTCGCCGCCTGAGTCGTTCCTCGCGGCGTGAGTCGACGATCCGCGGACCGGCGGCGGCTTCCCCTCCCGCCGCCGGTCCTCAGACCAATGGGGTCGCGGAGCTCCCCCTTGGGCTTCGGAGAGCGTCCGCAAGAACCTGCTGGCGGATCGTCAGACCAGCTCGAAGAAGGAGGCGGCGAGGATCAGGTAGACGATCACAAGGAGGGCTCCCTCGAGCCAGTTCGACTCACCGTCGAGAGCGATCAGGGCGCTGATCCCGACGGCGGCCGCGACGGCGGCCACCTCGAGCGGAGCGAAGACGAGGTCGATCGGATGGCCTGTCAGGACCCCGAGGAGGACGAGGACGGGCGCCACGAACAGCGCCACCTGGAGGCTCGCGCCGTACGACACGGCCATCGAGAACTCCATCCGGTTCTTGTACGCGAGCTGGAGCGCGACGAGCTGCTCGGCGAGGTTGCCGATGACCGGCAGGATGATCACCCCGACGAAGAAGGCGGTCAGCCCGAGGGTCTCGACGACGGGTTCGATCGCACCGACCAGGATCTCGGACAGGATCGCCAGGAGGATCGCCGCCCCGACGAGCACGACGGCCGCGGTCCGGCCCGTCCAGCCCGGGCCCTCGTGGGTGTCGCGCGCCTCGTGGCCGCCGAGCGTCGCAGCGGGATTGGTGAACTGGTAGATCAGCGACAGGACGTAGCCCGCGATCAGGAGAACCGCGACCAGGACCGAGTCCTGGACCAAGCTGCCCTGGCTGCCGCCGGTGCTGAAGGCAAGCACGGCCGGAATGAGCAGGCCGATCGCGGCGAGGACGAGCAGGGCGGCATTCGAGCCGGCGATCTCGCGCGAGAACGTCTGGCGGCCGTTCTTCAGGCCGCCGACCAGCACGCTCAGCCCGAGGACGAGGAGCAGGTTGCCGATGATCGAGCCGGTCAGGCTCGCCTTGACGACATCGATCAGGCCGGCCTGCAGGGCGAAGAACGCGATGATCAGCTCCGCGATGTTGCCGAAGGTCGCGTTGAGGATCCCGCCGACCTGCGGCCCGGTGATCGCGCCGATCCGTTCGGTGGCCTGCCCGATCAGCCAGGCAAGACCGAGGATCGAGAGCGCGGCCAGCCCGAAGACCAGGGTTGGTGGCAGGCCCGGCGCGACGATCGAGGCTGCGATCGTGACGAGCGCGAGCCCCACCACGACGAGAAAGGCGATCCGGCCGAGCAGCGACAGCCCGCCGAGGATCGGGATGCCGCTGGCGGTGGTCGTGGGATGGTCGGTCATGAGGCGCGAATCCTAGCGGTCGTCGCGGGGCACGGATCGAACGTCGCGGGGCCGTGTTGCGGCGAGGGCGGCCAGCAGGGACGCGGCCGCCTCCCGGTCCGGATACGAGCCCTGCGTCCCGACCCGCGTCACGCTGGCGGCGCCGGCGGCACAGCCGAGGGTCGCCGCAGCCGACGGCGGCCAGCCCAGGCCCAGGCCGACGGCGAACGCACCGACGAACGCGTCGCCGGCGCCGGTCGTGTCGATCGCGTTGACGGCGCGGGCAGGGACCCACTCGACGGATCCTCCGCGTGGCTGGAGCGCAGCGCCCCGCTCGCCGAGGGTCACGACCAAGGCGACGTCGAGATGGTCGCCGAGGGCCGCGATCGCACGGTCCTGTTCGCTGAGGGAGCCCGCGAGGGCCGGCCCGCCGATCGCGACGAACTCGGTCTCGTTCGGGACGAGCCAGTCGGTGACCGCGAGAAGCGCGGCGTCGACCGGCGCGCCCGGCGCCGGGTTCAGGATCGTCGTCGCCCCGATCTCGCGGGCGGCCACGAATGCGGCCGCAGTCGTGGCCTGGGGAACCTCGAACTGGCCGACAATGACGGCCGGTCGAATGCGCCGGATCGCGGCGGCCGCAGCCTCCGCGGAGACGAGCATATTCGCGCCCGAAACGATGATGATCCGGTTCATCCCGGCCCCGTCGACCCAGATCGGAGCGACGCCCGAGGTGCCCGACACGACGGCGACGTCGTCGACGCCGACGCCCTGCTCGATGAGGTTGGCGAGGATCGCACGTCCGTTCGAGTCTTCGCCGACAGCGGCGACCATGTCCACTGAAGCCCCGAACCGCGCGGCCGCGACCGCCTGGTTGGCGCCCTTGCCGCCGAACCCCTGGCGGAATCGCGTGCCGACGAGGGTCTCGCCGGGCCCTGGCAGACGGTCGGCGTATGCGACGAGGTCGACCATCGTGCTGCCGACGACGACGATCCGGGGCCCGCCATCACCGGGCGAAGCGCCAACACGAGGCCGCACGCCACCCCCGCCGCTCACGACTCGGACCCGCCGACCCGGTACAGCTTCCGGCGCGGGATTCCCGTCTCGGCGGCGACCGTCCGTGCCGCATCGCCGCGCGACGAGCCAGCCGCCACCCGCCGCTCGACCTCCGCGAGCGCGGCTGCCTCGGCATCGGCCGCTCCCGCGATCCCGACCCCGGCCGCCGACTCCACGTCGATTCGGGCGGTGGTCCACGCTCCGACGACGAGGGCGAACTCGCCGCGGAGCGTCAGCTCGCCGCTCCGTGCCCGCCCGGCCAGGTCGCCCAGCGAGCCCCGCACGATCTCCTCGTGGAGCTTCGTCAGCTCGCGCCCGATCGCCGCCGGCCGGTCGGCGCCGCACGCCGCCGCGAGATCGACCAGGGTTGCCGCCACCCGCCCGGGTGCCTCGTAGATCACCGTGCCCCGTTCGTCAGCGGCGATCCGCGCGATCCGCTCTTTCCGCTCCCTGCCCGATCGCGGCAGGAACCCCTCGAACGACCAGCGCGGTCCGGCGACCGCGGACGCGGCAACCACCGCGAGGACCGCGGACGCTCCCGGGATCGGGACCACGATCCCACCCTCCGCCGCCCAGGCGGCCACCAGGTCGTCGCCAGGGTCGCTGACCGACGGCGTCCCGGCATCGGTGACCAGGGCAAGGTCGGCCCCAAAGCGCAGGTGCGCCAGCAGCTCCGCCAGGCGTCCGGGGCCGCTCTGGGCGTGGAAGCTGGTGGTCCGGGTCGCGATCCCGTGGCGCTCCAGCAGCCGTCGCGTGAGCCGGGTGTCCTCGGCCGCGATCAGCGGAACATCGCGCAGGACCTCGAGCGAGCGGAGCGTGACGTCGGCGAGGTTGCCGATCGGCGTCGCGACGACGAACAGTCGGCCGCGGCTCACCGCGGCTGCGCCGCGGAGCCGGGCCGCCGGCGCGGGTACAGGTAGTCGACGCCCGCCGTCCGCGGTCCGAGCTTGGCGATCGGCGGGACCTGGCGCTTGAACTCCGAGGTCGCGATCATCCGGTCGACCCTGGCGACGAGGGCAGGATCGAAGCCGAGCGCCGTCATCTCCTCGTTCGACCGGCGCTTGTCGATCCGCCAGAAGAGCAGGCGATCGAGGACCGGGTAGCTGAAACCGGCCTCGGTTTCGTCGGTCTGGCCGGGCCACAGGTCGGCCGACGGAGCCTTGCGGATGATCGCCTCGGGCACGCCGACGGCGGCCGCGAGCTGGCGGACCTGGCTCTTGTACAGATCGCCGATCGGGTTGAAGGCACAGGCGTTGTCGCCGAACAGCGTCGTGTAGCCGATCAGCGTCTCGGTCTTGTTGCCCGTGCCGACGACGAGCCCGCCCCACGTGACCGATCGGTCGTACAGGACGGTCATCCGCTGGCGGGCCATGACGTTGCCGCGCCGGAGCGGTGCCGCATCGGGATCGGATGCAAAGAACGAGTCGACCATCGGGCTGATGTCGACCAGCTCGCTCGCGCACCCGAGCGCGCGGACGACCGCCTCGGCGTCGGTCCGCGATGCCTCCGACGACCTTCGATACGGCATCAGGACGCACAACAACCGCTCGGCGCCGATCGCCTCCGCTACGAGATACGCCACGAGGGCCGAGTCGATCCCGCCCGACAGGCCGAGCACCGCTCGCTCGAACCCCGCCTGGCGGAGCTGGCCGCGAATGAACTCGCCGACGACCCGACGGGCGATGTCGGTGTCGATCGCGAGACCGTCGGGCAGCTCGAACAGCGCCGTCCCGTCGGCCGCGGCGACCGCCGTCACGAGACCACCGTCACGAGACCACCGTCACGAGATGACCTTCGGCCGGAACCCGATCGGCTCCCGCTCCGGATCGCCGGCGGCGCCGTCGCGGCCGGCCTCGGCGAGCTCGTCGGCGGTCGTGTCGGCCGCCAGCCCGGCCCGCTCGGCGACGATCCTCGTCAGTTCGCGGACCTGGAGCTCGGGGCGCTCGTCACGCAGGAGCGGCAGGGTCAGTCGTTCGCGGCGCAGGTCGGCCAGTGGGACCTCGACGAGGAACAGGCCGGCCTCGAACAGCGGTGCGCTGAACAGAGCCTGTCCGTTCGGAGCGATGACCTCCGAGCCGCCCCAGAACGAGATCGACTCGTCGACCCCGACGCGGTTGCAGAAGACGACCACCGACGTGGTCAATTGGGCGTAGGTCCGCATCAGGGTCCGCCACGACGTCGCGGTCCCCAGCCCGACCTCGTTGGTCGCCGCCAGGTCGCGCCCCGGCGACGACGATACATTGATCAGGATCTGGGCCCCGTCGAGGGCTAGGATCTGGGCAACGGTCAGGTGCCAGAAGTCCTCGCACACGGCGATCCCGACCCCGACCCCGAGCCGCGACGGCGTCGCCCGCAGGAGATCGCCCGCGGCGAAGAACCGCCGCTCGTCGAACAGGCCGTACGTCGGCAGGAAGAGCTTCCGGTGGACGTGCCTGAGCCGGCCGTCCTCGAGCAGGGCCGCCGCGATGAACAGGCGGTGATCGGCCGACTCCTCGACGAACGAGACCACGATCGACAGCCCGTGGCTCGCGGCCGCCAGCCCGGCCAGGCGTGGATCGTCGAGCCGGATCGCGACCTCCGCGGCGAGGTCCTGGAGCTGGTATCCGGTGAGGCCGAGCTCGGGGAAGACGACAAGGCCGGCGCCCTTCCCGCGGGCCTCCTCGATCAGCTCGTGATGGCGCGCGAGGTTGGCATCGAACATCCCGAGCTGGGGGGCGATCTGGGCGAGGGCCACGGTCAGCGTCTGCACGCCGCGAGCATAGCCGCTCGTGCTCGCGGCGCGACTCGCGGCGCGACTCGCGGCGCGGCTCGCGGTGCGGCTCGCAGCGGCCGTGCGATCGCGCACAACAACGCTCGGATCCGGTCGTCCGCGGCGAACCCCGTGGCACCCGGTTCGTGGACCACAGGCGAGCGCCCGGAGCATCACAACTCGCCATCCACGCGTGCTAGGCTACCCGGCACCCGCGACCTGCGGCCCGTGGGCCGAACGCGCGCGGAACGGACGCTTCGACCCGGGGCTCGCATGCGACGCGCGCCGGCCAGGGAGCCGTTTGAGGAGGAGAGATGTCGAGAACCACGAGGTGGTCGCCCCTTGCCGTCATCGGCACGGTCGCGATCGTCTTCGGCGCCTGTAACAGCGCCGCAAGCCCGTCACCGAGCGCTTCGGCGGCGGCGACGACCCCATCCACGGCGCCGGCCAGCCAGGCAGCCAGCCAGGCTCCGTATACCGGGCAGAGCTATCCGGCCACGGCGATCGACTGCGCCGCGAAGCCGGCCGGTTACACGGGTGAATTCAGCTCGATCAAGGCCATCGATCGATACACGGTCGAGTTCGACCTGTGCGCCCCGGACGTCGCCTTCCTGGCCAAGCTCGCTTTCGCGACGAACGGCATCCAGGATTCGGACTGGCTCGCAAAGCACGCGCCCGACAAGTCGTACGTCAAGACGACGAACGGAACCGGGCCATACATGCTCAAGGAGTGGATCTCCGGCGACCACATCACGCTGACCGCCAACCCCACCTACTGGGGTCCGGACAAGCCGATCGCCCAGACCCTGATCTTCAAGTGGGCCGACACGGCCGAGAAGCGGCTCCAGGACCTCCAGGCCGGCCCGACGACGGCCGACGGGATCGACAACGTCGCTCCGGACGACTTCAAGACCGTCCAGGCCGACCCGAACCTGAAGCTGATCAACCGTGACGCGTTCACGATCCTGTACCTCGGCTTCAACGTCGACAAGGCACCGTGGAACAACGAGAAGGTCCGCCAGGCAATCGCCCAGGGCATCGACCGCAAGCGGATCAACGACACGTTCGACCCGCCCGGCTCCGAGGTCGCCGACTACTTCACACCGTGCAGCGTCCCCGGCGGCTGCCAGGGTGACAAGTGGTACGACTACAACAAGGCAACCGCGATCCAGATGCTGAAGGACGCGAACTTCGACTTCAGCAAGACCTACGACCTGTACTTCCGCCCGAAGGTCCGGGGCTACTTCCCGAACCCGCCCGGCGTGGCCCAGGACATCCAGGCCCAGTTCAAGGACCTCGGGATCGACCTCAAGGTTCACACCGAGGACAACGCGACCTACCTCGGCAACTCGTCGAAGGGCCAGTACTCGCTGTTCCTGCTCGGCTGGGGCGGCGACTATCCCGACATGACCGACTTCGTCGACTACCACTTCGGCACCGGCGCGAACGGCGCGTTCGGCACGAAGTTCTCCGACATCACCGCGCTCCTGACCCAGGGCGCGTCGGAGCTCGACGCGACGAAGCGGCTCGACATCTACAAGCAGGCCAACAACCTGATCCGCCAGCACGTCCCGATGATCCCGCTGACGCACGCGGCCTCCGCGGTGGCGTACCAGGCGGATGTCACAGGTGAGCAGGCCAGCCCGCTCGGCAACGACGCCTTCTGGGTCGTCAAGCCGGGCGATCGCACCCAGATCATCTTCGAGCAGGGAGCCGAGACCTCGGGGCTCTACTGCGGCGATGAGAGCGACGGTGACTCGCTCCGCAACTGCGAGCAGATCTACGATCCGCTCTACACGTACGCGATCGGAAAGACCGACGTGGTCCCGAATCTCGCCACCAAGTGCGAGCCGAACGCGGACGGCACGAAGTGGACCTGCTCCCTCCGACAGGGCGTCAAGTTCCAGGATGGCGCCGACTTCGATGCGAACGACGTGGTGACGACCTTTGCCGCCCAATGGGATGCAAAGCACCCGCTCCACGTCGGGAACCTCGGAACGTTCGACTACTTCCCGGCCCTGTTCGGTGGGTTCCTGAATCCGCC
>JANMCU010000278.1:0-7492 GCA_031361415.1 Chloroflexota bacterium | reverse complement strand
ACGACGGCATGTCCACGCGACGGTGCTTCGATCCGCAGGCATTGCGAATCCGCGTGAGCATATCGGCGATCGGATCGGTCATGCTCATGTAATACCGCTCCTATCGTATCCCCGAGGGACGCTTAGGAAGTGATTGACCCGTTAGGCACCTGCGCCCGACGGGAGACTGCAACGACAGCTCTAAGCTCTTAGCCTTAAGCTGTCAGCAAAAGCGGAACTGCTGTTGCGCTGTTCCTTCCTGCTAACGGCTAATGGCTAACGGCTGCCGTCGGTTTACCAGCTCGCCTTCCGCACGCCCGGGATCATGCCGAACAGTGCCAGCTCCCGGAAACAGATGCGGCAGAGACCGAACCGGCGAAGGAATGCCCGCGAGCGTCCGCACCGGCCGCAGCGATTGTGCTGCCGGACAGCGAACTTGGGCTTCCGCTTGCTCTTCTCGATCATGGCCTTACGCGCCATCGTTCTTCTCTCGCCTGATGAATCGTTGGAAGCCCGCGCCTGGACGGCGCCGAGCCACTCGGTCCCCGCGACCAGCCAGCGTTAGGCCGACTGCGCCGCGAGAACCTTTGTCTTCTCGTCGGTGCGGAACGGCATGCCGAGCTCCTTGAGGAGCGCATACGCCACGTCATCCCGCGTCGCCGTCGTCACGAACGTGACGTCCATCCCGTGCACCGCATCGATCATGTCGAAGTTGATCTCCGGAAAGATCATCTGCTCCTTCACGCCGAGCGAATAGTTGCCGCGACCATCGAACGACCGCGTCGACAGCCCCTTGAAGTCGCGGATCCGCGGGATCGCGACCGAGATGAACCGGTCGAGGAACTCCCACATCCGCGCGCCGCGCAGCGTGACCGCCGCGCCGATTTCCTGCCCCTCGCGCAATCCGTAGTTGGCGATCGACTTCTTCGCCTTCTTGCGGACCGCCTGCTGGCCGGCGATCAGGCCCAGCTCCTCGACCACCTTGTCGAGAAACTTCGGTTGCTTGATCGCCTCACCGGCCCCGACGTTCAGCACGATCTTCTTGAGCGTCGGGACCTGGTGCGGATTCGTGAAGCCGAACTGCTTGGTCAGCACCGGCCGCACCTTCGTCATGTACTGCTCGCGCCGCCGCGGGGCCGGCACCGGCAATCCGACACCGGTGTGATCGACCTTCACTACTTCGCGCTTGTCGCCGCCCTTACGGGCGCCCTTTTCCTTCTTTTCCGTCGCCATTGTCTATCGTCCTCGCTTCAGCGGCTGCGCGGGATGGTATCCCCGCTCTTGACGCTGATGCGCTCCTTGGTGCCGTCGGTGTCGATGCGGCGACGCGTCCGCGTCGGCTCGCCCGACTTCGGGTCGAGCAGCATCACGTTGGAAGCATGAATCGGCGCTTCCATCTCGATGATCCCGCTTTGCTCCTCCGGGTTCCGCGCCCGGCGGTGCTTCTTCACGAGATTGACTCCCTGCACGACGATGCGCCCCGTCTTCAACAGCACGCGCATCACCTTGCCACTCTCGCCCTTGTGGTCGCCGCGCACGACACGCACGTCGTCGCCCTTCGTGACGTGCACGACCTGGCGCTTCGCGTTGTCGGCGTGCCGCTTCCGGTTGACCGCGCGCGGGCGGTCCGTCTTCCGATATTTCAGATCACGCATCTTAGAGCACCTCGGGCGCCAGCGAGACGATCTTCATGTACTTCTTCTCGCGGAGCTCACGCGCCACCGGTCCGAAGATACGCGTCGCCCGCGGCTCACCCGCCTCGTTGATGATCACTACCGCATTCTCGTCGAAGCGGATGTAGCTGCCGTCCTTCCGGCGCGTCTCCTTCACCGTGCGGACGACCA
Organism: Chloroflexota bacterium; assembly: GCA_031361415.1. Lineage (GTDB taxonomy): Bacteria > Chloroflexota > Limnocylindria > Limnocylindrales > CSP1-4 > CF-46. The sequence goes on along the minus strand of JANMCU010000278.1, from coordinate 5,669 downwards.
CCGCCCGCGCGACTTCGGACTTCTTCACCGTGCCGTTAGGCAGTGCGTCCTTCACCGCAACGATCACCGTGTCGCCGAGCCCGGCGTACCGGCGGCGCGTGCCGCCGAGGACGCGGATCACCAGCGCCCGCTTGGCGCCGGAATTGTCGGCCACCTTTACCACTGATTCCTGCTGGATCATGGCTCAGGTCTCCTTAGCGCGCGCGCTCGACGATTTCCACCACCCGCCACCGCTTGTCCTTCGACAGCGGCCGCGTTTCCATGATGAGGACCGTGTCACCGGTCTTCGCCGAGTTCTCCTCGTCATGCGCCTTCAGGCGCGTGCTCAGCGTCATCATCTTCCCGTACTGCGGGTGCGGCACGCGACGTTCGATCGCGACCACCACCGTCTTCTGCATCTTGTCGCTCACCACCTTCCCGACGCGCGTCTTGCGACGCTTCCGCGTTTCGGCAGTGCTCGAATTAGTCGTCTCAGCCATGTCTCAGCTCCTCACTTTCCCGCGGACGCGGCCTTCTTGGCCGTCCGCTTCTTCGCCGGCGCCTTCGCCGCCTTCTTCGTGCTGGCGGAGGGCGCGGTCGCGACCTCGCCCATCTCGCGCTGACGGAGTACCGTCTTCAACCGCGCCACGTCACGGCGGATCGCCCGCAGACGCAGCGGCTCTTCCAGCTGCTCGGTCGCACCGCGAAAGCGGAGGCGGAACCGCTCTTCCTGCAACTCGGTGATGCGCGTCTGGATGTCCGACGCGGTCATCTCGCGAATCTCACTTGCCAGCATCGGTGTGCGCCTCCTCGCGTGCAACGAACTTGGTCTTCACCCCGAGCTTTGCCGCGGCCAGGCCCATCGCCTTCACCGCGATCTCGGGCGTCACGCCCTCGAGCTCGAACATCATTCGCCCCGGGCGAACCACCGCTACCCACCCCTCGGGCGAACCCTTTCCCTTACCCATTCGCGTCTCGGCCGGCTTCTTCGTGATCGGCTTGTCCGGGAAGATCCGGATCCAGACCTTGCCGCCACGCTTGATGTGGCGCGTCAGCGCGACACGAGCCGCTTCGATCTGCCGGTTCGTCACCCAGCCCGGCTCGAGCGCCTGCAGCCCGAACTGGCCGAACGACACTTCATTGCCGCGGGTCGCCAATCCCTTCGTGCGACCCTTGAACATCTTGCGAAATTTTACGCGCTTCGGACTCAGCATCGGTCAGATCCTCAGGCGTCGGTGGAGTAGGTCTTCCCACGACGATCTTCGACGACTTCGCCCTTGAAGATCCAGCACTTCACGCCAATCGTGCCATACGTCGTCTTCGCGGTCGAAATCGCATAGTCGATGTCGGCGCGCAGCGTGTGAAGCGGAACCCGCCCCTCGTGATAGCCTTCGACGCGGGCGATCTCGGCGCCGCCTAACCGTCCGCCGGCCTTCACCTTGATCCCCTGCGCGCCCATCCGCATCGCGCTCTGCACCGCGCGCTTCATCGCGCGGCGGAACGAGATGCGCTGTGCCAGCTGCTGGGCGATGTTGTCCGCCACCAGCTGCGCGCTGATCTCCGGGCGCTTGATCTCTTCGACGTTGATGCCGACATCCTTCCCCGTCAGCTGCGCGAGCTCGTCGCGCAACTTGTCGACTTCGGCGCCCTTCTTCCCGATGACGACACCGGGACGGCCCGTGTGCAGCGTGACGACGACCTTGCCCGGCTTCCGCTCGATGATGATGTCGGCGATCGCCGCGTGGCCGATGCGCGCCTTGAGATACTTGCGCAGCAGCTCGTCTTCACGAAGCAGCGCCGGCAACTCGCGGCCCGCGTAGTAGCGCGACTTCCAGTCCTTCGAGATGCCGAGGCGGAAGCCAATCGGATTAGTTTTCTGTCCCATTATTACTCCCGCTCCGCCACGATGATGTGGACGTGGCTCGTACGCTTCTGCATCGGGGTCGCACGACCCATCGCTGCCGGGGTGAAGCGCTTGAGCTTCGTCCCTTCGTTCACGATCGCGTGCTTCACATACAGGTTGTCGACGTCGACGCTCTCGCCGGCCGAACGCGCTGCCTGCTCCGCGTTCGCGACCGCCGAGTTCAGCGTCTTCTCGATCTGCTTCGCCGCATGCTTCTTCGAAAAGCGAAGCAGTGCGAGCGCCTCGTTGACGTCCTTGCCGCGGATCTGGTCGATCACCAGCCGCATCTGGTAGGGCGACTGGCGCGTCGACCGCTGGATGGCGCGTGCTTCAGTCATCGCTTACTTGCCTCCCTGCTTCGGCGCACCACCACCCGACGGCGCCGGTCCCTTCTTGTCAGTCTTGTTGTTCCCGGTGTGACCGCGGAACAACCGCGTCGGCGAGAACTCGCCGAGCTTGTGACCGACCATGTTCTCCGTCACGTAGACCGGAATGAACTTGTTGCCGTTATGCACGGCGAAGGTGTGACCGACAAACTCGGGCAGCACGGTGCTCGACCGCGCCCACGTCTTCACGACGCGCTTCTCGTTCCGTCCATTCATGCCCGTCACTCGCTTGAGGAGTGCATCCTGGACGTACGGTCCTTTCTTTACGCTTCTTGCCATAGTCTTGGCCTCGGATTACTGCGTAGCCTTGCCGCGCTTCCGACCGCGAACGATCAGACGCTGCGACGACTTCTTCTTGTTGCGCGTCTTCACGCCTTCCTTGTTGCCCCACTTGTCGACGACGTTGCGTCCACCGCGCGTCCGGCCGCCGTGCGGGTGATCGACCGGGTTCATGACTTCACCACGAACCTTCGGACGACGTCCCATCCACCGCGTCTTGCCGGCCTTGCCCCACGACTGCAGCTCGTGCTCGGCGTTGCCGACGATGCCGACCGTCGCCAGACAGTTGCCGTGGATGCGGCGAACTTCGGACGACTGCAGACGCACCGTGACGTACTCGCCTTCCTTCGCGATCACCTGCGCCGACGTGCCCGCCGACCGGCACATCTGGCCGCCCTTCCCGATCTTCAGCTCGATGTTGTGCACATCGGTGCCTAACGGCACTTCCTTCAGCGGAAGACAGTTGCCGTTGCGGACGTCCGATCCCGGTCCGCTGGTGATCGTGTCCCCGACGCCAAGGCCCTTCGGGTGCAGGATGTAGCGCTTCTCGCCGTCCTCGAACTGCACCAGCGCGATGCGCGCCGAGCGGTTCGGGTCGTACTCGATCTCGCGCACCGTCGCCGGCATGGCGAACCGGTCGCGCTTGAAGTCGATGATGCGATACATGCGCTTGTGCCCACCACCGAGGCGGCGCATCGAGATGTGGCCGTGGTTGTCGCGGCCACCGCTCTTCTTGTTCGGCTCGACCAGCGACTTCTCGGGCGTGCTCCGCGTGATCTCGGCGAAATCAGAGATCGAGCGGAAGCGCGTGCCCTTGGTGACTGGCTTGAATTGACGGATTCCCATTGGCTCAGCCCTCGAAGATCTCGATCGTCCCTTCCTTCAGGGTGACGATCGCCTTTTTCCAATTCGGGCGCGTGCCCACGGTCTTCCCGACCCGCTTGCCCTTGCCGCGCACGTTCGACGTCCACACCCCGCGGACCTTCACCGCGAAGAGACGCTCGACCGCCTGGCGGATCTGCCCCTTGCTCGCGTCGCTCGCCACCTCGAAGGTGTACTCGCCACGCGTCTGGTACGCCTCGGAGGTCTTCTCCGTGATCACCGGGCGTACGATCGTTTCATGCAGCGTCGGCATCGGTTACTTCTCCTTCTTCTTTGGAGCGGACTTTTTCGCCGCGCTCTTCTTCGCCGCCGCTGGTGACTTCTTGGCGGTGGACTTCTTCGCCGCCGACTTCCTGGCCGCGCTCTTCTTCGCCGCGGTCGTCTTCGCGGTCGGCGCCTTGGCGGCCGCCTTCTTCGCCGCCGACTTCCGCGCGCTCTTCTTCTCGCTCTCGGCGTCGCGCTCTTCCGCGGTCTTCGCCGCCTTCGCCGTGCGTGACTTCTTCGCCACCTTCACTCGCGGCGCCGCTTCCGTCTCGGCGACCGGCGACAGTGAATGTCCGATGGCGCTCGATTCGATCAGCACGACATCCGACCAGAGGATGTGATAGGTCGAGACGTCGCTGTACGGGAGGACGTGGACCGTCGGCAGGTTGCGCGCGCTCAGGTGCACGTTGGTCTTCGAGCCATCCGTCAGGATGAGGACCTTCTGGTCCTCGAGACCCATGCGCGAGATCAGCGACACCATCCGGCTCGTCTTCGGCGCGTCATAGTTGAACGCGTCGATCACGAACACCGCGTCCTCCTTGGCGCGTGCGTTGAACGCGCTCTTCCGAGCCAGCGCGCGCACCTGGCGCGGAACGTACTCGGCGTAGCTGCGCGGGATCGGACCGAACACTGTGCCACCGCCTACCCACTGCGGCGCACGCGTCGAGCCCTGACGAGCGCGACCTGTGCCCTTCTGCTTCCACGGCTTCTGGTTACCGCCCGTGACGTACTTGCGGATCTTCGTCTTGGCGTTGCCCTGGCGCTGGTTGGCCATGAAGGCCTTCACCGCCTGGTGCATCACCGGCATGTTGATAGTGCCGTCGAACAACGTCTCGGGGAGCGCGACTGCTTCGCGCTGCGTCCCGCCCGACGTGTACGCGGGCACCTGCAGATTCGTCGTATCAGCCATTTGGACCCTGCTTGCGCACCATGACCAGTCCATTGATCGGACCGGCAACCGCGCCGCGGAGATAGATCAGGTTTCGCTCACCGTCGATCTTCTCGACGCGGAGGTTGGACTGCGTGTGCCGCTCGGCACCGTAATGTCCAGGCATCTTCTTGCCCTTGATGACGCGGGACGGATCCGTGCCGGGTCCGATCGAGCCGGGACGGCGGTGCTTCGTGTTGCCGTGCGTGTTCGGTCCGCCGTGGAAGCCGTGCCGCTTAACGACACCCTGGAAACCGCGCCCCTTCGTCGTGCCCGTGACCTTCACGCGCTCGCCAACGGCGAACAGGTCGACCTTCAGGACGTCGCCGACGTTGAACGCCGGCAGCTCGATGTTCTTCCCCTGGACGTCGTCCAGCCGGAAGCTGCGCAGCGTCTTCGGCGGCGCATCGAGGTTCGCCTTCTTCGCGTGGCCGATCTCTGCCTTGTTCGCGCGACGGCCGCGCGGCGTCCGTTCCTTGGGGCCCGACTCGCGCGCCAGCCGCTGCACGCCATAGCCGAGCTGCACCGAGGCGTACCCCGCCTTCGCCTTGTCGATGACCTGCACGACAGGGTTTGGTTCCGCTTCGATGACCGTCACGGGGATCTGCTGCCCCGCGTCGTTGAAGATCTGGGTCATCCCGATCTTCTTGCCGATGATGCCAATCATTGTTCTATCTAGCTCTCTCACCAGAGTCGCGGCCGAGTCAGGCGCGTCATTCGCGCGCCAGCTGTTGCAGGCCGTTGGACTGTGACGACGGCCGCCGTTAGGCGGCAGTCGCCTGGACTACTGTACCTTTATCTCGACGTCGACGCCGGCCGGCAGGTCCAGCTTGGTCAGCGCGTCCACCGTCTGCGCGCGGCTGTCGAGGATGTCGATCACACGCTTGTGCGTCTTCAGCTCGAACTGCTCGCGCGACTTCTTGTCGACGTGCGGCGAACGGAGGACCGTCCAGCGCTGCGTCTTCGTCGGCAGCGGAATCGGGCCGGAGACCTGCGCCCCCGTCTTTTCCGCCGTCCGGACGATGTCGGCCGCGGCCTGGTCGATCAC
>JANMCU010000263.1:0-4114 GCA_031361415.1 Chloroflexota bacterium | reverse complement strand
GGGCTGCGCGGCTACTGGGTCGCGTGCGGGGTCATGGCGGGCCTCAGCCAGGGTGGCGGCGTCGGGTTGGCGCTCGCGGCCTGGATGACCGCCGGCGACGCAGGCGACTCCGGAATGGACATCTGGGCGATGGACGTCGCCCGGTGCGGCGACTACGCGACGCTCGCCTATACGAACGCGAAGGTCCAGGAGAACTACCGCCGCCGGTTCCGGATCACGTTCCCCAACGAGGAGCTGCCGGCCGCGCGACCGCTCCTGACGACGCCGATCCACGACCGTCTGGCCGCCGCCAACGCGGTCTGGGGCGCGACCGCCGGCCTGGAACACGCCCTGTGGTTCCAGAAGGCGGGACTCGAGCCGAAGGAGGACGTCACGTTCCGGCGCTCGAGTGCCTGGGACTGCGTCGCGGAAGAGGTCGCCGCCGTCCGCGAGCGGGTCGGCATGACCGAGATCTCGAACTACGCGAAGTACCGGGTCACGGGGCCAGGTGCGGAGGCATGGCTGTCGTCGCTGCTCACCGCCCGAATGCCCGCGCCAGGTCGGATGACGCTGACCGCGATGCTCAACGACACCGGCCGAATCGTCGGCGAGTTCACCGTCGCTCGGGCCTCCGCGGCCGACGAGTTCCACCTCTTCGGGTCGCTCCCGGCCGAGACGCATCACTCGCGCTGGTTCGTCCATCACCTGCCGGGCGACGGATCGGTCGAGTTCGAGGTCCTCGGGCTCGGTCTCGTCGGGTTGTCGCTGACGGGGCCACGTTCGCGCGACGTCCTCGCGGCCGTCGCGCCCGATCTCGACCTCTCGACCGCCGCCTTCCCGTTCATGACGTTCCGGCGGGTCGATCTCGGGATGCAGCCGGCGCTCGTCGCCCGGATCAACTACTCGGGCGAGCTCGGATACGAGCTGTGGGTGGCGCCCGAGCACCAGCGGGCGCTGTTCGACCGGATCGTCGAGGCGGGCGAGCCGCATGGGCTGCGCCTGTTCGGGATGCGGGCACTGATGTCGCTCCGGCTCGAGAAGAGCTACGGCACCTGGTTCCGCGAGTACCGCCCGATCTACACGCCGCTCGAGGGCGGAATCGGGCGCTACATCAGGCTCGACCACGAGTTCATCGGGCGGGCCGCCCACGAGGCCGAGGCGAACGGCGCAGGCCCGACCCGCAGGCTCGTGATGCTCGTCGTCGATCCCGGGCCGGAGGCCGAAAACCCGGCGGACGTCATCGGCGACGAGCCGATCTGGCACGACGGCAAGGTCGTCGGCTGGGTGACGTCCGGCGGGTACGGACATTCGGCGAAGGTGTCGCTCGCTCTCGGCTATGTGCCGACGGAGCTGGTGACGGCTGACGGGCCCGGTGGCCGCGGGTTCGAGATCGAGATCATCGGCCGGCGCCGGCCGGCCCGCCTCCAGCCCGAGCCGGTCCACGACCCGCAGGGCCTTCGGATGCGCCAATAGGCGATGGTATGATGGCAACATCATGATGTCTCGCACGCAGATCTCGCTCGATCCCGAAGACCACCGCGCGGCCCGTCGTCGTGCGGCCGAGCAGGGGATTTCCCTCGCCGAATACGTCCGGCGGCTTGTCCACGAGGACCTGACGGACACGCATCAGCCGAAGGCCGATATCTCTGCGATCTTCGACCTCGGAGATTCCGGCGGCTCCGATGTCGCGAACCACAAGCACGAATACGTCGGCGAAGCCGTCGATGCGGCGCATCCCCGACGGTGACGCTGTTTGTCGATACATCGGTCTTCTATGCGGTTGCCGATCGGAGCGATCGCAGCAACGTCCGGGCGAAGTCGATCATCGCTGCTGACGAGCGTCTGCTCACGACCGACCACGTCCTCGTCGAGACGTGGCTGCTCATCCAGCGCCGCCTCGGGGCCCCCGCTGCGGACCGATTCTGGCGCGGAGCGCGCGGCGGCGTGATCGGCATCGAGACCGTCAGCGTCGCGGACCTGGATGCGGCGTTCTCGATCGGCGAGTCGTTCCCCGATCAGCCGTTTTCCATTGTCGATCGCACCAGCTTTGTCGCATTGCAGCGCCTCGGGGTATACCGCGTCGCGTCGTTCGATCGGGATTTCGCCATCTTCCGGTTCGGACCGCGACGCGAGCGCGCCTTCGAGATCGTGGCGTGACCGAGCCCGTGCATGGCCGGATCGTCGTCGACGGGCGGCCGATCGACTTCGTGGAGGGCGGGTCTGTCGCGATTGCGATCGTCCGGGCAGGGGAAGTGCCGGGCCGCGGCGGGGCTCTGTGTCTCGCCGGTGACTGCGGCAACTGCCTCGCGACGGTCGACGGCGTCGCGTACGTCCGGACATGCCAGGTTGCGGCGCGGCCGGGGACGGTTGTCGTGCGGCATCCGGCCGTCGGCAAGCCTCCGCTGCCGACCGTCGAGGTGCGCGACCTGACCCGAGTCCCGATTGGGGACAACGTTCCCGTGCGCCGAGCCCATGCTGCGCTCGCCGTGATCGGCGGGGGGTCGAGCGGCCGCGCGGCTGCCGAGGGACGCGATTCAGTCGTCCTCGACGCGGCCGATGGCATCGAGGTCGTTGGCATCTACCCTGGCCCGGCGATCGTCGCCCGCGAGCCGGCTGGGATGCTCCATCTCGAGGCGGACGAGATCGTCGTCGCGACCGGATCGGCGGAGATCCAGCCGGTCTGTCCGGGGAGCGGTCTCGCCGGCATCGTCACGGCCCGGGCGGCCGAGAAGCTCGTTGCGGCGGGCGTCGACCTCGGTAGGGTGGCGACGGTCACGACCCACCCGATCCGATTCGAGGGCGACGCGCATGGTCGGGTGACCGCGGTCGTGACGGCCGCCGACGATGGCACCGAGCGATCGACATCGTGCGACACCGCCGTCGTCGACCTCGGTCGCGCGCCGCGGGACCTGCTTGCCAGGATGACCCGCGAGGAAGGCGTCTCCGCTGTCGGCGCGGCGGCCCTCGACGACCCGCTCCCGTCCGCGTCCACCAGCGGTGTCGTCTGCCCGTGCATGGGCACCACTGTCGACGACCTGGCCGCCGCGTGGGACAAGGGCTACACGGAGCTCGAGCTGCTCAAGCGCGCCAGCTGGGCCGGCCTCGGGCCGTGCCAGGGTGGCGCCTGCCTGCCGCACGTCCGGGCGTTCATCGCCGCCCGCACGGGGGTCGTGCCAGAGCCGTTCACCGCCCGACCGGCCGCTCGCCAGATCACCCTCGCCGAGGCGGCCGCCGACACGACGATCGACGCATTCCGACGGACGCCGCTCCACGAGGAGCACCTCGCGCTCGGTGCCCGGATGGACCGGTTCGGCGGCTGGTGGCGGCCGTGGCACTACGGCGACGTCGTCGGCGAGTACTGGTCCGTCCGCGAAGGCGTCTCGATCGGCGACGTGTCCACGCTCGGCAAGCTGATCGTGAGCGGGCCGGATGCGGTCGAGGCGCTCGAGCGGATCTATCCATGCCATGTCGCGGACATCAAGGTCGGGCGGTCGCGCTATGCACTGCTCCTGAACGAGCGCGGCCACGTGATGGACGACGGGATGATCCTCCGGATGTCCGACAACCGGTTCGTCCTGACGTTCACGTCGGGCGGCGCGGCCAACGCCGAGATGTGGATCCGCGACTGGGTCGACACGTGGGGCCTCCGCGTCCACGTGATGGACCGGACGATGTCGCTCGCCGCGATCAACGTGACCGGGCCGTTCGCGAAGGAGCTGCTGGCGCGCCTGGGCCTGTTCGAGGCGCCGCGATTCCTGGGCCACGTCGAGACCGATATCGCTGGCGTGCCGTGCCACGTCATGCGGCTGTCGTTCACCGGTGAAGCGGCGTTCGAGCTGCACCACCCGGTTTCGGGGTCCGTCGCCCTCTGGCGCGCGCTGATGGAGCGAGGCCGAGATCTCGGAATCCGGCCGCATGGCCTCCAGGCGCTGTTCGGGCTGCGGCTCGAGAAAGGCCATGTCATCGTCGGGATGGACACCGAGCTCGACACGACTCCGCGCCGGCTCGGAATGGACTGGGCGGTCCGGATGGAGAAGCCGGCGTTCATCGGCCGGGCGTCGCTGGTGCGGACCGCGAAGCTCGACGACGAGCGGCGCTGGTTCGGGTTCGCGATGGACGGGGAGGCGCCGCCGGA
>JANMCU010000256.1:0-3175 GCA_031361415.1 Chloroflexota bacterium | reverse complement strand
ACGCCTCACCAGGCCGTGGCGGTGGATGCCTCGCTGATCCCCTCGGCCTCGAGCCAGCGCTCGGCGTCGATCGCGGCCTTGCAGCCGTCGGCCGCCGCGGTGACGGCCTGGCGATAGCGGTGGTCGTGGACGTCGCCGGCGATGAACACGCCCTCGATCTTCGAGCCGGTCTCATCGTGGACGACGAGGTAGCCCTTCCCATCGACCTCGAGCTGCTCCTTGAAGATCTCGGTGTTCGGGCGGTAGCCGATCGCGATGAACAGGCCTTCCATCGGCACGTCGCGCACGGTGTCGGTCGTCGTGTCGCGCAGGCGCAGGCCCTCGACCTTCGTGCCGCCGAGAACCTCGTCGACCGCCGTGTTCGTATGGATCTCGATCTTCGGATGGTCGATGGCCCGGTCCAGCATGATCTTCGACGCCCGGAACGCCTCGCGCCGGTGGAAGAGGTGGACCTTCGTCGCGAACCGGGTCAGGTAGGTTGCCTCCTCGAGGGCCGTGTCGCCGCCGCCGACGACCGCGATCTCCTTGTCCCGGAAGAAGAAGCCGTCGCACGTCGCGCAGGCCGAAACGCCGCGTCCGCGGAGCCGCGTCTCACTTTCGAGCCCGAGCCACAGCGCTGATGCTCCGGTCGCGATGATGACCGCGTCGGCGCGGTACTCGATGCCGCGCGCCCAGGCCCGGAACGGGCGCTCGGACAGGTCGACCCGCTCCGCGTCGACGTCGACGATCCGCGTCCCGAACCGCTCGGCCTGCTCGCGGAACTTCGCCATCAGCTCCGGCCCGAGGATCCCCTCGGGGAAGCCCGGGTAGTTCTCGACGTCGCTCGTGATCATGAGCTGGCCGCCGGGCACGACCCCGGCGAGGACGATCGGTTCGAGGTTGGCCCGAGCCGCGTAGATTGCCGCCGTCAGCCCCGCCGGGCCCGAGCCGATGATCAGGACCCTGGTCCGGTTGTCGTCGCGATCGGCGCTGTCGTTCGGGCCGCCGACCGGGCCGCCGTGACGCGGGCGCGCGGGCGCCGCGGGGACGGACGGGCTGGCGATCGGAGCGCCGAACGAGATCGGCGCGCCGAACGAGATCGGATCGGCCGCGCTGCCGTTGCCGGCCTCCGGTGCGGCCGACGGCCCGCCGAAATCGATCGAGAAGCCGGCGAACGGATCGGCCTTGCCGCTGGAATCGGGGGCCGCGTCGCTCGCTGGGGCGACGGCGGCGTCCGGCTTGGCCGGCGGCAGGGAATCGTCGCTCATCCTCGCATCGTAGCATGATCGCGATACTCCCCTGGGGTATCGCGAGGTGCAGGTTCGCGGTCACCCGTCCAGACTGTGGACCATGCCAACCTTGTTCGCGCTGCACCAGTCGCTGTTCTCGTTCGGAGGCGATGCCTGGATCGAGGACGAGCATGGCAACCGGGTCTACGAGGTCGACGGCAAGGCCTTCGCGCTCGGCCGGACGCTCGACCTGCTCGACCCGACCGGCGCTGTGCTCCTGACGATCCATGCGCCGGTCCTGACGCTCAAGCCGACCTTCGAGATCAGCCGAGCCGGGCAGCCGATCGCGACCATCCGCAAGGCGATGTTCACCCTGTTCGCGTCCAGGTTCTCGATCCAGCTGACCAACGGCGGCGAGCTCGAGGCGGCGGGCGACTTCCTCGACCACGAGTTCCGGATCAGCCGCGACGAGACCGAGGTCGTGGGCGCGTCGCGTTCGTGGTTCAGCCTGCACGACACGTTCGGCGTCCAGGTCGCCGACGGGTTCGAGCCGCCCCTCGCGCTCGCGCTCGTGATCGCGATCGAGCAGATGGAGCGCCCGCACGACGCCGGGCCGGCGCTCTGAAACTCGATTGACAGGCGCGCCCGCCGACCGCACGATCGAGCCACCCCGGCGTCCCGTCCGGCGGCCGCCGGAGAACTCCCCTTGACCGATGGACTGGCCCTCGCCACGCGCGGGCTGCAGAAGCGGTTTGGCTCGCGGACGGCCCTGGTCGGGCTCGACCTGTCGGTGCCGTCCGGCGTCGTGTACGGGTTCCTCGGCCCGAATGGCGCCGGCAAGACCACGACGATGCGCCTCCTGACCGGCCTGATCCACCCCGACGCCGGCACGATCGAGGTCCTCGGCCGGCCGTTCGGGCGGGGCGATCGTCATCGCCTGTTCGAGGTTGGCGCCCTGATCGAGTCTCCGTCGTTCTATCCGTACCTGTCGGCGCGCGAGAACCTCCGCTCCCTCGCGGCCGCCGGCGCGCAAACGACGCGCAGCCGGATCGAGGAGCTCCTCGAGATGGTCGGTCTGCGCGACCGGGCCCGCGACAAGGTCCAGACCTACTCGCTCGGTTCGCGATGATCTACGGCGCTGCCGTGGCCGGCTCCGAATGGACCTGGGGAACCCTGAAGGCTGCCGTCGCGCGGGGTGAGAGCCGGAGCCGCTATCAGCTCCTCACCTTCGCCGCGATCGGGCTGATGGTCGGCGTCGGGCTGCTCGTCGCGTTCGCGATCGGGATCATCGTCGCGATCGTGGCCGCGGGGCTCGCCAGCGTCCCGACGACCGGACTGAACGACGGCGCGACGATCGGCACCTTGCCGGAGTTGCTGACGCGCGGCTGGCTTGCGCTGTGCGAAGGGGCCGCGCTCGGCTTCGCGATCGCCACTCTCGCACGCAGTCAGCTGGCGGGGATCGGAGTGGGCATCGCGGTCTATTTCGGCGAGCAGTTCGCGGCGATCTTCCTGCCCGACATCGTCAAGTACCTGCCGTTCAACGCGGCGAACGCCGTCGTCGCGACGTCCGGTGGCTTCGGCGGTGGTGGCGGAGGCGGAGCCACGCTCGCCCGGCTCGAGCCGAATGCCGCGCTCGTCGTCGTGGCCGCCTGGCTCATCGGCGGGCTGGTCGTGACCGCGCTCTTCACGGAGCGCGCCGAGATCTCCGGCTAGAGATCCCGGAGCTGCGGCAGGATCTCCCTGCCGATCGTCTCGAGGTGGGCCGGGTCGTGGACATCGGCCACGCTGAAGATGATGTGCTGGGCGCCTGCGTCGGCCAGCTCGCCGAAGCGCTCGACGATCTGGCTCGGCGTGTCACGGGCGAGGTTGATCGTCTGGAGGTTCGAGCGCTCGATCTCGTCGTAGTTCCGGCCGACGGCCGCGCAATGCTCGCGCAGAACCTCGTACTTGTGGGCGATCGCCTCCGG
>JANMCU010000240.1:0-14283 GCA_031361415.1 Chloroflexota bacterium | reverse complement strand
GATCGTGAACGTCAGGCCATGGCCCTCGAGCCCGTCGCCGGCGTCGGTCCGGACGATGACGTACGCGGCCGAGTAGTCCGGGTCGGGGTTCATCGCGTCGGAGCCGTCGAGCGAGCGAGAGGTCGGGAAGCGGACGTCGAGGACGACCGGCGGCGCGCCCGGATCGTGCGCGAGGAGATCGGGCCGGACGCGCTGATGGCGGTGGACGCGAACCAGCGCTGGGGGGTCCAGGAGGCCATCGCCTGGATGGCCGAGCTGGCGGAGTTCGAGCCGTACTGGATCGAGGAGCCGACCTCGCCCGACGACATCCTCGGCCACGCGACGATCGCTCGCGCCGTCGCGCCGATCCGGGTGGCGACCGGCGAGCACGTCCACAACCGGGTGATGTTCAAGCAGTTGCTCCAGGCCGAGGCGATCTCGGTCTGCCAGATCGACGCCTGCCGCCTCGGCGGCGTCAATGAGGTGATCGCCGTCCTGCTGATGGCCGCCGAGTTCGGGGTTCCGGTCTGTCCCCACGCCGGCGGGGTCGGGCTGTGCGAGTTGGTCCAACACCTCGCGACGTTCGATTACATCGCCGTGAGCGGGTCGCTCGAGGGACGGATGATCGAGTACGTGGACCACCTCCACCAACACTTCCTCGATCCGGTCGTGATCCGCGACGCTCGCTACGTCGTCCCGACCCGGCCCGGCTACAGCGCGGAGATGCGGCCGGCGTCACTCCGCCGGTTCCGGTTCCCGGACGGCGACGAATGGCGAGCGATTGCCGACGAGGTCGCGGCTGCGGCCGTCGTCGCGGGGGCAGCCGGCGCGGTTCGATGAAGCGTCTCGGGCAGCGGATCCGGCTGCGTCCCGATGCGATCCAGGCGTACGAGGCGCTCCACGCCGCGCCGTGGCCGGGCGTTCTCGACCAGATCCGGCGCTCGAACATTCGGAACTACACGATCTACCGCGACGGGCTCGAGCTGTTCGCGTCATTCGAGTACGTCGGCGACGACTTCGCGGCCGACATGGCGGCGATGGCCGCCGATCCGGAGACGCAGCGCTGGTGGGCGCTGACCGACCCACTGCAGGAGCCGTTCCCCGATCGCGAGCCCGGATCCTGGTGGAAGGACCTCGTCGAGATCTTCCACACAGACTGACGGGGCCGGGCGCTGGACGTGGTCGCGCCCGGCTGCCAGCAGGCCGCCGGGCGCGGGTTCGAGCGCTGCGATTTGTCCGATCCTAGGTCTGGTAGGCGACCTCGCCGTGGGTCGAGAGGTCGATGCCCATCTCCTCGTCGCGGACCGAGATCCGGATCCCGAGGAGCGCGTCGACGAGCTTGATGATCACGAACGTCGCGACGACGGCGTAGGCGATCGTCGCGCTGACCGCGACCAGCTGGGTCAGGACCTGGCCGGGATTGCCGTCGATCAGGCCCTTGTAGGCGGTCTGGACGGCGCCGGTCGCGAGGACGCCGGTCGCCACCGCCCCGAACACGCCACCGACGCCGTGGACGGCGAAGACATCGAGCGCGTCGTCGATCTTGAGCCGCTCACGGAGGAGCGTCGCGCTGTAGCACAGGCCACCGGCGACGAGCCCGATCAGGATCGCGCCACCGGGGGTCACGAAGCCTGATGCCGGGGTGATCGCGACGAGGCCGGCGACGGCGCCACAGGCGGCCCCGACAACGCTGACCTTGCGATGGTGGAGATAGGCGGCGCCGACCCACGTCAGCGTCGCCGCCGCAGCCGCCGTGTTGGTGGCGATGAACGCGCTGGCCGCGAGGCCGCCGGCCGTGACCGCGGATCCGGCATTGAAGCCGAACCAGCCGAACCACAGGAGGCCGGCGCCGAGGACCGTCATCGGGATGTCATGGGGCTCCATCTTCTCGGCGCTCGCGACGCGCTTGCCGATCAGGAGGGCGACGATCAACGCGGACAGGCCAGAGCTCGCATGGACGACCGTCCCGCCCGCGAAGTCGAGTGCACCGAGCTTGAACAACCAGCCGTCGGTCGCCCACACCCAGTGCGCGATCGGCGAGTAGACCACGATCGACCAGATGATCGTGAACAGGACGAACGACGCGAACCGCTTTCGCTCCGCAAAGGCGCCGGTGATCAGGGCCGGGGTGATCGCAGCGAACATCAGCTGGAAGGCGGCGAACAGGACGAACGGGATCGTGACCGCATAGACCGTGCTCGGGGTCAGGCCGACGCCCATGAACCCGACGTAGTCGAGGTTGCCGATGAGGCCGTTGCCCGTCGCGTCGGGGGCGAATGCCAGGCTGAACCCGACGAGAACCCAGACGACGCTGACGATCGCGAGCCCGAAGAAGCTGTGCATGATCGTGCTGAGCACGTTCTTGCGGCGGACGAGGCCGCCGTAGAAGAGGGCCAGGCCCGGCAGCATGATCATCACCAGCGCGGTGGACATCAGCATCCAGGCCGTATCACCGCTGTCGGCGACGGGCGCATCTCCGGTGGCCGCGAAGACCGAGCCCGGCACGAGCGCCAGAAGCGCAGCCGCGAGGGCGGCCGCGCCGACCCTGCGGATCGTTGGTCGGGTGACGGCGGGCAACCCGCGAGCACGATTGGTGTTCATCGATCCCTGATCCTCCTGCGGCTGTCCTGACGTCGGACCTCGCTCGGACCCGTGGTCCCGTGCCTCCAACGCACCAAGGTTGCGACTGGCACGAAGGTACCGCGATCCCGGCCGCTCGAAGGTCGCGGTTCGGTTGCGAAACGCGGAAACTTAGGCGTCACGCCCAATAATGGCCATCAACAGCCGGTGCCACGGCAGCATCAGCGAGGACCGACGATCGCATTCGTTACAAACGAGATCGCCGTGACTCCAAGAGTTGTGCTATCGGCACAATATGGTCGCGCCACCAACCACGCGTCAGGTGCGACTGTCGACGACCCTGCTCTCGGTCGCGCGCAGACGGGCGTAGCCCGGCTTGACCACCTCGTTGATCAGGCGCAGGCGCTCATCGAACGGCGCGAAGGCGCTCTTCAGCGCGTTGATCGTCAACCACTCCATCTCACCGATCCCGATCCCGAAGGCGGCATCGAGGGCGGCGAACTCTGACGACATCGAAACCCCGCTCATCAGCCGGTTATCCGTGTTGAGCGTGACCCTGAAGCGGAGCCGGCGGAGCAGGTCGATCGGATGGTCCGCGATCGTCGCCACGGCGCCGGTGTGGACGTTCGAGGTCGGACACATCTCGAGCGGCACCCGCCGGTCGCGGACGAACGCGGCCAGCCGTCCGAGCTCGACGGTGCCGTCGGCGCGGACCGTGATGTCGTCGACGATGCGGACGCCGTGCCCGAGCCGCTCCGCACCGGCGAACTGGAGCGCCTCCCAGATGGACGGCAGCCCGAACGACTCCCCCGCGTGGATCGTGATGTGGAAGTTCTCGCGCCGGATCCGGTCGAACGCGTCCAGGTAGCGGGTCGGTGGATAGCCCTTCTCGGGACCAGCCACATCGAACCCGACGACGCCGGCGTCGCGCCACCGGATCGCACACTCGGCCACCTCGACCGAGCGGGCCGCCTGGCGCATCGCGGTCACGATCATCTTCATGGCGATCGGCTGACCGGCGGCCGCCGCCCGATCCATCCCGATCCGGAAGCCCTCGAGGTTGGCCTCGACCACCTCGTCGAGCGTCAGTCCGCGCTCCGTGGAGAGCTCCGGCGCGTAGCGGACCTCGGCATAGACGACCCCGTCGGCGGCAAGATCCTCCGCGCATTCGGCGGCCACGCGGACGATCGCGTCCCGTTCCTGGAGCACACCGACCGTGTGGGTGAACGTCTCGAGGTAGAGCTCGAGCGACTTGCGATCGGCGCCGCGCCGGAACCAGACAGCCAGCTCGTCGACGTCGCGGGTCGGCAGCCCGTCGTACTGGAACTCGGCCGCCAGGTCGACGACCGTCGCCGGGCGGAGCCCGCCGTCGAGGTGGTCGTGGAGGAGCGCCTTTGGCGCCTGGCGGATCGTGTCGAAGGTGGGCATCGGCCTCTCGCTGGTCGGACGGGACGAGCTCGATGGTACGACCGCTGGCCGGCGTCGACCGGGCACACGTCAGGCACGCCGTGCGCGTGTCCGCGACAATCGCGGGGGCCGGCCCACGCGGGCGACCGGCGCGGACAGGCACATCGGAGGGGAACGATGCCGAGCTGGCAGGCGACGAGCCATGGCGCGGCCTGGCAGGTGGAGCTGGAGCGGGATCGACTCCTGCCCGGCCGGCTGGTGGGCGGCCAGGTCAGTGTGACGGCCGACGACGACATCGACGCCCGCCAGGTCGTGGTGACCCTGATCGGTGTCGAGTCATGGCAGCACGAGGAGACGACCTCGGACGGCCAGGGCCGCGCGACGACCCGGACCGTGACGTCGAGCGCGGAGCTGCCTCGCGTCCCGGTCGAGCTTTCGGGCCCGCTCCACCTCACGGCCGGCGAGAGCCGGACCTGGCCGGTCCAGATCCCCGTCCCGGGACTCGGCCCGGCGAGCGTCGAGGGAACGGTCCTGCGCGTCGCGTGGACGATCGAGGCGAAGCTCGACCGCCCAGGCTTGGACAGCCGGATCGAGGTGCCCGTCCGGATCACCCAGCCGATGGCCCTGCTCCGCGCCGGCGTGGTTCACGTCGGTGAGTTCGCCCTGTACCCGGAGGCCGATGCGGCGATCGGCAACCTGACCGCCGCGATCGAGCTCGATCCGATGCCCCTCTGTTCGGGCGCCCCGTTCCGCGGTCACGTGACGCTGCGCACCGACCATCTGCGCAAGCTCCAGGAGATCCGGGCCGAGATCCGGGTCCACCTCGAGGCGACGGTCAGCAGCGGCAAGGACGAGTCGCTGACGGCCTGGGCGTCGACGCTGGTCCCGGCCCTCGAGGTCGACGGCGAGCGGCGGCTGGATTTCGCCGGGACACTGTCGGACGTGGCACTGCCCACGATCGAGACCGACCACGGCCGATCGTCGGCGTCGTTCCACCTGATCCTCGCGACCGCGTTCACCCGCGATCCGCATCTCGTCCGCGACGTGTCGATCGCGACGACGCTCGAGCTGTAGCCGGCCGAACAGACCGGCCCGGGGGGCATCGGTCGAACGACCGATGCCGGCGACACGGAGGGCCGTACACTCGGCCCATGAGCCGTGCTGGGTCGCTTCTGTGTCCGATCATCGTTGGCCGCGATGATCTGCTCGACCTGGCCGACCGGCGGCTGGCCGAAGCCGCAGATGGTCACGGCCAGATGCTGCTCCTCGCCGGCGAGGCCGGAGTCGGCAAGACGCGCCTGCTCCATTCGATCCGTCGCAAGGCGATGGCGCGCGGCTTCGTCAACGCCAACGGCGCGGTCGCGCCCCAGGATCGGAACGTTCCGACCCAGCTGATCATGGACCTCGCCCGGACCGTCCGCGGAAATCCGGCCTTCGGTACGCTCGGCGGCGAGCTCCTGGCGATGCGCGCAAGCGACGACACCGACTCCCTGGGGTCGCGCCGGATGTTCGTCCTCGACGGCGTGGACCGGATCGTGGCCGCCATCGATCGCCCGACGATGCTCGACTTCGAGGATCTCCAGTGGGCCGACGAGATCAGCCTCGAGATCGTCGGGGAGCTCGCCCGCCAGACCCGCGACCTGCCGGTGCTGGTCGTCGGGGCATTTCGCAGCGAGGAGCTTCCGCCGGGCGCCTTCTTCCGCGAGTGGCGAGCACGGCTGATCGGTCAGCGGATTGCGGAGGAGGCCCGTCTGGCGCCCCTGACCTACGAGCAGACCGCGTTGATGACGACGTTGATCTTCGATACCGGGCTGCCGGCCCCGCGCGAGGTGGTCGCTGCCGTCCACGAGCGGACGGACGGCATCCCGCTCCACATCGAAGAGCTGCTTGGCGCCCTGCCAGACGAAGCCAGGACCGACGGTCGCGCGATCCGCGATGCCACGGTCCCCGACACGATCGAGGATGCGATCCTCGCCCGGCTCGCCCAGCTGTCGCCCGAGGCGCGCGAGGTCGCGCGAGCCGGCGCGGTCCTCGGCCGCTGCTTCATCCCCGAAGTCCTCGCGGGCGTCATGGACCGTCCGGTCGGCGCCCTCGACGATTCCATCGCCGAGTTGATGGACCGCTCATACCTCTACGACGCCGGCGACGTCGGATGGATCGACTTCCGCCACCAGCTTCTGCGGGACGTCCTCTATCGGAGCGTGCCACCGACCGAGCTCCGTCGCCTGCACGCCCGAGCCGCGGAGTTCGGGACGAGCCTCGACGGCCAGTCCGGAATCCACTCCTCGCTCCATTACGAGCGGGCCGGCCTCCGGCCGCAGGCGTTCCGGGCGGCCCTGGCCGGCGCTGAGGAGGCCAGCCGGATGTCCGGCCGCCAGGAGGCCTTCGAGCTGTTCCAGCGGGCGATCGCCAACATGCCGCATGACCTCCCGCCCGAGGAGCAGGCGGACCTGTACAGACGGTACAGCGACGCCGCATCCGCGATCGAGCGGAATGACGAAAGTGATGCGGCGCTGAAGGTCGCGCGGGACCGCTACCTGCAGGCGGGACGGCCCCTCGACGCCGCTGCGACCCTGATCTCGTCGTCGACGTCGGTCGGCCGTCGCGGGGGTTCGACCGAGCAGCGACTGGCAATGATCGCCCAGGCGTTTGCCGAGCTTGATGCCATCCCGGAAACGCCCGAGCGAGACAAGGTCCGGGCGGTCTTGCTCGGCGTCCGGGCGATCACCGAGCTCGAGGCCTCCCAGCTCGAGGCGGCCCGAGCCGACGCGGCGGAGGCGCGCGAGCTGGCAGGGGCTTTGGGGGATCACGAGGGCGCGCTCGAGGCCGCCCTGACGGCTGCTCGAATCGACATCGTCGATGGGCGGTACGACTCCGGACTGATCGAGGGCCTCCGCGCCGCGCGCGACGCACGCGACGCGGGCTTCGAGTCGGTCGGGGTCACCGGTTACCGGAACATGGCGATCCACGCGACGCGGGTCCTGGACCTGCGGTCGGCGCAGATCGCGCTGCGCGAGGGGTTGCGCTACGCGGACGCGATCGAGCAGTCGCACTGCCGCCAGATGATGGCGACGACATCGGCGATCATCGACTGGGGTGCCGGTCGCTGGGACGAGGCGGACGGGACCGCGCGCCAGGAGCTCGTCGAGCGCGGCTGCCGACGGGGCGTTCTCGGCTCGCTCGACGTGATCGGCCTCGTCGCCATGAGCCGGGGACAGACGGCGGAGGCCCGCCGCTGGCTCGACGAGTCCCTGGCCGCCGGCCGGCAGATGAACGAGATCCAATTCATCCTGCCGCCGCTGTGGGCGCTCGCCGAGGTCGACCTCGTCGCGGGGGACGCCGCGGGCGCCAGTGCCCGATGCAACGAGGCGATCGAGCTCGCTTCGACCACCGGCGAGCGAGCCCTTCTCGTGCCGTTCGTCGTCACCGGCGTCCGCGCGTGGCTGGCGGCTCATCGACCGGACGAAGCGGAATGGTGGCTGGACCGCGTCCGAAACCACCTGGTGGGCTGGGACGCAGTGGCCGGCCCGGCGATCGCCCACGCGGACGGGCTCCTACGGCTTTCTGCCGGCACACTGACGTCCGCTCGCGATGCCCTGGAGACGGCGGTTCGCGGCTGGGAGGAGCGCGGCCGGATCTGGGAGGCATCGTGGGCCCGGCTGGACCTCGCCCATTGCCTGATGCGGTCGAACCGATACGGCGAGGCCGCCTCCCTGCTGGCTGCGGTCCGCTCGACGGCGGAGTCGCTCGATAGCGAACCCCTCATCAAGCGGACTGATGAGCTCGCCCGGACCGGCCGCGGGCGAGGCACGCTCGAGGAGCCGTGGCGGCCATTGACCGCCCGCGAGTTCGAGGTCGCCCGGCTGGTCGCCGAGGGGCTGACCAATGTGGAGATCGCCGATCGCCTGACGATCGCGCCCAAGACCGCGAGCGCGCACCTCGAGCACATCCTTGCGAAGCTCGGGGTCAGCCGGCGGGCCGAGATCGCCGCCTGGGCCGCCACGGTCGTCCGTCCGGAGCCACCCGTTCCGGCCGCCGGCCGGTCCGACGAGCAGGTCGTCGTCGTCTCTCGGCGCTGATCTCGCGTCGCCGCGGATCCCGGGGTCGCGGAACCCGTCAGACCTGGTGCAGCAGTTCGTAGACCTCTGCGGTCGGGTGGCCGGCCCGCTCGTGGATCCGCATCACGGCTTCTCGTGACGGACCCGTGGCGAGGCAGAAGACCTTGCCGGACTCGGGGTCGAGCCAGGCACGCTCGAAATGGACGCCCTCATCACCCTCGATCGCGAGATCACGCTCGTGCGCTTCCTGGAGCTGCTGCCGGGTGACCCCCACAAACCCCGAGTGCACGTCCATGAATGTCGCCATCGCTCGTCCTCCGGCCTGCCAGCGCGGTCGAAGCTGAGTCGACCGGTGACTCCACGGTCGCTTCGGGCGCCACGCCGGTCATCGGTCGTTCGCCCGATGGGGGGTCGAAATCGGTCGCCGTCAGGCGCGGTCCGTCAGCCGCGTTCCCGATCGATCCGCTCGCGGGCCGCGGCGATCGCAGCGACGACACGTGACGGCGCCGTTCCACCGACGACG
This sequence comes from Chloroflexota bacterium, assembly GCA_031361415.1. Taxonomy (GTDB): domain Bacteria; phylum Chloroflexota; class Limnocylindria; order Limnocylindrales; family CSP1-4; genus CF-46. The sequence continues at coordinate 5,736 of JANMCU010000240.1, read as the reverse complement.
TCGGCGGCCGCGAGCGAGCCGGCGATCGTGGCCGACACGAGGAGCTCGGCCGGGGCGTCCGGCTCGGCCCCGATCCGCTGACCCGTCTCATCGTCGGAGGCCGCGAGGAGCTCGGCCAGCGCCGACGGCGGCACATCGGCCAGAAGCCGGATCCCGTCGCGTTCCGCTCGCCCGACGAGCGAACCGACGATGTGATGGGCCGTCCGAAACGGGATCCCGCGGCGAACGAGGGCGTCGGCGAGGGTCGTGGCGGTGGTATAGCCGTCGGCCGCCGCGTCGGCCATCCGGTCGCGGTCGATCCCAAGCGTCGCGACGAGCCCGGTCATCACCGCGAGCGACGCCTCGAAGGTCGCGACGGCGCCGAAGAGCGGCGGCTTGTCCTCCTGGAGGTCACGCTGGTAGCCGAGCGGCAGCCCCTTGAGCAGCGTCAGGACGCCGGTGACGGAGCCGATGACCCCGGCCGTCCGGCCTCGGATGAGCTCGGCCGGATCCGGGTTTCGCTTGTTGGGCATCATCGAGCTGCCCGTCGAGTACGCGTCGGCGACCCGGACGAACCCGAATCGCGGGTTCGACCACCACGCGATCTCCTCGGCCAGGCGGCTCAGGTGGACCATCCCGAGGGCGACCGCGGCGAGCGTCTCGACGACGAAGTCGCGGTCGCCGACCGCGTCGAGCGAATTCGCGGTCAGCCCGTCGAAGCCGAGATCCGCGGCGGTCGCCGCGCGGTCGAGCGGATAGCCGGCGCCGGCCAGCGCGCCCGATCCGAGCGGGCTGACATTGAGCCGGCGGCGGGCATCGGCCAGCCGGCCGCGGTCGCGCTCGGCCATCTCGACATACGCGAGGAGGTGATGGCCGAGGAGGACCGGCTGGGCCGGCTGCGTGTGAGTCGTGCCGGGCAGGACGGCGTCACCCTCCCGCTCGGCCAGCGCGACCAGCGCGTCCTCGAGACCGAGCAGGACGAGGTCGAGTCGATCGATCGCCCGGCGGGTCCACAGTCGGAGATCCGTCGCGACCTGGTCGTTCCGCGAGCGCCCCGTGTGGAGCTTCCCGGCCACCGGGCCGAGCCGCTCGGTCAGCGCGGCCTCGATGTTGAGATGGACGTCCTCGAGGGCCGGGTCCCAGCGCAGCTCGCCGTTCTCGACGTCGCGCCGAAGACTGGCAAGCCCGTCGACCAGGGTCGCCACCTCGGCTTCGTCGAGGATTCCGGCCCGGCCGAGTCCGCGAACGTGGGCAACCGATCCGTCGAGATCGTCGAGGGCCATCTCGGCGTCGATGTCGACCGATCGGCCGAACCGCGCGACCTGCTCGTCGCTGTCGGCCGCGAACCGTCCGCCCCAGAGCCGCATCCGACCTCCTCATCGCCCCGACCCCAGCCCACGCGGGCGGATTGCCCGGGCGGGACGCCAATCATGCCGCGATCTGGCAGGGTCCGGAGCCACGATCGCGGGAACCGGTGCCGACAGGCTGCAACGCAGGAGCCCGGCCCGCTGTTTGGATGGGCGACCGCTCGGCATCCATCCTGAATTGGCCTATTGTGCTAGGCCAACCGACCTGCGACCATGAGGCCCACATGACATCCCGCGGCTCGCGTCTCGACTGGCTCATCTTCCTCGCCCTCGGGTTCTTCTGGGGCAGCAGCTACCTGTTCATCAAGATCGGCGTCGACCATGGCCTGCAGCCGTTCACGTTGATCATGTTCCGGCTGCTGATCGGCTTCGCTTTGCTGGCCTCGGTCGTCGCCACCGCTCGACAGCCCCTGCCGCGCGATCCCCGGATGTACGGCCACCTGTTCGTGATGGGCGTGATCAACATTGCGATCCCGTTCAGCCTGATCACGTACGCCGAGCAGACAGTCGACTCGTCGCTGGCGGCCGTCATCAACGGCGCGGTGCCGCTGTTCGTGATCGTGATCGCCGCGCTGTTCCTGAAAGGCGAGACCGTCACGCTCAACCGGGTCGCCGGTCTCGTCGTCGGCTTCATCGGGGTCGCGGTCCTCGTCGGGCTCGACGTGTCGGACCTGGGCTCCGCCAACACGCTCGGCGAGCTCGCCCTGATCGGGGCGACGATCTCGTACGCGGTCGGCAACGTGTATGCCAAGGCGCACGTTCACGGCCTCCGGCCGATGATCCCGGCCCTGTTCCAGGTGCTCTTCGGGCTCGTCGTGACCGGCGCGCTCGCCTTTCTGACCGAGCATCCGCTGGCGGCGATCCCGGCACCCGAGGCGCTCTTCGCGGTCGTCTGGCTCGGCCTGCTCGGGTCCGGCCTGGCCTACCTCTGCTACTTCCGGATCCTCCAGCACTGGGGGGCGACGCGGACGTCGATGGTCGCCTATCTCCTGCCGGTTGTCGGCATCGGCCTCGGTGCGGTGATCCTCCACGAGGTCGTCACGGCGAGCACCGTCATCGGGACGATCCTGGTCATCGGCGGGATCGCCCTTGTCAACTCGCGCTTCGGAACGCGTCCGCTGTTCAGCCGGGGCGCCGCGCCGGCGCCGGCGGACGGCGCGGCAACGGTGGGCTCGAGCCGGACCTGAGGCGGATCCTGGCCTTGGGCGGTCGATCGTCGCTCAATCGATCGCGAGCAGGATCGCGCCGACGACGACCAGCGCCGCCGAGCCGAGCCGGCGCAGGGCATCGCCCCGATCGGCCGCCTCGCGCAATCGGAATGCACCCCAGCCCGACGCGAGCACGATGGCCGATTCCCGCAGCGGGGCAACCGCGGTCAGCGGGGCGACCGTGAACGCGACGAGGATCAGCATGTATCCCGCCAGCGTGATCAGCCCACCGAACCCGGCCCGACGGGAGGAGAAGCGCGCGGGCTCCGGTGACGGCTCGCCGGCGAGCTCCGCGCTCGTCGCTGCCGCTTCGATGGCCGTCGCGGTCGCCCCCGCTCGACGCCGTCGATAGACCCAGACATAAGACCACAGGAAGACCGTGCAGCTGGCCCAGATCAGCCCGGCATAGATCCACGGCTCGGTTCCGCCGACGGCGACCTTGTCGACGGCCGAGTAGGACGCGATCGTGATCCCGGTGAGGAGCGCGAAGCCGGCCGCGCCCCCGCTCGCCCGACCCGAAGCGCGGAGGTACTGCCACGGCCGCTGGAGCGTCAACAGGCCGACGAGCAGCGCTGCGACGCCGGTCGATCCCACCGGTCCGAGCCGTTCGCCGAGGAGGACGACTCCGATCGCGACCGCGAGCAACGGCGCCGACCCTCGGGCCAGCGGGTAGACGAGCGACAGGTCGCCGCGCCGATAGGCCGACGCGAGGAAGGCGAAATACAGGGCCTCGAGCACGCCCGACACGACCGACAGGACGAGGGTCTGGTCCGGGATCGCCGGCCGACCGATGGCCAGCCAGGCAACGAGCGCGGTCGGGCAGATGACGAGGGCCGCCGTGCCCATCCCGACCGCGGCCGCCCGGAGCGGGTCGCCGGCGGTCTTGAGGAGCACGTTCCAGGTGACGTGGAGGACGGCCGCGCCTGCGACCAGGATGAAGACGAGGGGATCCACGTCCCGATCCTACCGGCGGGCACGGGCCGCCGTCGGGCGCACCGGAGCGGCGACCCGCCGGCCGCCGGTCGGCGGACGCGGACCGGTCAGCTGCGCAGATCGCGCCGGGCGTCGCCCGGAGTCTGCTTGCGCTCGCTGAGGAATCGAGTGACCACTTTCGGAATCAAAACTGAACGTTGGCGCCCGTCGTGACTCGGCCGGTGGGTCAAATCGGCCCGCAGCGTGCGTGGGTGTGTCGAAGATGCGGCGTGGCCGAGCGTGCCCGACCTCGATCTGACTCAACGAACGAGTCGGCACCGGACCGGCGGCTTCCGGCCCGCCTCCGCGGGTCAGACCCCGATCGGGTGCCAGACCGTCTTCATCTCGAGGTAGGCGGCAATCCACTCAGGGCGCTCCGCGGCGCGATCATCGAGCCAGTCGAACTTCGCGTCCGTGATCCCCGCCGGCCGGCGGGTGATCCGCTTGATGTTGTCGGCCGCGATGAGCTCGGTCTCGGTCCGGAGCTCCGGCGGGACGCCCCACACGTCGATGCTGTTGACGTCGACGTGGCCGGCGAGGACCGGCACGAGCTCCTTCTTCAGGCCCGTCAGGACGTTGATGACGCCACCGGGGACGTCGGACGTGGCGAGGACCTCGGCAAGGGTGATCGCCGGCAATGGCCGCGTCTCGGACGTGAGGACGACGACCGCGTTGCCGGCCACGAGGGCCGGGGCCACCCGCGATACGAGACCAAGCAACGAGGACGTCTCCGGGGCGACGACCCCGATGACCCCGGTCGGCTCCGGGATCGTGAAGTTGAAATACGGCGCCGCGACCGGGTTCGACGAGCCGAGCACCTGGGCGATCTTGTCGGCCCAGCCGGCGTACCAGACCCAGCGATCGATCGAGCGGTCGACCGCCTCGCGGGCCTTCGGCTCGCGGAGCCCTTCGGCGGCCGAGACCTCGGCGACGAACTGGTCGCGCCGGCCCTCCATCAGCTCGGCGACCCGGTAGAGGACCTGGCCGCGGTTCATCGCCGTCTTGTCGGCCCACGGCTGGAACGCTTTGCGGGCGGCGCGAACGGCCTCGCGGACGTCCTTGCGCGACGCGCGGCAGGCGTTCGCGAGCGGGTCGCCGTTGGCTGCGGTCACCGCGTACGAGCGGCCACTCTCCGAGCGCGGGAACGCCCCGCCGATGTACAGCTTGTACGTCTTGCGGACGTCGATCCGGTCAGGCGCCATCAGGCGGCCACCTCAGCGGTCCTCAAGCCGGACATAGGCGTGGAGGCCGTGCATCCCGCCCTCGCGGCCGAAGCCCGACTCCTTGTAGCCGCCGAACGGTGAGGTCGGGTCGAACCGGTTGAACGTGTTCGCCCAGACGACGCCGGCCTTCATCCGCTTGACCATGTGCAGGATGCGCGACCCCTTGTCGGTCCAGATCCCGGCCGACAGCCCGTACGGCGTGTTGTTCGCCTTCTCGACCGCCTCCTCCGGCGTCCGGAAGGTCAGGACAGACAGGACCGGCCCGAAGATCTCCTCGCGCGCAATTCTGTGGCTCTGTGCCACACCCGTGAAAAGGGTCGGGCGGAAGAAGAAGCCGCGCTCGGGCAGGTCGCAGGCCGGCTGGTACATCTCGGCGCCCTCGGCCGTGCCCGCTGCGACGAGCTCGGTGATCTTCTCGAGCTGGGCGCGCGAGTTGATCGCCCCGATGTCCGTGTTCTTGTCGAGTGGATCGCCGACCCGGAGCGTCGCGAGGCGGTCCTTGAGCTTCTCGACGAGCGGCTCGACGATCGATTCCTGGGCGAGCAGGCGCGACCCGGCGCAGCAGACCTCACCCGGGGTGAAGTAGATCCCGTTGACGATCCCTTCGACCGCCTGGTCGAGCGGGGCATCGTCGAACACGATGTTGGCGGCCTTGCCGCCGAGCTCGAGGGTCAGGCCCTTGTCGGTCCCGGCCACGCCTTTGAAGATCTGGCGGCCGATCTCGGTCGAACCGGTGAACGCGACCTTGTCGACATCCTTGTGGGTCACGAGCGCCATCCCGACCGCGCCCGGACCCGGGACGATGTTGACGACGCCCGGCGGCAGGTCGGCCTGGCGGCAGACGTCGGCGAAGAGGAGAGCCGACAGCGGTGTCGTCGAGGCGGGCTTCAGGACGACGGTGTTCCCGGCGGCGAGGGCCGGTGCGATCTTCCAGGCCAGCATCAGGAGCGGGAAGTTCCACGGGATGATCTGGGCCGCGACGCCCAG
>JANMCU010000226.1:0-9499 GCA_031361415.1 Chloroflexota bacterium | reverse complement strand
ACGTGATCAGCAGCGGTCCGGCCTGGATCTCGACCAATGGGATCACGATCCAGGGCACATGGAAGAAGACGTCGCTCAAGAGCCCGACCCGCTTCTTCGACCACAACGGCAAGCCCGTCGTCCTGACCGTCGGCCAGACCTTCGTCCAGGTGATGAAGACGACCGACGTGATCTCGTTCACTCCGGGCAAGCCGGTCCCACCGAACGTGTTCGGGCACGGAATGGGCGCCCGCTAGCTCGACGGGCTCGACGGGCTCGACGGGCTCGACTGGGTCGACTGACTCGACGAGCTCGTCGGGCGAGTCTGGCCCGGCTGACGCTCGGCCGACCGGATCCCGACCTCGGCGTACACGCGGCGCGTCTCGGTGGCGACGTCGGCCCACGTCCGGCGATCGGTCTCGGCCCGTTCGCGCGCGATCGCCGCGAGGCGGGCGTGGACGGCGTCCTCGCTCCAGACCGCGGACAGGGCCGATGCCAAGCGCTCCGGCTCGCGCGGCGGGACAAGGATCCCGGCCGTGCCGACGATCTCGGGCAGTGCCCCGACGGCGGAGGCGATGACCGGCGTGCCGCACGCGATCGATTCGAGCGCTGCCGCCCCCGTCGCGTCGGAGAGCGCCGGAAGAATCGCCGCCCGGGCCCCGCGGACGAGCGATGCGAGCCGGTCGTCGGACAGGCGCGGGGCGTAGACGAGCGACTCGCCGACGTCGACCCGCGAGGCCGCCCGCGCGAGCGACGCGCGATCGTCAGGTGATGCCCCCACGAGCAGGACGCGGGGCGGCCACGGAACGCCCGCGGCCAGGTCATCCGGTCGTCCGGCAGCGGCGAGCTGCTCGATCGCCCGGAGCAGGGTTCCGAGATCCTGGCGGGCGTCGTATCGGCCGGAGTAGACGAGATAGCGCTCGGGCAGCCCGAGCCGCTCGCGCTCGCCGCGGGTTGCGTCTCGATCGGACGGCGGCGTCGCCGACCCCCCGCCGTCGACCGGCCAGAACACGAACGCCGGCCGCGGGGCGAGCGGGATCACCCGGAGCCGGTCGCGCCGGAGATGGAGCAGGCGGCGGGCGGCCACCGCGACGGTCTCGGTTCCGACGATGACCGCGGCCGCGTCGCGCAGCAGGCGGCCCCGAAGCCGCTGTCCGAATCGGCTCGCGAGGTTCCGCTGGTAGGCGTTCGGAAGCTCCCACGGTGCCAGATCGAGCAGCGTGACGACCATCGGCAGCCCGGTCGCGAACGGCACGACGCCGCCGGCCGCGTGGTACACCGCGCCCGCCGCACCGCCGGCATCCGCCCGCCACGCCGCCCCGACGCTCGCCCCGCTGAGGACGAACGCGTCGACGGTCAGGGCACCCGAGCGAAGCAGGTGAGTTGGCGGGAGCAGGCGCCGGCCGACGACCTCGAGACTCGCGAAGCGCGTCGTCGGATCGTCCAGATCCGAGCGCAGAAGCAGGGCGAACGATTCGCCGTCGAGGGGATCGGCGTCGAACGCCCTGAGGAGCCCCTCGAGATAGCCGGCGGTCAGCGGGGCCCGGTCGGGCTCCTGGAGCGGCCGAGCGTCGAGGACGACCCTGACCCCGGGCGGCGGCTCCGGCTCGGCGCTCGAACCGAGGCGCGCCGCCGGCGGGCTCACGTCGGGTCGGACCCGGGCACCGGCGCCGGATCGACCGGCGGATCACCGGTCGGCGTGCCGGCCGGCACGCCGACGATCATGCCCGGCGTTGCGCGGCCACGAATCCGCGCCCAGAGCTCCTCGGCCCGGAGCTGGACGACGACGACCAGCGCTTCGACAACGATCCGCCGGCTCATCTTCGACTGGCCGACCCGCCGATCCCGGAACGTGATCGGGACCTCGACGATCCGGGCGCCACGACGCGAGGCCCGGCAGGTCATCTCGATCTGGAAGACATAGCCACCTGCGTGAATGCCCTCAAACGGGATCCCTGCCAGGGTCGATGCCTGCCATGCCTTGAACCCGCCCGTGAGATCGTGGGGACCCAGGCTCAGCACGAGCCGGGCGAAGATGCTGCCGCCGCGCGAGATCAGCCGCCGCCCGAAGCCCCAGTCGACGACTCCGCCGCCCGCCGTGTAGCGCGACCCGATCACGAGGTCCGCCGCGCCGCCGACCACGGGCCCGATCAGCGACGGCAGAGCTGCCGGATCGTGCGACCAGTCGGCATCCATCTGGACGACGATCGTCGCCCCGCCCGCGAGGGCGATCTCGAAGCCGTCGAGATAGGCCCGACCGAGACCCTGCTTGGCCGGCCGATGGCGAACCCGCACCCGGGCATCTGCACCGGCAAGGCCGTCGGCCAGGCCACCGGTTCCGTCCGGCGATTCGTCGTCGACGACGAGGAGCGTCGCACCGGGCAATGCGGCGAGGATGGCGGCAGCAATGCCGGGCAGGTTCTCCGCCTCGTTGTACGTCGGCAGCACGACCCACGCCCCGTGGCCGGCGTCCGCGTCATGGCCTGCAGCAGCGTGGGAGTCTGGTCGGACGGAGGGCCCGCCGGCGATCGTCATCGTCGGCCAGTGTATCGGGCGGTCATCGGATGGTGACCGACCTCGAGCTCGTGTTCGTGCCGCCGGCCGTGTCCCGACCGGCGATCCGGATCGTGGCCGTCCCCGCCGCCCCGGCCGCCACCGTGAAGCTCACCCGATAGCGTCCCGAACCGAGCGCGACCGCGGTTCGCGTGACGGCCGTTCGACCGGGCTGGGCGAACGCGACGGTCGGCGCGGACCGGAGCGACTCGGTCGAGGTCATCGTCACGGTCAGCGTCTGCCCCGCCCGGAGCGATATTGCGGACAGGGTCGTCGAAAAGGCATCGACGAGGACGGACCGGGTGACGACCGACGCGCCGAGCGGACTGACTGCCGTGACCCGGACGACATAGGTGCCGCGCGCGACGACGCCCATAGCGTCCCTGCCGTCCCACGTCCAGGCGTGCGAGCCGGCGGCGAACGTCCGGTTCGTCCAGACGGTCCGGACGAGAGTCGAGCCGGAGTAGATCGCGACCGACACGACCGCGGACCGGCTGAGGCTGAACGTCAGGCGGGAGTTTGCGGCGATCGCGTCGCCGTCCTGCGGATAAAAGGCGGGACGGCTCCATCGGACGGTCGAGAGGGTGCGGTCGACGGTGACCGATGCCGACGCGCTCGCGAGGTTGCCCGCGGCGTCGCGACCCGCCACCCGGAACGTGTAGCGGCCGTCGGCGACCCCGTGACCGGCGGCATCGGTGCCGTTCCAGGTGACGGCGCCGGCGGTGGCGGCGCTGACCGGCCACGATCGGATCAGGGTCGTGCCGTGGTAGACCCGTGCCCAGCCGGCGATCGGCTCCGACGCAGACCACCCGAGCCGGCTCGCATCCGTTGCGCCGTCGCCATTGGGCGAGAAGATCGGCGGGGAGACGCTCGCCGGAATGGTCGGCGGCGTGTCGTCGACGCGGACGGTCCACGATCGTGCGGTCCGGTTGGCGGCGCTGTCGACCGCGCTGAGGGTCAGGCGATAGAGGCCGTCGGCGACCCGGGCCCCGGCATCGGTCCGGCCCGTCCAGGTGAACGTCACGCTGCCGCCCGCACCGGACCGGCTCGTGACGGGTGCGCCGAGGGTCGTGCCGGACAGCGGCGCCGCGCTGAAGATCCAGCCGCTGGCGCCGGTCGCGACCAGCTTGACCGTCACGCTGTCGCGGATTCCGTCACCGTTCGGAGAGATCAGGCCGCTGTTCGACGATGCCGACCCGACGACCGGCGCGACGGTGTCAATCATGACGCCGTACGTCGCGAGGGCGCCCGGGAGGAAGACCGGGCTGGGGTCAAAGAACGTTGTCCCGGCGGCGACCCCGACGAGGCTCACCAGGTAGCGACCGTCGGGCAGCACCGTCGGGCCGATCCGGCCGTTCCAGTCGAGCTGGTGGGCGCCGACGGCGCGCTGGCTGAGCGGAATGTCGGCGGCGATGGTCCCGTTCGCCCGGAACACGCGCAGGACGAGACTGTCGAATGCCCGGTCACTCGTCCAGTCAATGGCGATCGTGTCACCCGAGCCGTCGCCGTTCGGCGAGAAGGCGCGGTGGGACGCCGAGTCCGCTGCGGTCCCGAGGCTCGCCGGTCCGGCGTTGCCGAAGGCAAGGTCACCGAGCGCTGCCGTCACGCGGGTCGCGTTCGGCGCCTTGGCCGGTGACAGCCATGGCGAGCCCGACCCGCCGGTGGCGACCCAGGCGGGCGCTGCCAGCACGCTGACGGCGCCCCATTCGTGGAGAGCGCCGGCGACCTGGTACCAGGTGTAGCCGTCGGCGGTGCGGGGCCCGCCGACGATCGCGACGACATCGCCGCTGGCGAACGTTCCAAGCTTGGTCGAGCTCGTGTCGGCCGCCGCGCGGATCGACAGGCCGTCGATCCGGACGAGCCCGAAGCCGCCCACGCTCAACGCCGAGCCCGCCGTCCCGTTCGTGCTGGCGACGTTCCAGGCGCTGATGTTGCCCTTCGGATCCCGGGCCCGGACGCGAAACGCATAGTCGTGGTTGTCGCTGCCGTACCAGGTCGCGGACCCGGCCGTCGTCTCCGCCAGCCAGGCGGCCCACGCTCCGCCATCGGTCGAGACCTGGACGTCATAGCTCGCAACGGCGACATCGTCGCGGCCGGTCCAGCTGACGCTGAACCCGGGGTTGAGCTGCTTCGCCGGGAGCATCTTCACGCCGGCCGTCGGAGGCGTGGTGTCGGTGATGAACTTGCGCTGGATCGCGGCCCACAGCTCCGGCCGGGCGCCGTCATAGCCGAGGGCCCAGATCCCGGCCCCGCGCAGGCCGTAGCTGTTCACCAGGTCGTACTTCGCCGAGATCGCGGTCGCATCGTCGACGTACAGCTCGCGCCACGAGGTCACGCAACCGTCGGTCGAGGTGCAGTTCTGGCGCTGATAGGCCGTCCACGCCACTTGTTCGGCGGCATCGTAGTGGCGGCCGTACTGGGCGAGGTAGCCGGCTGCCGTGTCGTACACGACGGTCGTCGAAGCGCCGGTCTTCGCGCTACTCGTGTTCGTCGCGTTGAGGGCACCGGTGCTCGTCGACCAGGCGCGGCCGTAGTACGGGACGCCGAGGATCAGCTTCGAGGGCGCCACCTGTGCGGTGTAGGCAATGATCGTGTCGCGGATGTCGTAGCCGGTCCGAGCGAGCGGGGCGACCGAGCCGACCGGGCTCGAGCCGGAGGTCCGGTAGTCGTAGCCCATGATGAAGATCGCGTCGGCGCCACCCGGCGCGGTGGCATTGGCGATCGGGTAGTTGCCGATCGAGCCGGTCGTGTCGAACGTGATCTGGTAGCCGCTGTGGATCCGGTCCAGCTCCGCCCGGATCGTCCGGACGAGAGCCGTGAACTCGGCGTCATAAGTCGCAGCCAGCGGCTCGAAGTCGAGGTTGACGCCGTCGGCACCGCGATCGCGGACGGCCGCCGCGATCTGGCGAGCCAGGTTGAGTCGAGCGGTCGACGAGGCGAGCAGCGCTGCCTGACGAGCCAGGCCGCTCGTGTTCCAGCCGAAGCTCTGGACCGTCAGCACGACCCGGGTGTGGCTGGCGTGGGCGGTCGAGATGATGCTCGTCATCTTCGCGCTGGTCCAGCCGCTCCAGCCGACGCTCGTCGAACCGTCGCTGTTGCGCTTCTGGAGGTTGCCGGCCGCGTCCGCGCCGACCCCGAAGTAGGCGATTGTCGAGATCTTCGCGTAATCGAGACTGAGACTGCTCGAATTGACCTCCCAGTACGGCAGGAACCCGAAGATCTCACGCCGCAGACCGCTCAGGCTGATCGCCGCATCGGGCCCGACGACGGGTGGGCTCGAGCCTGCGCCGGTCGTCGCGTAATAGGAGGCGCTCGTCGCCTCGATGGGCGTCGGGCCGCCGGTCGGGAGATCGATGGCGCTGGAGATCGCGGCCGGGACGGACCACGCCGGGCGGTGCGGCGACGGGCGATCCGTGGTCGCCGCGGAACCCTGGGTCCGGATCGACCTGCCGTCGAGACGGCCGGCCGGGAGCGCGGTCGGGGTCACGCCGCCAACGGTCCAGCGGTCGCCGGCGCGTGGCGCGAACCCGACGGTGACCCGGTCGCCGGAGGTGAAGGCGATCCGGTCCGACGCGTGACGCTCGGCTTCCTCGTACTGGATCGAGGGTTGCAGGCCGGCGCTGTCGCCGTCGAACGCAGGCCCCGGGTTGCCGGGTGCGGCGGCAGCGGGTGGGGCGCCAGCGGCGGCAGCAGGCGCGGCGGAACCTGCGGCCGGTCGCGAATCGGCGACCGCATTGGCGAAGGCGACGGAGTCCGCATTCGGCGCGCCGCCGGCGGAACCGCCGGATGGGGCCTCGCGATCGGCGGCCGCGAGACGCGGGAGGGGCGGCTGGGCGCGCGGTCCCGTCGAGGCGGTCGTGCCCCCGACGAGCTGGGCCCCGCCGACGATGACGACGGCGATGAGCGCGGCGACCGTCCGACCACCGTGTCGAGCCAGGGAGCGGCGGAATCCGGTTGCCACGGCGGACCTCTTTGCGACGACGCCCGTCGCCTCCGCGACGGCTCCTCCTCGGTGCGGATCGGGCAAGGCCTGGCGCACCGGATTGACCCGACCATAGGCCTGCCGCCGGCCGCCGACCAGCCCGTCGATGGTCCTGCATCGGTGCAGTACGGTGGGGTGCCGTGGAGTCCGGGTCCCTCCCGGATCGGGCCGCGTGCTTGGTCTCGGACCCGCCCGGTCAGCCGAGCGGAAGTGCCCGGATCGTCGCCTGCGATCGGCCGTCGTAATCGTACGCCCAGGCCTTGATCCTGAGGGTGCCGGCCGAACCGCCGGTTCGGAGCGTGACGCTCGCCCGCCAGGTGCGGGCGTCGACCCTGGTCATCGTCACGGCCCAGGTGGAGAGGCCGGGCTCCATGAAGTAGAGCCGGACGCTGCCCTTGAGGGCCTCGGCCGACGTCACCGTCACGGACAGGGTGTGCCCGCGCCGCGGCGCCGTCGTCGAGGTGACGATCCCGAACGCATTCATCTCGACCTTGACCGACTGGCTGCTCGTCCACGTCCCGTCGGATGCGCTGACCGAGGAGGTGTAGATCCCGCGCGGCAGGAGGACGCGTGCGTCGTTGCGGCCGTCCCACACCCATGTCTGCGCTCCGGCGCCGATCGGCGCGTCGGCCAGGTGCGTGGCGACGATTGCGTTGGCGGCGTTGCGGATCGTCCACGTCGCGGTCACGGGGCGGGCGACCGCGAACGACAGCGTCACCGTCGGCGCCAGCCGATCCGCGTCCTGGGGGTAGAAGGCCTTGGCGGACGCGGCGACCGCGCGGAGGAAGCCGATCACGCGGACCGGGCGAGTCAGCCCGGCGCCGCCGGTTCCGGCTCGGTCGCGGGCCGTGAAGTGAAGGGTGTAGTCGCCGTCCGGAACGAAGGCGCCGCCCGTGGCGCGCCCGTCCCAGACCATCGGATTGGCGCCCGCGATCGAACTCGCCGTCCACGATCGGACGGTCGCATCGGAGCCATCGCTGACCCAGCCGACGATCGAGCCTGCCTCGGGCACCGTGACCGACGTCGAGATCGTGTCGCCGACGCCGTCGCCGTTGGGGCTGAAGACGCCGACCGTGCCGGCGCCGGGGCTGAGCGCGGTGACATCGACGCCGACCGTGTCGACGACGATCGTTCCGCCGCCACTCGCCGTTCCGTTCTGCCAGGCGTCCGTGCCGCGGGCGGTCCAGGTGTACGAGCCGTCGGGGACGCGGATCCCGTCGACCAGCCCGTCCCACGTCGCGCTGAACGTGCTGCCGTGGCCCGGGGTCGTGTCGAGCACGTGGCCGCCCGAGTCCTTGATCTCGACGGTCCAGTCGACGATCTCGGAGAAGATCCCGGTCAGGGTCTGCTCGTCGGACCGGCCGTCGTCATTCGGCGAGAAGCGGCCAATGCCCGAGTCGATCCCGATCAGGACCGGCGCCCGGCTGTCGCGCGGGGCGAGGTCGGCAGCCGAGATGTAGCCGCTGATCGAGCCGTCGTCGAGGCCCTGGACCTGGATGACCGCCGGGCTGCCGACGGCGGCTGGCGCCGTGGTCGCGACGGTCTTGAGGCGGGTGCCCTCCGGCAGGTCGAGGAGAGCCGGGCTGCCCGTGGTCGTGGTGGCGGTCGCTGTGGCGAACAGTGGCGCGGTCGGCACCTCGACGCTCGCCCGGCCCGGCACGACGAGGCTGGCCGGATCGAGGCCGGTGTCGCCGATCGCACTGGTGACCGCGGTCGTGGTCATCCCGGGCCTCACGACCAGCGAGCGGTAGAAGCTGCTCGTGGCGTTGTCCGGATCGGAGTAGTCGGTATAGCCCGCCGAGCGGGTCGATGCGAACGACGACTCGTGGTTGTGGTAGTTGGGCATCGAGCGCCACAAGTCGAGGATCGACTGGCCGGTCGTGAACAGGCCGGCAAGGTAGTTGGCCGGGCCCATGTGACCGTCGGCGATGACCGCCCGGGCGCCGCCCTTGAGGAAGCCTGCGGCGTAGTTGTCGATCCGCTGCCGGGCGACCGTCACGCTCGGGGCAACGCCACCGGGCTCGGAGTTGCCCGAGGCGTAGCACAGGTTGTGGAGCAGGACGATCGCGTTCGGCGCCAGGGCGAGCTGGGCCATGTACGGCTCGCCGTAATACTTGTTCTCGTAGTCGGACAGCTGGCCATCGCCGTTGAGGTCGGCATTGAGGCCCATCCCGTCCTTGGTCGAGTACAGCGGATCGTTGGGGTACGGGCTCGGCCAGCCGTTGCCGTGCCCGAAGTAGATGACGATGTTCGCGCCCGTGGCGGCTGCCTTGACCTTCGTCCACGTCGCGTTCGGGCTGTAGACCTTCGTGACGTGGGAGGTGTACTTGATCGCCTCCGCATACGCCGCATCCGCGTTCGCGCGATAGCCCGCGGTCGCGCCATGGGTCGCCCCGACGATGATCACGACCTTGGCGTTGCTGGTCTGGGTCGCGGCCGCGGGACCGGCGATCCCGAGGGCCGAGACGAGGGCGATGACGATGGCGGCGGCGAGGTTGCGCAATGCGGGCTCCGGTTCGAAGGACGACCGCGGGCACGAGCCGCCGGCGGGCGTGAGATGAATGCCTTCGAAGCGTCGCGGGTGGGGCGGCCGCGGCCAATCCCGGGATGGTCCCGACATGCATGGCCCCTTCGGACGGGGCCGGGTACGGAGGTGGGTGGAGGGGTGCGGTCAGGTGCGCGGTCAGGGCATTGCGGAAGGCCGGGCGTGATCCACCAGGAGCATCGTTCCGTGATGAGTGAGCACGGTCCAATCACCCACTCGCCCGAAATCCGCGGCCTCGGGAATCTGGGCGCGCTCATTCATCCGGAATCGATGTCAGCAGAGGATCGGCGGGCTCGGCCTTGGGGCGCGGAGGCGGAGGCGGGCGACGAGCTCGGGCGCGGAGGCGGGGGCGCGGAGACTCGCCTGGAGCCACGGCCGCGGGCCGGCCACCGAGCCACAGGCGCGGAGGCTGGACACCAGGACCGCGAGCGACGGGTTCG
>JANMCU010000262.1:0-5576 GCA_031361415.1 Chloroflexota bacterium | reverse complement strand
GGTCGTCGATCGACCACGAGCGGTTCGAGGCGAGGTACAGCCCGTCGTCGGTGTCGGCCACGATCTGGTCGAGGCTCAGGCCCGGCTTCGGCAGCAGGTTGACGTTCGTCATCCGGATCAGCGGGATCCGGTTCCAACCGTCCGCCCGCATCGCCCCGCCGGATTGGCGGCCGATCCGTGGCGCGGTCTCGCGGCTGCTCAGGTAGCCGACGAAGATCCCGTTCTGGACGAGCGGCACGGCCTGGGCCGCGACGCCCTCGTCGTCCCAGCCGAACGTGCCCATGCCGCCCGGCGCGGTCGCGTCGGCCACGATATCGACGAGATCGCTGCCGTAGCGGAAGCCCTCGTCCAGCTTGTCGGTCGTCAGGAAGCTCGTCCCGGCGTAGCTCGCCTCGGTCCCGTAGACGCGATCGAGCTCGGTCGGGTGGCCGCAGCTCTCGTGGATCTGGAGGTACAGCTGCGACGGATCGAGGATGACCGTGAACCGACCGGACGGGCACTGCGGCGCGGTCAGCAGGGCGACGGCCTCCTCGGCCAGCGGCCCGGCGTGGCCGGCCAGGTCGAGCCCGCGGACGAACTCGTAGCCCGCGGCGCGGAACGGGCCGCCATCGGCGTCGGGATAGCTCCGGCGCTGGTGCTCGTCACTCTCGATCGCGTTGGCCTCGATCCCGGCGCCGACATGGGTGAATGTCTGCTCGGTCCAGCTCCCGTCGGTGGCGCCGAAGCTGCGCGTCTCGCGCTGGGCGTCGTAGCGCGTCTCGACGAAGGCCACGCCGTGCACCGCCCGGGCGATCTCGTCGGCGGCGAGGAGAAGGCCGATCTTCTCTTCCAACGCGACCGCGAACGGGTCTTCCTCGATGGGGGTCTCGTAGGTTCCGTGAGCGGCGGGCCGATCGTCGAGCCGGACGCGGTCCCGCAGCGCAGTCGCGCTTGCCTTCGCGATCCGCACGGCATCGGCGGCGACGCGATCAGCCTCGTCGGTCGTCAGGCGGCTCGAGCTCGCGAAGCCCCACGCCCCGTCGACGAGGACCCGAACTCCGAAGCCTTCGCTCTCGCCGGCGGCCACGCCTTCCACCCGACCGGACTTGACGGCGATCGATTCCTCGCGCCGATGGACGACCCGGACGTCGGCGTAGGACGCGCCGAGGTGGACGGCCGTATCGAGGGAGCGGTCGCTGAGTTCTCGCATCGGGAGTCGGAGGGTAGCAGAGGCTGGCCGGACCCTTGCCTCGGGCGTTCGCCCTATTGGGGCCGCCCCCCTCCCCAGGAGGTGGTGCGTCCTGCGAGTCAAACGACGAAGGAACCGCTCGCTCGAGGCTTTCCTCCGACCGTTGATGCGTCCGGCGCGCGAACGGTCGGCGGTTGGCCGTCATTTCGCCATCGGCCGGCCGTCCGGCTGCCGTTTGGCGCGTCCGACGCATGCGGAGCGTCGATGTCAGAGGACGGGCGCGCCCGCGACGGCTTGCCAGGTGAGCACGAGGCCCAGGCTCAGGACGGCGACCGAGGCGACGAGAGGCGCCGCCGTCGCGAGCCGGCCGAGGCTGGACCGGCTGGGCATCCGGTCGAGGCGCGTCCTGGCAAGGATCATCGTCAGCCCGACGCCGGTCATGACGGCCGCCATCCCGAGCCCGAACGCGACCACCAGGATGAGCCCGAACGCGGGCCGGCCGGCCGCGATCGAGCCGAGCAGGATCAGCAGGGCGGACGTCGAGGGGATCAGCCCGCCGGCCAGGCCGAGCACGAACAGGCCGCGCCAGGACAGCGTGCCGTCGGCCGGCGGCAGGTGGCTGTGCCCGACGCCTCCGTGGCTGTGCTCGCCGGGGACCGGCGCGAGGTCGTGCGGATGGTCGTGCCCGTGCGCGGCTTCGGGCTCGTGTGCATGTCCGTGGTCGGGCGCGTCGGGAGCGCCGTGCCCATCGCCGTCGGGTGCGCCGTGAGCGTGCCCGCCGGGGGCATCGGCGCGTGCGTGTTCGTGAGGATCGGCGGCGACCGCGACAGCCGCGGCGAGAACGGCACGCCGGGCCCGTCGCCGGCGGACCTCGTTGACGAGCATCCAGCCGCCGATGGCGACGATCGACGCGCCCGCGATGACCGGCGTCACGCGATAGACGACATCGGGCGGCAGGACGCTGCCCGCCCCGACGATCACGAAGGCGAGGGCGAAGATCCCGAGGGTGTGTGACACGGCCACCGACAATCCAAGCCCGACGGCATGGACCGACGACCCGCGCGACCCGACGAGATACGCGGCCATCAGCGTCTTGCCATGGCCGGGGGTCAGGGCGTGCCCAGCGCCGATGACGACGGCAGTGAGGAGAGAGGCGAGGATCACGAAGGGCGTCAGATCAGCTGTGCGGAAGATGTCCGGCAGGTCGGCGGCGACTCCGCCCGGAACGGCGCCCGTCGTCGCGCCGCCGGCCCCGCCGGTCGAGGCAATCTGACCGGCCGCAGCGCCACCCGGAGTCGCCACTGCCGATCCGCCCGGCGCCGACCCGCCCGACGCCGCCGGGGCCGCCGGATCCGGTCGAACATCGATCGACGCGCTCCGGAAGTCGAGCGGGGTCGGGATGAGCGCGGCCGGGTAAGCCGTCAGCTTTGCGCTCGGGCTCGTCGGCGGCAGCCCGTGGCTGTCGAGGATCGTGCCCCCGCCCGTCGCGACGATCTCGCGCCAGCCGATCCGCTCCGCATAGCTCGAATCGGTGAATGTCACGGTGGCCGGTCCGGAGATCGCCGGCGCCAACGTCGCCGCGTAGCCGCATTCGAGCCGGAGGGTCGACAGACCGCCGGCTCCGGGCGGGAAAGTCACCGATGAGGCACCCGCGACGAGGTCGAGGTGCGCGCCGTCGCGGCGCAGGTCGAGCTTCGAGGCCAGCGAGACGCAGGCGCCGGTCGCCCAGGTCGCCGCCTCGCCGTCGGCAACGCTCCCGTCGCCGTCGGTATCCATGTTCTGGCGCTCCTGGAACGCCGGGATCTCGGCCATGTCGATCACGATGTCGAGATCGACCCGCTCGTGCGAGATCGTCAGCCCGGCGTAGTGGTTGATCGTGAAGTTGCCCAGCGGATGGGCAGCGACGACGGCCGGCAGCGCCAGCCCCGCCGCGAGGGCGAGGGCGGCGAGGAACAGGCGAATGCCGGAGCGACGTCCCATGTCGCCGAGGGTACGTGCGGCTGCTGCCGATGGATGAATGCGCCCGCCGGCACGAAGGTTTGGCCGCGCGCTGCGTCGAACGCACCGTACACTCGCCCCGTGACACGCCCAGTCCTGGCTCCGGAGCGGGGCCGGTTCATCACGATCGAGGGACCCGAAGGCGCCGGCAAGACGACTCAGGCGTTCCGCCTCGAAGCCGCCCTGCGCGCCCGCGGGATCGAGGTCCGCGGCACCCGCGAGCCGGGCGGAACCGAGCTCGGCGAGCGCGTCCGGGCCCTGCTCCTGGCTCCTTCGCCCACGCCGATCGACCCACTGGCCGATGCGTTGCTGTTCAGCGCGGCACGCCGCCAGCTCGTCGAGGAGGTCATCGAGCCGAGCCTCGCCGGCGGCACGACCGTGATCTGCGCCCGGTTCGCCGACTCGACCCGCGCCTACCAGGGCTACGGTGGCGGGCTCGATCTCGGCGAGCTCAGCCGGCTCGAGGCGATCGCAACCGGCGGCCTCGAGCCCGACCTGACTCTCCTCCTCGACCTTCCCGTCGAGATCGGACTTGCCCGCAAGGCGCCCGACGACCGGACCCGGTTCGAGGACGCGTTCGACGTCGCGTTCCATCGTCGGGTCCGGAACGGATTCCTGGAGATGGCGGTCGCCGAGCCCGGCCGGTTCGTCGTGCTCGATGCGACCGCCCCTCCGAACGCCGTCGCCGAGCGGATCGGGCGGGCCGTCGACCAGCTCGACTTCCCGGGACGACCCGCGGCCGGTGAACCAAAACGACCCGGCATGCGCATCCACCCATGAACGAGAGCCGGTCCAGCCTTCGTGGACGCACGGCGTCGCCCGCCGACGATGCCGACCGGGCAGTCCTTGCGCTCGTCGCCGACGGACAGCTCGAATCCCTCCAGGAACTCTACGACCGGTACAAGATCATGGCCTACTCCATCGCAGTCCGGATCACGTCGGACGCCTCGCTCGCCGAGGACGTCGTGCAGGAAGCCTTCCTCGGCGTGTGGCGCAACGCGGGCCGCTACGTCGAGGGACGGGGCAGCGTGAAGACGTGGGTCCTCTCGATCGTCCATCACCGGGCGGTCGACGCCGTCCGCCGACGCCGTCCGACGATCGAGCTGCCCGAGCGCGAGGACGTGCCGCCGCCCGCGCTCCAGGTGCCCGACATCTGGCACGATGTCGCGGCCGGCCTCGATCGAGACGAGATCGCAGCCGCGATGGAGGCGCTCTCGCCGGTCCAGCGCGAGGCGATCGAGCTGGCGTACTGGGGCGGCCTCACCCAACAGGAGATCTCGGAGAGGACCGGGACGCCGCTCGGGACGGTCAAGAGTCGCGTCCGTCTCGGGCTCCTGTCGCTCCGGCGCGCGCTGGTCGGCGAACGGGACGGCATGGCAGGCCTGGCTGACCCGGCCGGAGACGGCACATGACCGAGCCGCGGATGACCCACGACCAGGCCCGCGATCTCGCGGCCGGCTACGTTCTCGGGGCCCTGGAGCGGTCCGAGGAGGCCGCCGTCCGGGACCACCTCGCGACGTGCGTCGAGCCGCACCCGGAGTTCGAGGCGTTCGGCGGGGTCGTGCCCGCGCTCGACCTGGTCGACCTCGAGCTCGTCGAGCCGCCGGCCGCCCTCGGCGCCCGGATCATGGCGGCGGCCGCTGCCGACCTGGCGGCCCGACCGCGGGCCTCGACCGCGCCGGTCGTCGCCACCGCGGCGACGCCGGCCACCGCGGCGACGCCGATCCCATTCCCGGGCGCAGCCGAGCGGACGGATCGAACGGTTCGCGCCGAGCGCACCCGGACCAGCCGGTTCGACTGGGCGCTGCGGATCGCGGCGGTGATCGCGATCGTCACGGTCGGCTATTGGGGCCTGGACCTCCAACGCCAGCTCGACCGGTCTCAGCGCTTCGAGCGGGCCGTCGCGTCGGTCGTCCAGACGGCCGCCCAGCCCGGTTCGAAGACGGTGATCCTTGCGGCCGCCGGCGACGCTCACGCGAATGGCATCGGCGCGGTCGCACCCGACGGTGCGGTCGTGCTCGCGATGCGCGACCTTCCCGCCACGAGCGGCAGCCAGGTCTACGAGGCCTGGGTGATCGTGGGCAAGGCGGCTCCGATCGCGGTCGGCGGCTTCACGGTCGACACCAGCGGCACGGCCTCATTCACGACCCGCCCAGCCGCGACGCCCACCGGAGCCGTCATCGCGCTCACCCTCGAGCCGAACGAAGGCAACACGGCTCGCCAGGGCCCGATCATCGCGGCCGGCCAGGCCGTCGCCCCACCGGCCTCGAGCTAGCCCGCTCATTCGCGGCCGGGCGGTCCTTCCGCCAGCCCGCTCGGATCGCCGCTGATCCAAGCGGACCCGTCGCGCGAACCACCGGCGACCACCGCGCACGACGCGGTCGGAGGACGCAACGGGGTTCCCTTCGAA
>JANMCU010000213.1:0-1047 GCA_031361415.1 Chloroflexota bacterium | reverse complement strand
CAGCCCGGCGCGGCCCATGTAGCAGCTCGCGACCTGGTAGCGCGTCTGGTCGATCGGGTGGTCGCTCATCAGCTCGGAGTAGACGCGCGGGTCGGTCTTGCCGAACTTCAGGTCGAGGAATCCGGGAGCGGCCGTCTCGGGCAGCTTCTGCTTGATGATGTCGGCCTGGATCGTCACGCCGAGATGGTTCGCCTGGCCGGTCAGATCGGCAGCGACGTGGTAGTCGGTGCCGCCCTTCTCGTGCGGGCTGAAGGCCTCGTTCCGCAGGTAGCACCAGAGGATCGTCGCGAGGCCGAGCTCGTGGGCCTCGGCAAACGCGTCGCTCACCTGCTGCAGCTGCAGGCGCGATCCCTCGCTGCCCCAGTAGATCGTCGCGCCGACTGCGACGCAGCCCATCTCGCGCGCCTGGCGCACGCTCGCGAACGGGGTCTGCTCGAAGATGTTCGGATAGGTGAGCAGCTCGTTGTGGTTGAGCTTCAGCACGAACGGGATGCGGTGGGCGTAGCGCCGCGCGACCGAGCCGAGCACGCCGAGCGTCGTCGCGACCGCGCTGCAGCCGCCCTCGATCGCGAGCTTGACGATGTTCTCCGGATCGAAGTAGTCGGGGTTCGGCGCGAACGAGGCGCCGGCCGAGTGCTCGATGCCCTGGTCGACCGGCAGGATCGAGAGGTAGCCCGTGCCGCCGAGGCGGCCGTGGTCGAACAGCGTCTGCAGCGAGCGCAAGACGGGAGCGGGGCGGTCGCTATCCATCCAGACCTGCTCGATGAACTGCGGGCCCGGCAGGTGCAGCCGTTCCTTCGCGATCGTCGTGCACTCGTGCGCGAGCAGGTGCTCTGCATCGGTCTCGAGCGTGCGCTCGATGGCGCCGAGGTCGGTCATCTCAGCTCCTTCGGATTGGGCAGGGGTCCTACGGCTCGAGGTAGCGGTCCGAGAGCCGGGACGGCGCGCACACGAGCCAGGCCTCGAGCAGCGCGTCCCGCAGCGTCTCGTCGCTCACCCGTGCCAGCTCGATCAGCACGGCCGGGTAGCCGTCGAAGTGCGAGATCG
>JANMCU010000206.1:0-7988 GCA_031361415.1 Chloroflexota bacterium | reverse complement strand
GCGCCTCGCCCCGGAAGCCTTCGCCGAGCTCGCGAGCGCGATCGAGGCCGAGATCGGCCGGGTCATCGTCGGTCAGCGCGACCTCGTTCGTCAGACCCTGACCGGCCTTCTTGCCAACAGCCACGTCCTGCTCGAGGGCGTCCCCGGCCTCGGCAAGACGATGCTCGTCCGGACCATCGGCGACGTCATCGACTGCTCGTTCAGCCGGATCCAGTTCACGCCGGACCTGATGCCGGCCGACATCACCGGGACGAACATCCTCATCGAGGAGGGCGGCAGCCGGGTATTCCGCTTCCAGCCCGGTCCGATCTTCGCCAACCTCGTCCTGGCCGACGAGATCAACCGGGCGACCCCGAAGACCCAGTCGAGCCTGCTCGAGGCAATGCAGGAGCACCAGGTCACCGTCGCTCGGAACCGCTACTCGCTCGACCCGCCGTTCTTCGTCCTCGCGACCCAGAACCCGCTCGAGATGGAGGGGACCTATCCCCTGCCGGAGGCACAGCTCGACCGGTTCCTGTTCAAGGTGATGGTCCCGTTCCCGTCCGAGGCCGACCTGATCACGATCATGGACCGGACGACCGGCTCGGAGTCCGTGACGGCCCGGAAGGTCGCCACGGCCGCCGAGATCGTCGAGATGCAGCGGCTCGCACGGGCCGTCCCGATCGCGCCCCATATCACGGCCTACGCCGTGAGCCTCCTGGCCGCCACCCATCCCGATCAGCCCCGCGCGCCCGAGCTCGTTCGCGAATACGTTCGCTACGGCGGCTCGCCGCGCGGCGCCCAGGCGCTCGTGACCGCGGGCAAGATCTTCGCCCTCCTCGACGGACGCTTCAACGTCTCGGTTGACGACATCCGGGCCGCGGCCCTGCCCTCGCTGCGCCACCGGATCATCCTCAACTTCGAGGGCGAGGCCGAAGGGATCACGACCGAGGCGGCGGTCCGGACGATCCTCGATTCGGTCGCCCCGCCGGCGGTCGAGTAGTCCTCCCGATCCGGGCAGCCGAGGAATGACGATGACCGACGGGCTCGAGCCGGTTCCGGCCGAAGTGCCCCCGGCCAAGGGGCTCGGCGGGCGGCCGGTCTTGCTCCCGATCGACGTCGACGCGACCGTCTTCGACGAGGCGTTCCTCCGTCAGCTCGAGCGGTTGCTCCTCCTGATGCATGCACCGGTTCGAGGCGGGCTGAAGGGCGGCCGGCGGAGCGTCAAGCGCGGTCAGTCGGTCGAGTTCGCCGACTATCGCGAGTACGCCCTCGGCGACGACCTCCGCCAGCTCGACTGGAACGTTCTCGCCCGGCTCGAGAAGCTGTTCGTCAAGCTCTTCATCGAGGAGGAGGACGTGACGATCACGTTCCTCCTCGACGGCTCGGCGTCGATGGCCAGCGGCCGGCCGGACAAGCTCCAGTTCGCGAAGCGGGCGGCGGCCGCTCTGGGCTACATCGGGCTCGCGTCGGAGGACAAGATCGCGGTCAGCGTGCTGGGCGGCCGGTCGGCTCGGCGGCGGACGGCGCTGCGCGGCTCCGGCCGGGTGTTCCGTCTGCTGGCCGAGCTGTCCGCCATCCAGCCGGCCGAGGGCCCGACCGACCTCGTCGCGGCGGCCCGTCATGCAGCCGCGCAGTTGTCGGGCCGCGGGGTTGTGATCCTGATCTCGGACCTCCTCGATCCGGCCGCGGACCGGGTGATCCGCGAGCTCGCCTCGACCCGCTCGGAGCTGATCATTCTCCACGTCCTGTCGTCCGACGAGCTCGATCCGCCACTCGAGGGCGACCTCCGGCTCGTCGACGTCGAGACCGGCGAGAGCATCGACGTGACGGCCGACCTGGCCACGATCGACGCCTACCGCGGCCGGCTCGCGGCCTGGAAGGAGTCGTTCGCCCAGCTGGCCGCCCGGCGCCAGGCCACGTACGTCGACCTCTCGACCGACGTCCCGCTCAACGACCTGATCTTTGCCGAGCTGCGCCGCCGTCGGGTCCTCGGCTGAGCGTGACCTGATGCCGTTCGCCAGTCCCCTCGCCCTGCTCGGCCTGCTGTTCGTGCCGGCCGTCGTCGCGATGTATCTGCTCCGCCTGCGGCGAACCGAGACGATCGTACCGTCGACGCTCCTGTGGCAACGACTCGCGGCCGACGTCGAGGCAAACGCGCCGTGGCAGAAGCTGCGCCGGAGCGTGCTCTTCCTCGTCCAGCTGCTGCTCGTGGCGATCCTCACCTTCCTCGCGGCCCGGCCGTTCGTCGAGCGTCCGGCGGGCCTCGCTCGCGACCTCGTCCTGATCGTCGACACCTCGGCGAGCATGTCCGCGACGGACGTGGTACCCGATCGACTCACGGCCGCAAAGCAAGCCGCGATCGACGCCCTCAAGGACCTTCCGAGCGGCGGCAAGGTCAGCGTGATCGAAGCCGGCCGGACGGCCCGGATCGTCGCGACCGGCACGAGCGATCTCGGCCGCGTCCGCCAGGCGATCGAGGGTATCCGCCCGACCGTCAGCCGAGGCGACCTGGGCGACGCGCTCGCCCTTGCCCAGCAGCTCGCAATCCAGTCGGGTGACGCCGAGGTCCTCGTCGCGACCGATGCCGCGCTGGCCGTACCGCCGACGACGAAGGTTGACGCTCCAATCAAGGTCCTGCGCGTCGGCGATGCCAGGGGCAGCCGGAACCAGGCGATCGTGGCCCTCGCCGTTCGTACCTCGCCCACCCTGACCCGGTCGGTCTTCGTCAGCGTGGCCAACCTCGATCTCGCGTCGGCCACCCGCCGGGTCGAGGTCTGGAGCGACGACCGGCTGCTCGAGACGAGGACGATCAGCGTCGATGCCCAGTCACGGGCGGACGTGATCATCGACGACGTGCCCGCGGACGCCTCGATCCTCGACGTCCGCCTGGTGGCCGGCGATGCCGCGAACACGTCCGCTCGCCCGGATCTCCTCGCGAGCGACGATCGGGCCTGGGCGGTGATCCCGCCGACTCGCGAACGGAACATCCTCGTCGTCGGCCCGGGCGACCCGTATCTCGAGACCGCGCTCTCGTACCTGCCGAACAGCCGCCTGTTCGGGCTGAAGCCCGACGAATATCCGGCCGGTGCGGTCCGCAAGGACGGCACAGCCTGGGACCTGATCATCTTCGAGGGCAGCGTCCCGGCCGTCCTGCCGGGCACCCCGATCCTCGCGATCGCGCCATCGGCCTCGAGCGGGCTCGGCGAGGTCACCGGGACGCTGACCAACCCCGGGATCGCGACGCTCGGGACCGATGAACCGATCCTCCGCTATGTCGACCTTTCGACGACCCACATCGCCGAGGCCCGCCAGCTCACCCTGCCGGCCTGGGCACGGACGGTCATTCCCGGACCGAAGGGCGCTCCCCTCCTCTACGCCGGCGTGCGGGCGGGACTGCCGACGGCGGTCCTGGCCTTCGAGCCACGCCAGTCCGACCTGCCGCTCCAGGTCGCGTTCCCGATCCTGCTGGCCAACCTGACCGGTGAGCTGCTCGGCGGCTCGGCGGCACCGACGGCGGCAGTCAAGCCCGGTGACCCGGTCGTCCTGGCCGTGCCGAGCGGCGCGTCGGGGCTCCACGTCGTCGCGCCCGACGGCCAGGCTGTCGACCTGACCCCGGGCGCCGCAGGCGGCCTGAACGTCACCTACACCCAGACCGACCAGCTCGGGATCTACGTCGCGACGCCGATCGCGCGGGCCGATGCGTCGGGGTCGCCGGGTGCTTCGACGACGTCGTCGACGCCGTCTGGCGCACCGTCGGCCGGGTTCGCGGCATCGAGCGACAGTGCTTCGCCCGCGGCGGTGCCGACCGGCTCCGGGGCCCCCGCCGGCGGCCAGGGCCAGGGCGCCGATCCGGCGGCCCCGATCCGGTTTGCGGTCGACCTCTTCGATGTCGACGAATCAGCGATCGCGCCCGGTCCGAGTCGCGTCCTCGAGGACCTCGGCAAGCCACTCGCCGTCGCCGGCGCCTCGGGCGCACCGGGCGGACCGGCCGGCGCCGCCGACCCGGTCGCGAGCCGGCCGAACGCACGCGACGAACTGTGGATCCCGATCGTCCTCATCGTCCTCGTCGGGCTGTGCGTCGAGTGGTCGCTGTACCACCGCGATGCCGTCACGCGGGCATGGCGCGGGCTGACCGGTCGCCTGCGGCGCAACGATCGGACCGCCACCTGATGGGCGTCGGGTTCGATGCACCGCAGGCGCTGCTGCTGCTCGTCCCGGCCCTGCTGCTCACGGTCGGGCTGCACCTCGCGTCGCGTCGCCGGGTCGGGCTCGGACGGCGGCGGGTCGCGCTCCTGGTCCGGGCGATCGTTCTGGCCTGCCTGGTCCTCGCGCTGGCCGGGTTCCGGCTCGTCCTGCCCGTCGACCGGCTCGCGACCGTGTACGTCGTCGACCTGTCCGACTCGGTCGGGACGGCGGGTCGTGAGGATGCCCTCGCCTGGCTGCGCGACAGCCTGAAGGTCATGCCCGACGGCGACGTCGCGGGGATCGTCGGCTTCGGACGGGCTGCCCTCGTCGAGCGGCTGCCCCAGGAGGTCCGCGAGATCGACCGGATCGCGAGCACGCCGGTCCGCTCGGCGACAGATATCGGGGCCGCACTCCGGCTCGCGTCGGCGCTCTTCCCCGATGAGGCTCAGAAGCGGATCGTCCTTCTCTCGGACGGCAATGACACGACCGGCTCTGGTCAGAGCGAGGCGTCGCTGGCGGCCGCCCGCGGCATCCAGATCGAGACCCGGTCGATCGGGCTGGGCGCGGCCAACGAGGTCGTCACCGAGCGTCTGACGACCCCGTCGACCTCGAAGATCGGCGAGGAGATCGAAGCGTCGGTCGACATCACCTCGACGGTGGCCCAGCCGGCGACGGTCCGGCTCTTTGCCGATGGCGGACAGATCGCCGAGAAGTCGGTCGATCTCGCCGCGGGCAACACCCACGTCACGTTCCTCGTGAAGCCGACCGCGACCGGGTTCCACACGTTCAGGGTGCTCGTCGAAGCCGGCCGCGACACGTTCAGCCAGAACAACCGGGCCGACTCGGACACGATCGTCAACGGCGAGCCGCGGGTCCTTGTCCTCGCCGGCGACGACAAGGTCGCGACCGAGCTCGTCGCGGCGCTCAAGCTCGAGCACCAGACCGTGGATTCGCTGATCCCCGAGCAGCTCCCGACCGGCGTGGACGGCCTGCTCGCCTGGGATTCGATCGTCCTCGTCGACGTGTCGCGGCTGCGCCTGTCGGACGCCCAGCTCACGAGCATCCAGCAGTACGTGCGCGACTTCGGGCGCGGCCTCGTGATGATCGGCGGGCCGAAGAGCTACGGCGCCGGCGGCTACACGAACACTCCGGTCGAGGAGTCGCTGCCGGTCGACATGGGCGTGAAGGACCAGCAGAAGCAGCCCGACGTCGCCCTCGTCGTGGTCATCGACAAGTCCGGCTCGATGGACGCCTGCCACTGCAATTCGTTCAACGGCGGCCAGGGCGGCCCGGGCTCCGGGATCGCCGGCGTCCGCAAGGACGACATCGGCACGGAGGCGATCCTGCGCGCCGCGGCGGCGATGTCGGCCCGCGACCAGCTCGGCGTCGTGGCGTTCGACGAGAGCGCCCACTGGGTCGTCCGGACTCAGCCGCTCGGCGGGATCAGCGACTTGCGCGGCGCGATCGGCGGGATCCAGCCGCTCGGCCAGACGAACATCTTCGCCGGCCTCGACCAGGCGGTGAAGTCCCTCGAGGGCACGACCGCCAGCCGGCGCCACATCATCCTGCTGACCGACGGCTGGTCCACGTCGGGCCAGTACGACGCCATCCTCGCCCAGATGAAGGCCGACGGGATCACCCTCTCGACCGTCGGCGCGGGCGGCGGCGCCAACCCGTTCCTGGCCGACCTCGCGAGGAAGGGCGGCGGCCGGTTCTACCCGGCGGTCAACCCCGCGAGCATCCCCGACATCTTCCTCAAGGAGACCCAGCAGGTCGCCGGCCAGCAGATCGTCGAGGAGACCTTCCACCCGATCCTGACCTCGCAGTCGCCGATCCTGCGCGGCATCGACGCCCTGCCCCAGCTCCTGGGCTACAACGGAACGACGGCCAAATCGGCCGCCCAGACGGTCCTGGCGACCCCGCGCGACGACCCCCTCCTCGCCCAGTGGCAATACGGGCTCGGACGATCGGTCGCGTGGACGTCCGACTCGACCGGGCGCTGGGCGAAGGGCTGGATCGACTGGACCGGGTTCTCGAAGTTCTTCAGCCAACTCGTCTCGTGGACGTTCCCGGGCGAGGAGACCGGGGGCATCGAGGCGACGTTCGTGACCGAGGGCAACACGACGAAGCTGCGGGTCGAGAGCGTGGCCGAGGACGGCTCGCCGCGCGATTTCTACTCGACCGCGGTCGCGATCACGACTCCCGACCTGACCTCGAAGGCGATCGGACTGGCGCAGGTCGCGCCCGGCGTGTACGAGGCACCGCTCGGCGAGATCGACCCGGGGGCGTACGTCATCCGGGTGTCCCAGACGCGGCCCGGGTCGACGCCGCTCGGTCGGACGCTCGGGCTCGTGGCCCCGACGCCGACCGAGTACCGGGTACTCGGCACGAACGAGGCGTTCCTCGCCACGCTCCGCTCGGCCACGGCCGGCCGGGCCGTCGAGACCGCCGCCGAGCCGTGGATCCACGACCTCCGGACGAACTCATCGTCGACCGACCTGTGGCCGACGCTCCTCCTCATCGCCCTCCTGCTCTGGCCGCTCGACATCGCCCTGCGCCGGGTGTCGGTCGGGCGACGCGAACTGGGCGACGCGCGGCGCTGGCTGAGCGGTGGCTGGAGGCGGTCCTTGGCGCCGCGCACCACGGAGGTCGCGGGGCTGCTCGCCGCCCGCGATCGAGCTGCCGGCACCGCGGCGCGGGCCGCACTCCTCCGCGGCGACGACGCCGGGGGCGGCGACGACGCCGGGAGCGCCGGGGCCGAGCCGCGTGGCGCGGGATCGGGCCCCGTCGCCGCACCGATCCGCCCGGCTGGCGCGGTGGGCGCGGTTGCCTCGCCGGGAGTGGTTGCCTCGCCGGGAGTGGTTGCCTCGCCGGGCGGGGTTGCCTCGCCGGGCCCGGCACCGACGCCCAGCCGTCCGACCGGCGCACCGAAGCCTGATGACGGCGATACCCTGTCGCGCCTCCGCGACGCGAAACGGCACAACCGCGAGCGCTGAATCGGCGCGGGCGTGTAGGCTCGACGCGATGATCCCCCTCGGTCGCACCCGGCTTCGATCTGCCCGCGCGGCGGTCCTCCTGGTCGCGGCGCTCGCGGTCGGGATTGCCGGCTGCAGCACGATCGCCCGCAGCGCTCCCCCGCCCACGGCGGCGCCGTTCCCCACCAT
This sequence comes from Chloroflexota bacterium, assembly GCA_031361415.1. Lineage (GTDB taxonomy): Bacteria > Chloroflexota > Limnocylindria > Limnocylindrales > CSP1-4 > CF-46. The sequence goes on along the minus strand of JANMCU010000206.1, from coordinate 657 downwards.
CGCGGGGCAGCTCAGCCTGCACGGCATCCGCGCCACCGGGATCGTGTCTGGCGATGCCGGCTGCCCGGACGCGAACCTCGGCAAGACGGCCATCGGCTTCGACGCGGTCGGGCTTGACCAGGCCACCTCCGTCCGGGTGCACCTCTTCATCTTCCGCGACCGCGCGACGTACGAACGTCTGCGCGGCTCGATCGATCAGTGCGCGGCGTCGTTCGTGACCGACCCGGCCACCTTCGAGTCGGTCGAGACCTCACCGTACGTCGTGGCCGGCCAGGGACCGTGGGGACCGGGGTTCAAGGACAACATCCGGGCCGCGCTCGTCGAGGCGGCCGGAACCGGCGACTGACCCAGTCCGCACCGGACCAGGACTTCGGCCGTTCGACCCAGCACCTGGCCGCCCCAGCCGAGCGCCTACTCGACCCGCAGATCCAGCAGCTTGCGAGCGATCACGAGCCGCTGGATCTGACTCGTCCCCTCCCCGATCTCGGTCAGCTTCGCGTCCCGCAGGAACCGTTCGACCTTGTACTCCTCGATGTAGCCGTAGCCGCCGTGCACCTGGACCGCGGCGTTGGTGACCCGGCTCGAGACCTCCGATGCGAACAGCTTCGCCTCGGCGCCGGCGACGGTGTAGTCGCGATGCTGGTCCTTGAGCCAGGC
>JANMCU010000205.1:0-4589 GCA_031361415.1 Chloroflexota bacterium | reverse complement strand
GCCGGATGTCATCGCCGGGCTCGTACGGCCGGACCTGGGCGAGCTCGGTGCCGCCGCCGAGGTCGTGGGCCCGGTACTCCCCGGGCAGGAGACCGCGGATCCGGCGGCCGACGGTCAGATCGAGCGCACGGAGGAGCGCCTCCGGCGTCGGGCCGGGGCCGGGCCGGGCCGGGGTGCGCGACGGTCCGCCGGTGGCCAGCGCCCAGCCCGTCATGCAGACCGCTCCTGTCCGGTGGCGGCGTACGACTCGGCGCGGGGATTGTGCCGGGCCTGTCCGACGAGCGTGCCACGATCCGTGGCTTCGGCCCGGGCGAGCAGGCCGTCCTGCGCGACCCGCGGCACGGCGACGGCGTCGATCAGGCGGTCGAGGATCATGTCCGCGGTCACCTCCTCGGCGAGGGCGGTGAAGCTCGGCACGATCCGGTGGCGAAGCACGTCGCGGGCGAGGTCGACGACGTCGCCCGGGATCACGTAGCGCCGGCCGCGGACGAGGGCCAGCGCGCGGGCCGAATGGATCAGGTTGATCGAGCCGCGCGGGCTCGCCCCGAACGAGATGTACGGCTTGACGGCCGGCAGGCCGACCCGCTCCGGATGACGAGTCGCGGCGGTCAGGGCGACCGCATAGTCGACGATCGGCCGGTCGACGTACACGTCGGCGGTCAACGCCTGGAGCGCGGCCAGGCCATCGGCCGTGAGGATCGGCGAGACCGAGGCAGCCGGCCGGAGCGACCGCTCGACGACGAGCGCCTCCTCCTCGCCACTCGGGTAGCCGACGATGACCTTCATCATGAACCGGTCGACCTGGGCCTCCGGCAGCGGGTACGTTCCCTCGGACTCGATCGGGTTCTGGGTCGCCATCACGAGGAACGGCCGGGGCACCGGGTGGCTTTCCGGACCGATCGTGACCTGGCGCTCCTGCATGACCTCGAGCAGGGCCGACTGGACCTTGGCCGGCGCGCGATTGATCTCGTCGGCCAGCAGGAAGTTGCAGAAGACCGGTCCGAGCTCGGTGTCGAACGTTCCACGATCGGGGCGATAGATCCGGGTCCCGACGAGGTCGCCCGGGACGAGGTCCGGGGTGAACTGAATCCGGCGGAACGAGGCGTGCAGGACGTCGGCGAGGGTCTTGATCGTCAGCGTCTTGGCCAGGCCCGGCACACCTTCGAGGAGAAGATGGCCGCCGGCGAGGAGCGCGACGAGCACCCGCTCGAGCATCGCGTCCTGACCGACGATGACCCGCCTGATCTCGTACAGGACGGCCTCGGCCGTGCGGCGGGCATCGATCGCCCCGTCGATGGCGTCACGCGTCTCGCGCGAGTCGCGAGGCTGGGCGGTCGTCGTCGGTGGAGCCGATTGCTCGGCGGTCGATTGGGTCGCTGAGCCACGCGCCGGCGGACGCCAGCCTTCGGGCGCCGCGGTTTGATCGCGTGTCGTCGGCTCGTCACGAAAAGGATCGTTCACGCTGTTCTCCCGCACCCGTGGGCACGGGTGACAACGGTGGTGGTGTGCTGGGGCGCTCCCTCGGTTGGCCTGGACCGTTGGGCCGAAGGCTCGGCAAAGCCCATGAGAGGCTCATGAAAGCTGGCTGCGGCGGCTGCAACCAGCGGCGACTCGTCCGGGTTACCGTCGATGGATGCCCGAGCCGCCCCTCGACGACACCCGTCTGCTCCGAGCGACCGCGATCCTTGCCGAGCGCGACCCCGATCTCGGGGGGATCATCGCCCGCCACGGCCCGCCGCCGTTGTGGAACCGGCCGCCCGGGCTGGCGACCCTGATCGCGATCGTCCTCGAGCAGCAGGTGTCGCTGCGCTCGGGCGCTGCGGCGTTCGAGCGATTGCGGCTCGCCGCCGGCGCGATCGAGGCCGAGTCGATCGCGGCCCTCGGCGAGACAGGTGCGCGCGCAGCGGGGCTGACCCGCCAGAAGGCGCGCTACGTCGTCGGGCTGGCGGAGGCGACGATCGACGGCCGGTTCGACGCCGCCGCCCTAGCCGGCGTCGACGATGACGAGGCCCGGGATCGCCTCACCAGGCTCGTCGGGATCGGCCGTTGGACCGCGGACATCTATCTCCTCATGGCCCTCGGCCGGCGTGACGTCTGGCCAGACGGTGACCTCGCGCTCGCCGCAGCGATGCGCTGTGCCAAGGGCCTCGCGACGCTGCCGAACAGAGAGACCCAGCGCCGGGTCGCCGAGGCATGGCGTCCCTGGCGGGCCGTCGCAGCGCGGCTGCTGTGGCATGCCTACCTCGCGGGCGAGCGCTGACGGCCGAGTCCTGCCACGGCGTTCGACCGATCCACCACCCGTCGCGATGCTGCCGTCCGGCCGGGCAGGCCTTCGAGCTGCCTGAGGTGACGACGCCGGCGGACGCGGCGCCGACCGCGGAGCCAGCCGCCTGCCCGGGCTGGTCTGCGAGAGCTACCTCGGCGAGGCCGGCCAGCGCGACCTGACCGGCCCGGACGTCACGGAGCCGGGCTGGCCGACGGGCTGTCCCCGCCCGGACCGCCGAAGCCTCCGCGGCCACCGAATGCGCCGATGTCGCCGACGACGACGCTCGTCGCGGTGACGCTCCCGTCGGGGTTCGCGGTGCCGACGACGGTCACCGTCTGACCGGCCGCGAGGTCGGTGATCGCCTTGGTCGCGGAGCTGATCTGGGTCACGGTCGTCGTCGGGGTCAGGAGCACGATCCGCTGACCCCCGGCGGCCGTCGTGATCGTCATCTGGTCCGACGACACGGAGCCGACCTTACCGCTGGCGCCGCCGCCCCCGCCGCGCGGGCGACCGGATGCGCCGGGTCCGAAGCCCTGGCCGTTGCCAAAGTTGCCGCCGCCGTTTCCGGCGGTCGTCGGGGCCTTCGTGGCGGTCGCGTTCGCGACGGCGAACCCGCCGGCGAAGGCGACGGCCGCGAGAAGGATCGCGCCCACGACCGGGAGCCACGGGCGACGAGGGGCAGCGGCGACACGGACGATCTGGGGAGGCTGACCACCCGGCGCGAACGGGGCCGACTGGTCGAGGGACGGAGTGGTCATTGAACGATCTCCCTTGAATTGCGACCCGGCGCGGGCCAGGACGTGATGCGGACTACTCGGTTCGAAGAGCGACGATTGGCTGGAGGCCGGCGGCCCGCCGCGCGGGATACAGCCCGAAGACAAGGCCGACGGCGGCACTGACCCCGACGGCCAGCAGGAGCGACACGGGGGTCACGGTCGCCTGGACGGTCGTAAGGCGCGCGATCGCGATCGAAACCAGGATTCCGGTGAGGGCTCCGGCCATCCCGCCGAGCGTCGTGAGGAAGACAGCCTCGATGAGGAACTGGCCGAGGATGTCGGTCCGGCGTGCGCCGAGCGCCTTGCGCAGGCCGATCTCGCGGGTCCGCTCGGTGACCGAGACCAGCATGATGTTCATGATCCCGATGCCGCCGACGAGGAGGCTGATGCTGCCGATCGCGGCGAGCAGGATCGTGAACGTCGAGGACGCCGAGGTCGCCGCCGACAGGAGATCCTGCTGGGTCTGGACGGTGAAGTCGGCCTGGGTCGGGTCGGCGACGTGATGCGTCCCCAGCAGGACCTGCGTCACCTCGAGCTGGACGTTGCTCATCGTGTCCTGGCTCGTCGCGCTGATCGCGATCGTGCTCACGTTCGACCTGCCAAAGATCCGCTGGGCGGCCGTCGTGACCGGGACCACGACCTGGTCGTCCTGGTTGAAGAAGCCGCCCGCGGTGCCCTTCGAGGCGAACACGCCGACGACCTGCAGGCGGACCGTTCGAACCGGTGCGTTGCGTCCGCCACTGCTGAAGTTCAGGTTGATGTACTGCCCGACCGGTTCGCCGCCGTTGAACAGGTTGGTCGCCGTCGTTGCGCCGATCACCGCAACCGACGCGTTCGACGACACGTCGCCGTCGGTGAAGAAGGCGCCGTCAGCGACGGTCCAGTTGCGCACCGTCTGGTAGGCCGGCGTCGTGCCGGTCACCGAGGTGTTGGTGTTCGACCCGCCGACGATGACCTGGGCCCGGCCTGACAGCTCGGGCTCGATCGCCGCGGCGTCGACGACGGCACCAGCCGCCTGGAGTGCGGTGACGTCATCGAGGGTCAGGGTCGTCGCCCCGCCGCCGGCACCGCGCACGAGACCGGTCGTCTGGCCACCCGGCGAGACGAGGACGAGGTTCGTCCCGAGCCCCTGCAGCGTGCTCGCGATGGACGCCGAGGCGCCCTCGCCCACGCTCACCATCCCGATGACAGCGGCAACACCGACCAGGATGCCGAGGATCGTCAGCGCCGCGCGGAGCTTGTTCGCCGCGGTCGCCACGAACGCCGTGCGGAGCGTCTCGATCAGCGGCATGTCAGCGGACGGAGACGGGCGAGAGAGAAGGTGGACGCGCAGGGGGCGGGTTCGCGATGCCGGCAGCGCCCGATCTGATCATGTCGGTCGGCGCGTCGAGGACGATCTGCCCGTCGAGCAGGTGGATCTGGCGCTGGGTCAGGTCGGCGACACGCGGGTCGTGGGTCACGACGATCACGGTCCGGCCGCTCTCGTGGAGCCGGCTGAACAGCTTCATGATGCCCGCGCCGGTGACGGAATCGAGGCTGCCCGTCGG